>JBOGMU010000029.1:0-2321 GCA_050746865.1 Candidatus Acidiferrales bacterium
CAAAGCATGGCCAGTCTATCTTCAGCAGTCCATTCGTGACAATCGGCTGCAGTATTTCTGCAACAACACCGCCGCCTACACCATTCGAGGCATTCATGCCGCGATCAGCGATCGTTGGGAGTACGAGTCGGTAGGAGCATTGAGCGACAGCTATTTGGTTCTTTATCGGGGTACGCGTGCTACCGTTCGGGTGCGACAGTCAAAGCTTGAGAATTATGTTCCCGAGATCGACGTGATTCCCAACACCCGGCAGGATACGACTGGCTTCACAACGGCTTTAGAACGAAAGCTGAAAAGCCTTTCGGGCTCTTATCCGAATCTCAGTTTCCGCAACAACGGCCGTTCAATTCGGATCGTCATTCCGCAGGAAGACCGCGTGCGGGGCGGGTCTACTTTCGGCCAATTGGTACAGCAATTTCTAAAATATTCGCGCGATCCACAGTTTCTTCCCAGTTGGGAGGAGCCCAATCTGCTTGCGAAATACTACATCACTACAACAGCCGTAGAATTGGCCGATCGGTAGCGTTTGGGCCGATATAGACTTCGCGGACCGTGACAATTTTAGACGACGCCACGCGGCGTTGTGGCAGGCGACGACGGCGTTTTCGGTACGAATTTCAAGAATGAGCGACGTGCCACCCTGACGCGCCACCCTAAGGAACGGCGCTTCGTTCATTTGATCGCGGAAACGTGTCGCGTGCACCAAGTACTAATGACTTAGTAGAGCTTCAATGAGGCCGCGATCTATGGTGTTAATGCGAACCTGCAACGGCAGCGCTACACGGTCGCATCCTATGCGCGCAAATTCGGCCGCCAGACCGATGTTCTGCTGAACCGCAGTGGACGGCGTGGTCGTTTCGTGAGCCACGGTGTATGTCAGCTCCGGCGCTCCGGACGAAATCGAGAGATAGCGATTATAAACCTTCCGCTGCGTTCGCGAACCTGGGTACGTGTAATCGGCGTAAGTCCAGCGCAAATGCCCGCCGTAAGGCATAGTCGCCTGATCGAGCTCTGCTGAACCATGCCGGCTTTGGAGAGCAATACCTACCTGGTGGAAGGAATTGAAAGGAATGGCGGGGACGACGGGGCTCGAACCCGCGACCTCCGACGTGACAGGCCGGCGTTCTAACCAACTGAACTACGTCCCCGAAGAGAAAATACGTCGGTAAGCACATCGTAACACGCGGTTCGCGGCGCGCGCAAAAATGCGCTTATCAATCGAACAAAGATGCCTGTTTGCGTACCAGAGGCGGGGCGTCCCACTCGTGCCATTCGTTCATCATCGGGAAATACAGCGCCAGCTTTACCGGCCTCTCTTCCGCTTGACTCAGGATGCGGGCGTAACGCTCGAGCTGGCCGCGATATTGCGAGACTTCACGCTTCACAAACATTTCACGCTGTTCCGGTTCACACCAACTAGTCTTATAATCGACGATCCAACGCACCCCGTCTTCGAGGAAAATCCGGTCAAGAATCACTCGCCGCGCTTCTCCCTCAACCATGCCCGTAATCGCATACTCGCATTGCGCGGCCTCGTGCGGGCCGAGGGCCCAGCGGCCCCGCTCATTTGCCAAACATTCGATGAGAGCCGTCTCGACGCGGGCGGCAGCACGATCAAGTTCACTCGCGGAAACACCGAGATCGGATAACATGGCACGAAATCCGGCTTGCTGCTCACGGATGCGTGGCTGATTCCAACCCGCTATTCCTTCTCGCGCGATCCGCTGTAAATACGCATGCACTACAGTGCCTGCGTGGCGAAGGCTGTCATCGATGCGCGCATCATCCCAAACCGTATTCGCCGCCTGTTTTACCGTGGAAGGAACGGCCGGAACTATAGGAGCTTGCCATGCCGGCGTGACACGGCGAATCAGGCGCGCTCCGGGAGCCTGGTTGTTTAACGCACGCGGAGCGCCGGGTTTCGCGATCGCGGCCCGCTCGAACTCCCCTCGCACTTCATCCCAGATCAGACGCAGCAAACTGCTTTCATAGGGCCGCTTCACTGGCGAATGTGCCGGAGGAGCATCGCGGCGCGCGCAGCCAATGATGTGCAGTTCGTGTTTCGCTCGCGTCGCAGCGACATACAAGAGCCGCGCGCGCTCGTTTTCCTCTTTTTTCTGATCGAGCCGTCCGAGATAAGAGTACACGGCGTCCCTATCCGCGCCTCTGGCCGGGGGCACTGCCAGCAAAACCTCGCCCTGACCCACCTCCTGCCAGCGCAGCAGAGGCGGATCCGACGGACGCGTTCCGGCATCCAGACCGGGCAGGATCACGCGATCCCATTCAAGACCCTTCGCTTTATGAATGGTGAGAATTTGAAG
>JBOGMU010000030.1:0-15680 GCA_050746865.1 Candidatus Acidiferrales bacterium
GAGATAACTAGCTTTACCTAGTGAGCGCCCCCTCCTCCTCCTGTGCCGCCAGTGCTGACACCGCCGCCCGCACCGGTTCCACTTGGGCCGCCACCGGTGCCGCCAGCTCCCGTATTCGGGGTCGTAGTACCCGGGTTCGCTCCCGTGCCGCCAGGATTCGACGGAGTGCTCGGATTTGGCGTCGGGTTAGGCGATTCTGGATTGGTCGGATTGTTTCCCGGATTGCTTGGATAGGTAGGATTTTTCGGACCTCCAGGGTAGTTTGGATTACTCGGGCTCTCCGGATTTCCCGGGCTGTTGTTCGGCGGGTTTGGATTATTCGGCTGGTTGGGTTCGCCGTTTGGGCTGTTGGGACTATTGGTGTTGTTCGGTTGTTCCGGCGTTGGCGAATTGGAATTATAGGGATTATTGGGATTACTTGGATTATTCGGATTCGCGGGGTTATTCGTTCCGTTGGGATTATTTTCCTGGTCAGGATTGTTGGGACCAGAAGGATTTGTCGGGCTATTCGGAGTCGTCGGGCTGTTCGGAGTCTGCTGCCCATCCGGCGTATCGGGCATATTCGGGCTGTTCGGCGTCGTTTGCGCGCTCGCCGCAACGTACACCGGATTCAAAGTGTTCGCGCCCGCTTGCGGAGTCGTCGCGGCAAACATTCCCATACCAAGGAACGCAACTGACCATGCGACCTTTTTGAATTGCATCGAGGTTTCCTCCTATGATTAGACTATCGGAACGCAGGGAGATGCCAAATCGGGCAGCTTGTGTAAGCCAGTCCGGGATCGCTCTAGGCAGGTATATTGACGCGAAGGGGGGCCGGTACCCTACACATCGAAGCCGAGTTGCAGCTTCGCTGCTTCAGACATCCGGCCAGGGTTCCAGGGAGGATCGAACACAACTTCCACATTTACTTGTCGCACTTCGGGCACGCCGGCTACCTTTGTTTCGACGTCCCGCTTCAGCACGTCGCTCATGCCGCATCCCGGTGCGGTCATGGACATCTTTACATCGATTTTCTTGCCGCCTTCATCGAGCGCCGTAACGTCGCACGCATAGATCAACCCTAGATCGACGATATTCACCGGGATTTCCGGATCGTAGACGGTTTTAAGTTGATCCCAAACGAGATTTTCGCTGAAGTTAGCGGCTTCGATCGGCGCTTCGGTTGGCTCGGTGATAGGCAATCCGATGGCGTCCGCATCTTTATTGTCGACGCGGAACATCTGCCCATACTCTGTCATCACTGTGTAGCCCGTTCCGAGGTGCTGCATGATGCGCACGGATGTTCCGGCGGGAAGTGTGGCTGAAGTCCCGGTCGGAATTCCGATCGCTTCGCAATTGCGGCTCACTGTGATCGAATCATGGTTCATCGCGGTTCATCTCCCAAAAACTCAAATCTTTTCAAACATTAGCCTCGTGTCGGAAAAACCGAATGGCGACGTCGGATGTCGAAGTAATACTCATCAGTTTCCCGTCGGCCGATACAGCATAAGTGGTCATCGCCTTGCTTGTGCCGGCTGCAAACGAATTCGGGAGCGTCTCGGTAAGCACCAGCGAATTGCCCTTCCACTCGGCAGAGATCTGCGTGACCGTCATGATCCCGCCTGCATACGCTAGCGGCGAGTCTTCCGCCACGGACAAGGCTTTCCCGTCGGTGGTCAGGCTTAGTTCGTAAGCGTCTTCGCCATTGTCACCCGTCGAATGGACGGCGTCCGTAAATTTGTCACCATTCACTGTAATCGTATCGATGCGAGAGGTCAGCGTGTCGCCTCCGCCAAAGTCGCTGCGACCCTGGCTGAGTGCCCATTTGCCATTGAACGCTGGATGATCCTGTGCAAAACCAGGAGCGGCAAGAAACATGGTGGCGAAAGCGAGAAGCAAGAGTTTGCTCAACATGAGGCCTCCGAAATCAGACGTACTGTGGATCAGCTTCGTTTATTCCGTCGTGACCGGTTCCTGCTTGTCTTCCAACGCGGCCTGCAGTGTATGCCACGCGAGCGTCGCGCATTTCACTCGGGCAGGGAATTCCGCGACGCCTGAGAAAACCGCCAGCTTTCCCATCTCTGCCGAATCGCCTTCCGTGTGGTTCTGTGTCGTAACAAACTTGTGAAAATGTTCGAAGAGCTGCTCGGCCTCTGGAATGGTCTTACCCTTCACGCTCTGCGTCATCATCGAAGCCGACGCCTTCGAAATGGCGCACCCGCTTCCTTCAAACGAGACATCGCGCACTTTGTCGCCGTCAAGCTCGAGATATACCGTGAAACGGTCGCCGCAAAGCGGATTGAATCCTTCCGCGCGATGGTTGGCATTCGCAAGCTTCTTGAAATTCCGCGGCGCCTTGCTGTGCTCGAGGATCACTTCCTGATAAAGATCGCGTAGCTCCGCCATTAGCCCAATACCTCGCGAACACGCTCGATACCTTTCGCCAACGCATCGATGTCTTCGCGTGTGTTATAGATCGCCAGCGATGCACGAGCCGTGGCAGGAATGCCGAAACGATCCATCACAGGCTGCGAACAGTGATGCCCTGTGCGAATCGCAATCCCTTCCTGATCGAGAATCGTGCCCACGTCGTGCGGATGAATGTCCCTGAGCACAAAAGAAAGCACGCCCGCCTTTTCCGCTGCCGTGCCGATCAGGCGAAGGCCGGGAATTGCCGAAAGCCTCCCCGTCGCATATTCCAGCAGCTTGTGTTCATAAGCGGCGATCGCATCCATGCCCACGTCTGTCACGTAGTCCAGCGCCGCGCCCAGCCCGATCACGCCCGCAATATCCGGTGTGCCCGCTTCGAATTTATAAGGCAGCTTGTTATACGTCGTTTTCTCGAACGTGACGGAACTGATCATGTCGCCGCCGCCTTGATACGGTGGCATGGCTTCGAGCAGGGCGGCTTTGCCATAGAGCACGCCGATTCCCGTCGGCCCATAAACCTTGTGTCCTGAGAAAGTGTAGAAATCGCAGTCAATTGCCTGAACGTCAACGCCCATGTGCGGCACGGCCTGCGCTCCATCAATAAGCACGGGAATGTGCCGCCGGTGCGCCATCTCCGTCATGCGCCGCACCGGATTGATACTGCCCAACGCGTTCGACACCTGTGTGAACGCAGCGATCTTCGTGCGCGGCCCTAGAAGATTTTCGAATTCATCGACGAGCATTTCGCCGCGGTCGTTGATCGGCGTCACTCGCAACTTTGCGCCTTTTTCCGCGCAAAGCATCTGCCACGGCACAATATTTGAATGATGCTCCATCGCCGTGATCAAAACCTCGTCGCCCGGGCCAACATGCGTGCGTCCATACGTTTGCGCCACGAGGTTGATGCCTTCGGTCGCGCCTCGAACGAAAATAATCTCGTTCGATTTCGCGGCGTTCAGGAACCGCTGTGCGCGCACTCGCGAGTTTTCATAGTCTGCCGTTGCGCGCTCGGAGAGATAGTGCACGCCGCGATGAATGTTGGCGTTTTCGTCTTCGTAATATCGCGCAATCGCATCCAGCACAAACCGCGGCTTCTGCGAAGTGGCGGCGTTATCCAGGTACACGAGGGGCTTGCCGCGTACAGTGCGTTGCAGAATAGGAAATTCGGCACGAATCGCCTGCACATCCAACTCGGCGCTCAGATTCGGCGCATGAGCGGCCAGCCCGGCTTTCGCTGCCAACGTCATCCCAGAGCCTCCGACGCTTTCCCGTTCGCCGACGCTCGAATCAAGTCCGTCAGCCGATCGCGAATTAATCCCTCTACATGCGTACGTGCCGGACCTTCTGCCATACGGTCCACGCACTCGCCGGCAAATGCCAGCAGTAATAGTTGACGCGCGGCGGCCTCTGCAATTCCGCGCGAGCGCAAATAAAACAGAGCGTTCTCCTCGATTTGGCCGATTGTCGCTCCGTGCGTACACTTCACGTCGTCCGCGTAAATCTCGAGTTGCGGCTTCGTATCGATCTGGGCCTCGTCGGAAAGCAGCAGGTTGCGATTCGTCTGCTTCGCGTCCGTTTTTTGCGCGTCTTTGTGAACGATGATCCGTCCGTGAAATACGCCATGTGCGTGGCCGCCCAGAATGCCGTTGTAAAATTGGCGGCTGCCGCAATGCGGTTTGGCGTGTTCAACCAGCATGTAATTATCGAGATGCTGGCGCCCCGTCCCGGCAAAGAGACCGTTGATCAGGCAGTCGCCGCCCTCGCCATTGAGCACTGGATGCACATTATTGCGAACGATTCCTCCGCCCAGTAGTACAGAATGCGAAGCGACGTTAGCGTTCCGTCCTTGCTCGATCCGCAGCGTCGAAACATTGAACGCATCCGTGCTTTCTCTCTCGATCATGTAATGCGAAATCGCTGCGTTATCGCCCGCAATCAACTCCGTAGCCGTGTTGCAGAAAACGCGCCCTTCAGCACCGGGCGACGCAGGCAGGGAAATGTAATCCTCTATGAAAGTCGCTTGGCTCTCTTCCTCAGCCACGATTAAATTGCGTGGATGCGTCATCGTCGGTCCGCTCTCGCTCGTGGAAACAAAGAGCAGGTGAATTGGCGCCTCCAGTACCACGCCCTTTTCAACGTGCACAAACGCACCGTCTTCCACGAACGCTGTGTTCAGTGCGGAAAATGGATCGCGCTTCGTATCGAGATAACGGCCGAGCCAGGATTCCAGCGCCGAGGGTTGCGCTTCAATTTCTGTCGCCAGGTTCGAAATCTCGACGCCGTCGGGAAGCTTGCCAGGATTCGACAGCTCCGGAGCATAGTGGCCATTCACGAAGACCAGTTGGCAGGCCGTGCCCGGAATCTTGAATTGCTCGAGAGCCTTCCCAGCTATGGAGCCCCGTCCGTTGCTCGCGAGCCGGAACGGTGTCTGCGCCAGGGACGAGAGATTCGTGAACCGCCAGTCCTCTGTCCGCGTCGTGGGAATGCCCACCTCCGCAAAACGCGCGAATGCCTCACGTCGCATATTGCGCAGCCAGGCGAGCCTGTTGCCCGCGGCGGATTTTTCAAAACCGCTGAAGCCCTGCTGATAGGTTGTCAGTTCCTGAGTTGCCATAGTCAGATCCTCAGGCCCTGCCTGCCGCCGCTTCCATCGTGCCGTACCCCTTCGCTTCCAATTCGAGCGCGAGCTCCGGCCCGCCGGATCGCACAATTTTTCCATCGACCAGCACGTGAACTCGATCGGGAACGATGTAATTAAGCAGCCTTTGATAGTGCGTCACCACAAGAATCGCGCGCTCTGGAATGCGCATCGCGTTCACGCCCTGCGCCACAATCCGTAGCGCGTCGATATCGAGTCCTGAATCCGTTTCGTCCAGAATCGCCAGCTTAGGTTCGAGTACGGCCATCTGCAAAATTTCGTTGCGCTTCTTTTCCCCGCCCGAAAACGCTTCATTGACCGAACGATTCAAAAGCTTGTCGTCCATTTCGAGCAGTTTCATCTTTTCGCGCAGCTTTGGGAGAAAATCCATTGCGTCCATCTCTTCGTGACCGTGATATTTCCGGATCGCATTGAGGGCCGAGCGCAAGAAGTAAGCATTGCTGACGCCGGGAATCTCGACGGGATACTGAAAAGCAAGGAAGACACCCTCGCACGCGGCTTCCTCGGGTTTCATTGCGACCAGGTCTTTACCCTTGTAAAGGATTTCGCCTTGCGTCACTTCGTAGTTCTCGCGCCGTGCGAGTACCTGAGCCAACGTGCTTTTGCCGGAGCCGTTGGGCCCCATGATCGAATGGACTTCGCCCGCGTCGATCGTCAGGTTGATCCCTTTCAGGATCTCGACTCCGCCGACTGTCGCGTGCAAGTTCTTGATTTCCAGCAAGCTCATCTTCTGTCTTTCCCTTCGCCTGTTTCGCTTTGCCGTATCTTCGTGTTAGCCGACACTACCTTCGAGGCTGACGCTCAGCAGCTTTTGCGCCTCGACCGCAAACTCCATCGGCAATTCCTTGAAAACGCGCTTGCAGAAGCCGTTCACCACCATTGAGACGGCGTCTTCGGTCTTGAGCCCGCGCTGGCGGAGGTAAAAGAGCTGATCCTCGCCAATTTTCGACGTAGATGCCTCGTGCTCCATACGCGCCGTCGCGTTCTTCACCTCGATGTAAGGGAACGTGTGCGCGCCGCAAAGATCACCGATCAGCAGGGAATCGCACTGCGTATAATTCCGCGCGCCGGTCGCGTCCTTCATGATTTTCACCTGTCCACGGTACGTGTTCTGTCCGTGTCCGGCGGAAATGCCCTTCGAAACGATCGTGCTGCGGGTATTTTTCCCTATGTGGATCATTTTCGTGCCGGTATCGGCCTGCTGGTAATTGTTCGTCAGGGCGACGGAATAGAATTCGCCGACCGAGTTTTCACCCTGCAGGATGCAGCTTGGATATTTCCATGTGATCGCCGAACCGGTTTCGACCTGCGTCCACGAAATCTTCGAATTCTTGCCGCGGCAGGCTCCCCGCTTGGTGACGAAATTGTAGATTCCGCCTTTACCGTTTTTGTCGCCGGGATACCAGTTCTGCACTGTCGAGTACTTGATTTGGGCGTTATCGAGGGCAATCAGCTCAACCACCGCCGCATGCAACTGGTTTTCATCGCGAATCGGAGCCGTGCAGCCCTCGAGGTAGCTCACGGATGCGCTTTCATCGGCAATGATCAAGGTGCGCTCGAACTGGCCCGTCTCCGCCGCGTTGATGCGAAAGTAAGTGGAAAGCTCCATCGGGCAGCGCACGCCTTTTGGCACGTAGCAGAACGAGCCATCGCTGAAGACGGCCGCGTTAAGCGCGGCATAGAAATTATCGGTGTAGGGAACCACCGTGCCCAGATACTTCTGCACCAGATCGGGATGATTCTGTACCGCCTCGGAAAACGAACAGAAAATCACGCCCGCTTCCGCAAGTTTTTCCTTGAACGTGGTCGCGACCGAAACGCTGTCAAACACCGCATCGACCGCAACCCCCGCCAGCATCTTTTGTTCCTGAAGGGGAATACCAAGCTTTTCATATGTCCGCAGAATTTCCGGATCGAGCTCGCTCAAATCTTTGAGCTGTTTGTTTTGCTTTGGCGCCGAGTAATAGACGATGTTCTGATAGTCGATCGGCGGAAACTTTACGTTCGCCCATTTCGGCTCCGCATTTTTCTTTTCGAGCGAATCCCAGTGCCGAAACGCTTTTAGCCGCCACTGCAGCATGAACTCCGGCTCGTTTTTCTTGGCCGAAATTACGCGAACAATGTCTTCGTTCAGCCCCTTCGGAATACGCTCTTCGTCGATTTCCGTTACAAAGCCCCATTTGTATTCCTGCTGGGCTAACTCCCGAATCGTATCGTTGGTGGCGCTCACTGTATGCTCCCGGACGGAACCAGCGGCACTGGATTGCCGCGCGCGTCCTTAATAGCGGTTAGTTGCAATGGCGAAATCAGCTCGTACAGAGAGATCGTGCCTAGTACCTGGCGCACGGCCTGATTGATGATTCTTTGGTTGGTCTTTATGGGGCACCAGGACTCAATATTGCAGAGCCCGATCACATCGGTGCTGCATTCGGTGAGCGCAACAGGCCCCTCGAACGCGGAAATAATCTCGATAATAGGAATTTCCCGCGGCCCTCGCGCGAGCACGTACCCACCCTTCGTCCCGCGATGGGATACGAGTAGCCCGCTCGTCAATAGCTGTTTCAAAAGCTTGCTGACGGTAGGCAGAGGCAGTTGTGTCTCGGCAGCCAAGTCCCGAGCGGTGCGGAGGGATCCAGCCACGTGATCCTTGGCCATGCAGGTCATCAAGACTAGACCGTAATCCGCTAATTTTCCTAGCTTTACCATGAGTCCAAAGCCCCCAAAGACTACGCGGCGCGAGTCAGTCTAAATAGCACTATTTTAGTACAAATTCATATTAGCAGCCCAAAGTCCAAGTTTCAAGCGGCAATTCGCCTATCGGATGTCAGTTTGCAGAAGGTTCGTCGATGTGGTCGATAACAATTGTGTCAGTCACAGTGCCTTCGTTGATTCCAGCCTCAGACCGAGCTGCTCCTGGAGGGCGGAAAGAGCGACGGTGCAGCTTCGCTCGCGTTCCCCACTGCGGCAGGAGGCAAGTCGGCATTCCTTGCGCAATTCCCGGATTGAGTCAACGGCGCTGCGGATTTCGCGCAGCCACTCTTCGGTGAAGGGTTTCGGCATGTGGCGGACGCCCGTCTCCCCGATATAAGCTCAATCGAGACTCCTCGCGGCTATGCTTCTGTCGCCACTTCCTCAGGGACATTGATGGTTACTTGCATGAACATATCTTACTATGTCCTGCGGATCGCAGTAGCGGAAGGCACAACGATCTAACTACGGTTTTTGAGGCACGGATACCGGGCCCCCAAGCTTTGCGGGCAAAGAATCCGATACTGAGACGGAGACGTTCGTATTGGGCCGGACTTCGGCCGGTATGGTAGTCGTATCTCCCGCGTCCAGATAATGCACAATAAGCGAAATGCGCCGGTTCGATGGATCGAGTGGATCCTTCGGATTGCGCAACTGCATAGCCGCGTAACCACGCACTTGCGTCACCTGTTCGGGTCCGACGCCGTTTGCCTGGATCAGCCGACGCGCTGCATTCGCGCGATCGGCGGAAAGTTCCCAGTTGCCGTAATTGCCTTCTTCAGCGTAAGGCTTCGCGTCTGTGTGACCCTCGACGGAAATCCTATTTGGCAACTTGCCTAACTCTACTGCGAGCGCCTTCAACAGATCCTGCCCATCGGTATTCAGGTTGGGGCTGCCGCTGTCATAAAAGGTGCCGGACGGTCCTTCGATCAATTCAATCCGCAAGCCTTCGGGGGTGATCGTCATCTCGATGTGATTCTTCAGCTTGTCAAAATTGGGTACACCCGCGATCGCCTTTTCAAGTTGCGCCTTCAGGCGCTCCATATTCTGTGCAGGAACAATCGAAGCGGCGGTGCTGCCGATAATATCCTTGCCCGCTTTTTCGGCCGCGCCCTGCGGATCGCGAAAATAGCCACCGACGGCATCCTGAATTCTTTTGCTTTGATTCAGCAGCCACAGCACGATAAAGAGTGCCATCATCGCGGTTACGAAGTCCGCATAGGCCACTTTCCATGCGCCACCATGATGGCCGCCGTGTGCGCCCTTTTTCTTAATAATTATGATCGGAGGTTTTGTCGTCATCTGGTCCAAATTCGCTCGCTCTCTGACGCGAACTAATCCGCAGCAGCCGCCGCTGGCGCAGCCGCGCCAGTCTTGCCCTTGATGTAGTCCTCGGTCTCTTGAAAATTTGGCCGCAAATGCCCCGGGATCGCGCGACGTCCAAATTCAATCGCGAGGCTGGGTGCCGACCCTTTCATAAACGAGACGATCAGCACGCGCAGCACCTGATAATGAGCGTGCTCATCGTCGGCAATTTTCCCCATGTTGGATGAGATCGGTCCCACCATGCCGTAGCACATTAATATTCCCAAAAATGTGCCGACCAGCGCGGCCGCAACGTGCTTGCCAATCTCTTCCGGCGGTCCGCCCAAAGCGCCCATCGTAATCACCACGCCCAAGACCGCTGCCACAATGCCAAGTCCAGGCAGGGAATCGGCCATCGTAGAGAGCGCCATGATCGGCTGGGTCGCCTCATGATGATGGACATCCATGTCGGTTTCGATCATCTGGTCCGCATCAAACGGCTCAATGCTGCCGCTCGACGCCATGCGGATCGAATCGCATACAAAATCACGGATGTGATGGTCCTTCAGGAAATCCGGGTACTTCGAAAATATGGGACTCTGTTCGGGATTGTCGCTGTCTGATTCGAGCGCCATCATCCCGTCGCGCCGCGCGCGCGAAAAAAGTTCGTACATCATCTTGAGCGAATCGAGATAGCGCTGCTTCGTGAAGGGCGAGCCTTTGAGAATGCCGGTAATCCCGGCCGCAATCTTCTTCAAAATGTGAATCGGATTGGCGATAAGCACCGTACCGATCGCTGCGCCGCCGATGATAATCAACTCGGCCGGCTGGATGAGAACGGTCAAATTTCCTTTTTCGAGCAGGTATCCGCCGACGACGGCGCCCAACACCACCAACAGCCCGACGATCGCAAACATCTAAGGGTCCTCTCCAAGAGCGAACAAGACTGCTATTGCTGGACCGCCGTTAATGACACCGAAACGCGATTTCCGCCCGTCTGCAGGCTCTCGCCGATTGCCGCTTCGGCGCGCTCGATCATCGAGCTGACGCTATCTCCGTGGCGCACGATGGTGCCGCCGAAAGAAGCCGTGATTGCCCATTCATCGCCCCACCACTCGACTTCGGAAGTCGAGATCGCTTCCTTCAGGCGCTCGCCTACAAGCTCGATCTCCGATTCGCCGCATTCGCTGAGAAGTGCGAGGAATCTGTATTCGCCAAATCGGCCCAGAAAGTCTGTCGGCCGCAGGCTGTTCTCAATGCTTTGAGCCGCCACGCGCAGCACCGTTGGAATGACTCCCGCGCCGTACGCCGCACGCAGGTGGTCCAGCCGATCAATCTCTGCCAGCATCAGGCTGAATGGAACTTCGTAATCCGAGTAGGTCGCGACGGCCTCGCGGAGGTGCGAGAGCAAAAATCCCTGATTCAGGACGCCCGTCATCGGATCAAGGCATCCATAGCCGGCCAGCTTCCCCTGGCGCCGGTTCCAATCGGACGCGGCGAGATCTTCCTCGATACTTTCCGCTGCGCCGATGATTGAACCGTGCTCGTTCCGGATCGGTACAGCGCGCAACCGCACAAAAATCCTGTGACCCAGCTTGTGCCGCAATGAAACATCCATCACGCTAGGCTTGCCTTGCCGCAACACTTCGGTAAGCCCAGCTGCCGCGTCCGTTAACACGTTTTTCGTGTGGTCGTCGTTCGCGATCAATTGGCCGCGGCAAAATGCCCCTACAACCTCTTGCCGCAAGTAGCCTGTGATTTTTTCCGCACCGTCATTCCAAAAGAGAATCCTCTGCTCACGGTCGACCATGTACACACCGGTTTGCAGGCTTTCCAGCACGGTACGAAACATCTCGGGATTCGGAAATTCAGGCATGCGTCTCCCTAATAGCAACAATCGGTAAAAGGGATGCGAGGTTTACAGGCTAACGAGGGTTTGATTCTTAGGGTTGCCGTGGAACTTACCGCTGAAACGCTTGAATCAGTGAGGGGCTGTAAACTGCACTGTTACAACGACATCGCTCACCACTGCATGGCCGTCAAGCATCTCGGGCTTGTATTTCCACTGGCGAACAGCGCTCACGGCCGCATTAATCAATAGAGGAGGTCCGCTCAATGGACTCAGGTCCGTCACGTTGCCGTCCGGCTGAATTCGAGCACGAATTTTTACTTGCCCTTCGACATGTTGGGTAAGGGCAGCCGTGGGATAAATTGGTTGAACGGTCCGCACCAGCTTCGGTTCGATTAGGCTCGAATGCACCGCAGGGTTGGGCGCGGCATTGGACGGTTCAGGAGGCGGGGTGAGGTTGAAGGCCTGTCCGGCCTCCATGATCGATGCAGGAAGTGTCCCCCCCTGCGGCGCGGTCACGATCGGCGCTGCGCTTCCGCCTGCCGCTCTTGATCGCGAAGAGAGCAGCGGCGCTACAAGGTTCGAAGTCCTAAACGTGCTGACCGGGCTGGGAGGGGGTTCATTCAACTTTGCAACCGCTTTGGCTGGCAGGGCGGGTAGCGCGGCACCAGCTGGCGCTGAAGTTGGCCCGCTAAACGGCACAAGCCACGCCTGATTATTCGAGTCGATCACTTCAAAATTGGTAGCGAGTCCATTGGCAATGGCGGAGACGGCAGGTCGCGTCGTTCTGGATGCACTCGCCGCCGCCGACGGCAAAAACAGCGCGCGCACGGTTTGAAACACACTTCCGCGCCCCGCCTCCCATCCAGTGGCCAGCGAAACAACGGCTAGAACAATCACGAGGGAAACGTAAGCCCCACTTTTTCGGCGCGGCTTTTCCAGATCCTGCTCGGAAAGCTTAGGGGCGGGCTCGTTAGGAGCCGCTGCCTTTGCTGGCACCGTATGGGCGTGTTCCGCAGGGATTTTCATAGAGCGCGCCATGGTCACGCTGGCCATTTCGCGCGACGACAGGAGGGCTGCCACGTCAATGTCGGAGGGGTTCCCGGTACGCCGTGCATGCGAAGGCGTCCGAACGCCACGGAGCGGAATCTCCTCTATAGTTGCAGTGTGACTTTCAGTTTGGAGGGGGAAGCCTTCGGTTGCGGCCGCTGTCGTCGCGCCACTCGTGCCTAGCCACTCCCGCAAATGCTTACGAAAATCGTCCGTGGCATTCAGGAACTCTATGCCAACCGTCCGGCGCGAATCGCCTGTCCAGACTACGCGCGCGCTGGTTTCCAGCCACGTCTTGGAACGCGGCATTTGCAGCCGCAGCCGAGGAATATCGTCTTCCATCACAGCCACTGCCGCCTGCACAGCTAAACCACTCTCGCTGAGGTTGATGAGAATGCCGCCATTGTTCTCATCGAGATGGACATACGAGAGCGAATCGGGCGCGTGCCGGGTGGATTGGCGGCGTTCGCCCTCGAAGGAGTCACTCCTCGTCGATATCACGTCGCCAAAAGGCATTCAGTTCCCCAGAGGAACTCCCAAAGTCCCAATTTGATACGGAGCAATTACGGGTCCAAGGATGGAAGAACTATACGCCTTCCTTTCGCCCGTGCAAGGCCGCGGAACCTCTTGGCATTAACAAGACGCGGCTGCTAGCGACGCGGCCCCAGGCTAATTCTGGATCACTGTGGCGGTGTCCGCCACGGCTGGCCAAGAGCCCGGCAACTCAATTTGGTAGTGAGCGGCCGGATCAAAGATCACGAAGCCTCCAAGGTCTGCGATCGAGTGATTCACCATATTGCGGAACTGCGCTTCGGAGGCTGCATCCATCTGCCCGGGCCAATGGAAAGGCTGCGTCGTTTGGAGCAACACGCGAGTGCGATTCCCAGCGGGCAAAAACACTGAAGACGCAAGATGATATTGGCTCTCCGCGCTTAAGCTGCCGGTTGACTTTAGTCTTCCCATCACGATCAGCTTCGAGTCGGGCGTGACGGTGTAATCGGTGCCCGATTTATTATCGAGGTCGTAGAGGAAAGAGATGGCGGCGACGTTGCCCGAAGGTGATTCTTGAACCTTGATGCCGGCAAAAGATCCGGCAATGGCTTGCCCGTTCCACACCCCCGCGGGCGTCTTGGACTCCTGCGACTTCATGATCCACCCGCTCGCCAGCCCTACGCTGGCCAGCAGAACGACAACTACGATTCCAATGGCAATTCTTTTTCCCATTTTTGCCCTGACTTTACCATCGAAGGTTTCTTGATAGCCGTCCCGCGGCAGCTTTCGGGCGGCTACACGGCCGGGATTGGTACTCGTCGAAGGTCAGTGCAAGAGTCGTGCCAGGAGCCAGCGCAGCGTAAAGCTTGATAGCTCGAACCCGCAAGGGGCCGTGCGGGCAATCCTGCCGCTCGTCGGCAACAAACGTTCGGCGCCATGTCGGGTTGCGCTCGCTGGCGCGGCAAGCTGTTGATTTGTCTCCTGCACGCTAATTTACATACAATGTTGGTCTCGAAATCCCTGGAAAGGAACTTCATGAGTAAGACCAAGGCTTACGCCGTAACTTCCGCTACCACTCCGCTGGGGCCATTCTCGTTTGACCGCCGCGAGCCGGGCGAGCACGACGTCTCAATCGACATTAAATTCTGCGGCATCTGCCACACGGACATTCACCAGGCCCGCAACGAATGGGGTAACTCCGAATTCCCCATGGTCCCCGGCCACGAAATCGCCGGCATCGTTACGGCGGTCGGCTCGAAAGTGACGAAATTCAAGACGGGCGACAAAGTGGGCATCGGATGCTTCGTTGATTCCTGCCGGATATGCCCTCAGTGTAAGCGCGGACTCGAGCAATATTGCGCGAACGGCACCGTCTTCACCTATAACAGCAAAGACAAGCAAGGCAAGCCGACAATGGGCGGCTATTCCGAACGCATCGTCTGTGACGAGAATTACGTCTTGCGTATGCCCGATAATCTCTCGCTTGACGCTTGCGCGCCGCTACTTTGCGCCGGAATTACGCTCTATTCGCCCCTAAAGCACTGGCAGGCGGGCCGCGGCAAAAAAGTTGCGATTATCGGCCTTGGCGGTCTCGGACACATGGGCGTCAAACTGGCGCACGCGATGGGCGCCGAAGTGACGGTCCTGAGCCAAACGCTCAAAAAACAAGCCGACGGCAAACGTCTCGGTGCCGACAACTACTTCGCTACGTCTGATGAGTCCACGTTCACAAAACTCCAGAACTATTTTGACCTGATCCTTAACACCGTCTCCTCCGACCTCGATTGGAATAAGTACCTGAATCTGATCAATGTGGACGGCACGATGGTACTTCTCGGCGTTCCCGAAAAACCTGTGCCAATGGGGGCATTTCCGCTGATCGGGGGCCGTCGCAGTCTTTCGGGTTCGATGATCGGAGGAATTGCCGAAACGCAGGAGATGCTCGATTTCTGCGGCAAACACAATACTCCCGCCGACATCGAGACGATCCCAATCCAAAAAGTGAATGAAGCATACGGTCGAATATTGAAAAGCGACGTGCGCTACCGCTTCGTCATCGACATGGCATCACTCAAAGCGAGTTAGCCGCGTCCCGCACCAGAGGTCGAAAATCGCCTGCGAAGTGTCAACTGTTTTAGACCGTAGGGGCGCATGCTCGCTGCGCCCCTGCCTTTGCGCGGCAAAAGCATTCGCTTTCTGCAATTTCTTCAAGCAAAATTTAAAGTTACTCAAACAGGCCAAAAATTAAAACGCTCAATCTGGAAAGGCGCCATGACAGCCAACAAGTTTAGCTCGCGCATTACGAAGCCCAAATCGCAGGGCGCATCGCAGGCGATGCTCTACGGTACGGGGCTCGCCGAAAAAGATATGGAGAAGCCGGAAGTCGGCATCGCGAGCATGTGGTTCGAGGGCAATACGTGCAATATGCACCTGCTCTCGCTCTCGGAAAAAGTAAAAGAGGGCGTCACGGCCGCCGGCCTGGTTGGCATGCGCTTCAATACCATCGGCGTGAGCGATGGCATTTCGATGGGCACCGAAGGCATGTCGTTTTCTCTCCAGTCGCGCGATTTGATCGCCGATTCGATCGAGACCGTAATGTCCGCGCAGTGGTACGACGCGAACATCTCCATTCCCGGCTGCGACAAGAACATGCCCGGTTGTGTCATGGCCATGGGGAGGCTGAATCGTCCTTCTCTTATGATCTACGGCGGCACGATTCGCGCCGGCTACTACCAGGATCAAAAGCTCGATATCATCTCCGCTTTCCAGAGCTATGGCCAATTTCTGAGTCACTCGGTCAACGAAGAGGAGCGGAAACAGATTGTGCGCCATGCCTGCCCCGGCGCGGGCGCCTGCGGCGGGATGTACACGGCCAACACCATGGCTTCCGCGATTGAGACCTTGGGGATGTCGCTGCCCTACAGCTCCTCCACCCCGGCCCAAGACGAAGGGAAGCTGGAGGAATGCTTTCGCGCCGGAGCGGCGATTCGGAATCTGCTGGAACTCGATCTAAAGCCACGCGACATCATGACGCGCGAGGCATTTCTCAACGCGCTGACGATGGTGACGGTTCTGGGAGGTTCGACCAATGCGGTTCTGCATCTGATCGCTATTGCCCGCTCGGTCGGCGTGCCTCTTACGATTGATGATTTCCTGAAGGTCAGCGAC
>JBOGMU010000031.1:0-31456 GCA_050746865.1 Candidatus Acidiferrales bacterium
GATTACTGGAAGACGCTCGTCACCGATCCCGGCGCGAAATATGATGCGACGGTGACGCTCGAAGCGCATGAGCTTGCGCCGATGGTTACTTGGGGCACGAATCCGGGCATGGTGACGCAAGTAACGAGTCGCGTACCGGATCCGGCGGCGTTTGCCAGCGCCGAAGATCGCGAGGCGGCCGAACGGGCTCTGAGCTATATGAATTTGAAGCCGGGCACGCCGATGGAGGATATCGCGGTCGATCGCGTGTTCATCGGTTCGTGCACGAATTCGCGAATCGAGGATTTGCGCGCCGCAGCAAAAGTGGTTGCCGGGAAACATGTTGCGAAGTCATTGAAACAGGCACTTGTTGTGCCCGGGTCGATGCAGGTAAAAGCGGTCGCCGAAAAAGAAGGCCTCGACCGGATTTTCCGCGGCGCGGGCTTCGAATGGCGCGAGGCCGGCTGCAGCATGTGCATCGCGATGAACGATGACGTGTTGCCGAGCGGCGAGCGCGCGGCGAGCACGTCCAACCGCAACTTCGAAGGACGGCAGGGCAAAGGCGGGCGCACGCATCTCGTAAGTCCGGTAATGGCTGCCGCCGCAGCGATTGAGGGCCATTTCGTCGATATTCGCAAATGGAACGGCGCGGAGTTGGATGCGGCGGAGTAACTCAGCAAGTAGCGCCCCCTACGTTTAGGATTTTCGGAGAGTCGAATGGAAAAGTTTACAAAACACACAGGACTGGTTGCGCCGCTCGATCGAGTAAATGTTGACACTGATCAAATGGTGCCGAAGCAATTCCTCAAGCTGCCTTCGCGGGAAGGCTACGGCAAATTTCTTTTCTACGACTGGCGTTATCTTTCTGACGAGCGGACCGGCGAGCAGCCGCATCCGGATTTTGTCTTGAATCAACCGCGCTACAAGGGTGCGAGCGTCTTGCTTGCAGGCGCGAATTTCGGCTGCGGCTCGAGCCGCGAACACGCGCCGTGGGCGATCCAGGATTACGGCTTCCGTGCGATCATCGCGCCGAGCTACGCAGATATTTTCTACAACAACTGCTTCAAAAATGGCCTGCTGCCGGTCAGGCTAATGCCGGAAGAGGTCGACGAACTTTTCCGCCGCGCCGAATCGCAGAACGGCTATCGAATCACAGTCGACCTTGAGCAACAGTTGGTTACCGACGACGCCGGCCTGCGCTATTCTTTTGGAGTCGATCCATTCCGCCGCGAATCGCTGCTCAAGGGACTCGACGAGATCGGTCTTACCCTCGTCCACGAGCCGGAAATCGCAACATTCGAGGCTAAGCACGCGGACGCGCCCGTGATGCACGATCCCGTCGACGTGAAATACCACCACGAAGCCGCACATTAGCGCGGAACGTTGTTCCTTACCCGAAAGTCGGCAACTCTGCTTGCAGCCCGCCGCGCTCGCTCGCTATGATGTTTCCGTGCGACATGAAAAAAAGTGATCGTGACGGCGTCAAAATCGTCGCGCAGAATCGCGCGGCCTCCTATAACTACACGCTTGGCGAAAAATATGAAGCCGGTATTGTGCTCGTCGGCACGGAAGTGAAGGCGCTGCGCGACGGTAAGGGCGGCCTGCGCGAATCGTATGCGGACGTGAAGAATGGGGAAGTGTGGCTCTTTAACTGCCACATTCCCGAATACCAGCCGGGCGGCTATCGCAATCACGAGCCGCTGCGCAAGCGCAAGCTTTTGCTTCATCAGCGTGAAATTCTGAAGCTCGTCACGGCTACGCAACAGAAGGGCATGACTATCGTCCCGATGAAGATTTATTTTCGCGACGGCATGGCAAAATGCGAACTGGCCATCGGCAAAGGCAAAAAATTTCACGATCGCCGCGAATCGGAACGCCGCAAGGAAGCAAAACGCGAAGCGGACGAAGCGATTCGCCGCTCGCGCCATCGTTAGCAGCTAACGCGAACTTCAGACGGGAAAGGGACACATGCAGATCCAACTTGATGCTCAGCCGTATTCCTCGTTTCCAGCCGACGCCCTGGTGGCGTGCGTTCTTGACGACGAAAGCCGTTTCGAAGGCGCATTGGGCGAGATCGATCGCGCAATGAAGGGCCGGCTTGCGAAGCTCGTCGAGAATGGCGAGCTTTCCGGCAAATCGCTCGAGACGGTGCTGATTCACTTTCCTGAGGGGCTTGCCGCGCAACGCTTGCTGCTCATCGGGCTCGGCAAAAAGCCGAAGTTTGCGGCGGCGGATTTGCGCAAGATCGCGGGCACGGCTCTGCGTTATCTAAAGTCGCGTGGCGTGAAAAAATTCGCATTTCTTGCGCCCGAGGGCGAACGCGGCACCGCCGGTGCGCAAGCCGTCACAGAAGGACTTCTCTGGGCCGACTATGAATCGGACAAGTACCGCACGGAAAAGAAGCCGGTCCGTGCGATCGATTCCGTCTCACTCGTGGGTTTCGACATGAGCCTCGGCGATGCACTCAGGACTGCGGTCGAAGATGGCCGCGTCATTGGCGAGTCCGCGAATTTCGCGCGCGATCTGATCAACGAGCCCTCGAATCGTCTTACGCCGCGGATGCTGGCCGCACGCGCCGAAGCAATGGCGAAGGACGTCGGCCTCGGCATCGAAGTTCTCGACGAGCGCAAGATCGCGGAGCTGAAAATGGGAGCGCTGATCGGCGTTGCGCAAGGCAGCCACGAACCGCCGCGGGTGATTGTGTTGCGTTACAAGCCGGAAAATCCGAAGGCGGGGGCACCGGTGCTTGGCCTTGTCGGTAAGTCGGTCACGTTTGATACGGGCGGCATTTCGCTCAAGCCCGCCGACAATATGGAAGACATGAAGTATGACATGGGCGGCGGCGCCACCATGCTCGGCGTGATGCGCGCGCTGGCATTTCTGAAGCCGTCCGTGCCGGTGATAGCCGTTTTGCCTGCGACCGAGAACATGCCCGGTGGACGCGCGCAAAAGCCCGGCGATGTCCAGGTCGCCATGTCCGGCAAAACAATCGAAGTGATTAATACAGATGCGGAAGGGCGGCTGATTCTTGCAGACGCTGTGTTTTACGCACGCAAATTAGGCGCGACTCATCTGATCGATGCCGCCACGCTTACGGGCGCGGTGCGCGTTGCGCTGGGCAATGTCAATGTCGGCGCGTTCGGCACACCACGTGAATTTCTCGACGATTTTCTACAGAGCGCTAAGGCGCAGGGCGAAAAAATGTGGCCGCTGCCGCTTGATGACGAGTACGAACAGTTCATTAAGAGCGACATCGCGGATATTCGCAACACGGGAACCGGCAAAGGCGCGGGCGCGACCATTGGCGCGTGGTTCATCAAGGAATTCGTCGACGACACACCTTGGATACACCTCGATATTGCGGCTACGTGCTGGATTCACGATGGTAAGCCCTGGATCGCAAAGGGACCGAGCGGCGTCGCGATCCGCTCCATCGTCGACTTCGCCCGAAAATTGTCCTAACGCCGAAAGGCACACTGTAGGGGCGCATGCTTGCTGCGCCCTGTTTCCGGCGCGAGCTTTCCGCCTCACATCTTCTCTGGCGCGGTGATCCCGAGCAAATCTAGCGCGCGCACGAGCTGATCGCGCACGAGGAGCGTCAGCAGTAGCAAAAATGCGCGGCGGGCCTCGTTTTCTTCCGAAAGAATATGGTGCTTGTGATAAAACGCGTTGAAGGCTTGCGCGATTTCAAACGCATATCGCGCGATAAACGCCGGCTCCTGCGCTCCAAGCGCCATATCGATCCGCGCATCGAGTGAACCGGCGAGCAGCGCCAAATCCCACAAATCATCGCCTGCACCCGCCGCAATGAACGGCGCAACATCCAGTTCGCCGCTCGCGATACGCGTGTAATTCTTCTCGTTCGTTGCAGCGGATGCCGGATCGCCTTCCGCACCTTTGCGCAAAATTCCGTTCACACGCACGACGGCGTATTGCGCATAAGGCCCAGTCTCGCCCTCAAAGCTGAGCGCGTCATTGAAGTCGAATGCGATCACTGTGGAGCGTGTAAAGCGCAGCAGAAAATAGCGCAGCGCGCCTATCGCAATCGCGTGCGCAATGGCGACGCGTTCCGATTCCGGCGCGGAGGCATGGCGCGAATCCACTTCAACGCGCGTGGCCGCCTCGAGCTGATTGATCAGGTCGTCGGCCTTCACGCCCTGGCCTTTGCGCCCGCTCACTTCGATATATGGCCGCTTCTTGTCCTCTTCGGGAATCTCGTAGCCCATCTCCAGCGCACAGCGCGGCGTGAGAGCCACCACGTTGTAAGCGAAGTGCTTCAGCTGATCGGCCTGTTCGGCGTATCCCAGCGCGCGTAGACCCGCGGCGACGACGCGCTGCGGATACGCCTGGCGGTCGTCGATTACGTTATAGACTTCGCCGGCTTGGCCAAACGCGGGCGCATTTGAATCGCCCGCGCCGCTTGTGGTTGACCACGGCTGTGGTCCGTCAAGCGCGTCCTTGAAAATCTGATAATGAAAATCGCGGTGGAGCAGACCGAATTTCCAAAGGTGATAGGCAATATCCTTGCCGACATACGTTACCGTGCCGTTGGACCGCACAATAATCTTGGCTTCGGCTTCTTCAAGATTGTCTTCGACTGCTTCTTCGGTCGGTGCAGTGTCTTCAGGTACCGCGTCTTTGTTCGATGGCAACTGCATCACCCAACAGCCCGCGTTTTTGCCGGAATCAGCAAACTGAATCGCCCCTTTTTCTTTGAGCAACTCAAAAGCTGCGTCCCAGAATTTCATGTGCAGGATTTCGCTCTCCCGAGAGAGCAGATCGTAGCCAATGCCGAGCCGGTCGAGCGTTCGCAGGTGGCATCCGACGATTGCATCTGAAATAATTCCCGCCATCTTCGCGGCTTCGCCGTGGCCTTCTTCAATATCCTTTAGCGTCTGTCCACGCAAGGCGAGCCGCGTCTTGTCTTCGGCGAGAAACTGCGTCACGCGTGCGTAAAGATCCCAGCAGTGGTAGTCGAATTTCGGAGCGGCCGCGAGCGCCCGGACTTCGTCGAGCGATTTCGGCTCGATGCGCAAAAAACCGAGGACCACATCGGCGACCTGCACGCCGGTATTGTCGATGTAGTTCTGCACCTCTACTGCGTGGCCTGCGCCGCGTAGCAGCCGCACGAACGTGTCGCCGAGCACAGCGTTACGCAAATGCCCGATATGCGCGGCCTTGTTGGGATTGATGCTCGTATGCTCGACGATGATTTTGCCGCCGTGCTTTTCTCGCCTCCTATCCGCCGGTTTGCCAGCCGCCTCTTCGCACGTCGCGCGGAAAAACGCGGCGCGGTCGAAATAGGCATTCAGGTAACCGCCGCCCGCCACCTCCACGCGTGCCACGCCTGCGATCGGCTTCAGCGAATTCGCGATTTCCTGTGCCAACGCGCGCGGCGCTTTTTTCATACGTTTCGCCAGCTCGAAGCAAAGGGGCGATGCAACCTCGCCCATCGCGAGCTTCGGCGGCCGTTCCAGGACGATCGGCACGTCCGTCTTGTAGCGCTCGTGAATGTGATGCCGCAGCGCCTTGCGAATCCGGTCCTCAACGACTTTGTACACGTGGCTCCTTTTACACAGATGAATCCGCGATTATATCAGGGGACCCGTGGGCGCCTGTCTGGAGTTGAGGCGGGCGCTGCTGCGCCTATTTATTGCGCTCTAATCTTCGTAATCGTTCATCACTCGTTGCGCGGCAAGCCGATCTTTGTCCTCAAACAGACGCCCCAGCAGCGCGCCAAACGCGATACCGCCGATGTGCGCCATGTACGCGACACCGCCTCCGCTGTCGGCCGTCGTCGGGACATGCGTGATCACGCCATAGCTGACCAACTGAATCACGAACCAAACACCAATCAAGAAAAAGGCCGGGATCATCGTGATTCGTCCAAACCAACCGATGAAGAGGACGGACTTAATTTTGTCGCGCGGATACGTCACAAGAAAAACGCCCATCACGGCCGCAATGGCGCCGCTGGCCCCGAGATTCGGCACGGTCGAATGCGGATCGACAGCGACCTGCGCCAGCATCGCTGGCGAAGCCGCCGAGCAAATAGAAAAGTGCGTAGCGCAAGGGACTCATCGCGTCTTCGATTTCGGGTCCGAACGCCCACAGGAAAATCATGTTGCCCAGGATGTGCGACCAGCTCGCATGCATGAACATCGCCGTGAACACCGTGATCCACGCATGTCCTGCGACAATATTCGCCGGCACAAGCGACCAGCGTACGACGAACGCGTCGCCGCCATTGAGTTCCAGAAGGAACACAGCCGCATTGACCGCAATGATTGCAGCCGTAACGATAGGGAAGCTTCGCGGCCGTCGCGAAGCGTCTGAAAGAGGAATTACGCCTCCCATTCATCCACCTTTCGGTCCCAGATTGTGGGCGGCGCATAGGCGAGATAGCGATAGCGCCAGTCCGTGTCTGGTGCATTGCGTGCATTCGCGATCTCGGTGCAGGTCGATCCTTCGGGCAGTCTTTCGAAAGCTAAACCATTCGAGCAAGTTTGAAGATATCATCGGCGCTGTACCTCGAACGATCTAATCGAAGGCTCCGAGCATACGACATGCTAGGACAATCGCATAGCGATTGGAGTAGCAAGAGAACTTTCTGAAACAAGGGCGGTGCGATGGAATTGCTATTCGCCTTCGCGGTCACGCTCGTCGTCGCCGTGTTGATCTCCGGGCTGGCCGAAGAGACCGTGCTATCAGTCGCTGTGCTGTTTCTCGTGTCAGGTGTTTTGCTTGGCGCGGGCGTTTTTGGCGCGCCTCCCACCATCGATCCAAATCTCCTCGAACGCATCGCGGAAATCGCTCTCTTCAGCGTCCTGTTTACGGATGGGATGAAAACGGGTGGTTTGCAAGAGCTGCGCAAATCTTGGAAATTGCCGGCGCGGGCGTTGCTTATCGGAATGCCGCTAACAATCGGCGGGATTGGGCTGTTGGGGCATTACATGGCGGGCCTCAATTGGCCGATGGCACTGCTCATCGGCGCGGCGCTGAGTCCGACCGATCCTGTGTTCGTCTCCGCGATCTTTCGGTTCGAGGCGGTCCCTGCGCGAATGAAACACCTCTTGAATGTGGAAAGCGGTTTGAACGACGGATTGTCACTAACACTTGTGGTGATCCTGATGGCGCACGGCAGCACGGCGGGATCGCTTGGAAGCCTGGTGGGCATGCCGTTTGGGATCGCAATCGGATTTCTGATTCCATGGGCGGGAATCCGGCTGGAAAAGACCAGATTCTTTCGTGCATCGGGCCTGTTTCATCCATTGAATGCGTTTGCGTTGGGATTGCTGGTGCTAGCGACGTGCTACGTGACGAATGCGAACCTGTTCCTTGCCGGATTTGGCGCCGGGATCGCCGTCGCAACCTTTGGGCCATCGTTCAGCGAATCTTTTCGGGAGTTCGGCGAACTTGTTACGGAGCTTCTCAAATTGGCAGCGCTGCTCGTGTTCGGCGTCGTGATTGCGCCTCAGGTTTTCACGACGCTGACCGCGATCGAATATGGATTCATTTTGCTTGCAGTCTTTGTGGTGCGAGTGGGAGCGGTCTGGTTGTCATTATTGGGATCGGAATTGACTACGAAAGAATCGTTGCTGACCGGCTGGTTCGGACCGAAGGGCTTTGCCTCGGTCGTTTATGGCCTTCTGATTTTTCGAGCAGGCGAGGTACATGTGGCGCGGCTCATTGCAGTAGCTGTCACGGCTTCGATTGTGGTGTATTCGTCGACGGATATTTTGATTGCGCGGTGGTTTCAGAAGCACGGAGCAGAGGGCAAGCCGCCGTCAGTGGACGTGGGCGGAATTCCGAAGACATAAGACCCGTTTTCGTAAGCCTTTGCATCAGCATTCGCTGTGGACCTGTTACTTCACTTTCCTTTACACAACATCGGGCATTCGATAAGTTACCTACAGGAAGCGCAATTGCGCCCGAGCTAAAAGACGGCCGATGGGATCGTTTGACACATTGGATTTGTTGACGCTGATGCTGAAGGTGGGGTGGTCGGCATCATTGGCAGCGCTGCTGGTGCGCTTCGCGTCGTTCAGGAAACTCGTGTTTACCGAGACGCGCGACTCGGATCAGAAAGTGATGTTGCTGCTTTTCATGACCCCGCCGCTCGCTGTGGGCGTGATGATGCGCGTCCTTTTCGGCTATGCATATTTTGATTTAATGATTGAGGGCTCATTTCTTATGGGCCTACTCGGCGGGCGTGTAGTGGGATTGCTGGGAGGCTCGCTGATCAGCCTAACGGCGTTTGGTCATCACGAGTGGCTTTCGACTCCGATGGCGGCGCTCGTAGGCCTGCTGGCGGGATTTGTTCGCGAAGCAATCCCTGACAAAGAAGACGTCTGGCATTTCGGGCCGTTTTTGTTTCTGGGTATTCCGCGATGGATTTCGCGGCTAGTACGGCGCGGGGAAGGGAACCGCGCGATGCTGCCACTCTTTGCATGCGCGGCGTGCGAAGCGGGCAGATTGGCTCTGGGCAATACATTGCCGGCGCATTGGCTGTATGCGTTGCACCCTACAAATGTGGGCTATTGGATGCTGGATATTTTGTCGTCCGTGATGTGCGTGGCTATGGCGATCAAAATTTTGAACAACACGCGCATCGAGATGAATCTCGAGCAGAATCAGCAACTCTTACTCAAAGCTCGTATGGACGCGCTGACGAGCCAGATCAATCCTCATTTCCTTTTTAATACGCTGAATACGGTGTCGTCACTGATTCGCTTTGATCCGGATATGGCGCGCGGTGTGGTGCTGAAACTTTCGAATATTCTGCGGCGGCTTTTGCGGAAGCACGAGACGTTTGTGCCGTTGCGCGAGGAGCTCGATTTTATCGACGACTATCTCGATATTGAGGTGATCCGCTTCGGTCGCGATAAGCTGCAAATTTTCAAGGAGATCGATCCGGAGGCGCTTGAGGCGTTTGTGCCAAGCATGTTGCTGCAACCGATGATCGAGAATGCGATTAAGCATGGTCTCGCGCCGCGGCTTTCCGGAGGAGAAATTCGCATTCGAACACAGAGACGCAACGGCCGACTGTTTCTGGAGATCGACGACAATGGAATGGGAATCCCGCCCGAGCGGCTCAGCGAGGTGTACGGCGGTGGAATCGGTATCAGCAATGTGCATGAGCGGCTGCGGTTGCTTTACGGCGATCAGTTCAAGATGGATATTCGCAGCCGCGAAGGCGAAGGCACGCAAATTTGTATCGAGATTCCGGAGTTGAGTGAAGTGCAGTCGGCGGCTTCTTAGGAAGCGTGCGCGAAGGGGCCGCTGACTGAGACAAGCAGCCTGCTTTTTTCTACGGAACGCGGTAGAACTGGTGCACCGAAATCATCTGGTCCGCGCGACGCAAACCATCTACGATTAATCTTCGTGACCTCTCAACCTGCACCCAATTTATCGCCGGGGACGATGCATCGTCGCATCGCCGCGGCCACCGGCATCATGATGGCCAGCGTCTTTCTGAGCCGCGTGCTCGGATTCGCGCGAGACTGGGCCATTGCGCACTTTGCCGGCGCGAATGCGGCGACGAATGCCTACTACGCCGGATTTCGTCTACCCGATTTTGTGAACTATCTGATTGCGGGAGCGGCACTTACCGTTACCTTTATTCCCGTATTTTCTAAATACATGGCCGAAGGGGATGAACGTGAAGGATGGCGCGTGTTTTCGACGGTTGTCACGGTCATGGCGTTCGTTCTCATCTTTCTAATCGTATTGGGCGAGATTTTTGCAGGTCCTCTGGTGGATCGCGTCGTAGCGCCTGGTTTTCAGCCTTCTGAGCGCGCGCTTGCCGTGTTTCTTACGCGGCTGATGCTGCCTGCGCAACTCTTTTTTTACGAAGGCAGTATTTTGAGTGCCGTGCAGTACGCCAAAGGGCATTTCACGATCCCTGCCCTGGCGCCGCTGGTTTATAACGCGTCAATCATCGTGTGTGGCATTCTGCTTTTTGCGAAGATCGGGATCACAGGATTCGCGGTCGGTGTATTGCTCGGCGCGATTTGCGGGAATTTCCTACTGCAGGTTTATGGCGCGCGTCGAATGGGCGCTTCTTTCACGCCAAATTTCCGCGTGAAGCATCCAGGCTTTCTGCTGTTCCTCAAGCTGTCTCTGCCGATCATGCTTGCGGTTGGTCTAACGTATGCCGACGACTGGATCAGCACGCATTATGCCTCCTACCTGGCGAACGGCGCGGTCACATGGCTGGCCTACTCAAAAAAGCTGATGCAGGTGCCGCTGGGCTTTGTGGGGCAGGCTTTGGCGGTCGCGTCGTTTCCGACGCTCTCGCACCTTTATTCCGAAAAGAAATTCGGCGACCTGAATCGCGTACTCAACGCGTCGGTGAAGGCGCTGGTCATTTCTCTTGTGCCGATTTCGGCGTTGATGATGGCTGAGAGCCAACCGCTCGTGCACCTGTTCTTCACACACACTCGGCTCCGCGGCGCGGACTATCGGGCAACGGCGTCGGCGCTCGTCTTTTACTCGCTTGGGCTATTCGCATGGGGCGCTCAGAACATCCTCGCGCGAGGTTTTTATGCCACGCGCAACACGGTTGTGCCCGCCCTCGTGGGCACGCTCACGACGTGTGCCAGCCTGCCGCTCTATATTTGGCTGATGCACAGGATGCAGCACGAAGGACTGGCGCTGGCTAGTTCGATCGGCATCGGAGCATATACGGTGGTACTGTTCGTACTGTTGGCGCGGCGCACGGAAAATACGGAGACGGCACGAGTCGTCGGATTCTTCTTCAGAGTGGCCGCGGCATCGGTCGTGACGGGCGTAGCCTGCTATCAATTTGCCGGTTGGCTTGAAACATTGGTGGCGTGGCAACGGCCACAATACGCCCTGTTTGTGCTTGTGGTGGACACCGCGATGGGAGTGGGGCTTCTTTACATTTTGTTGAAGGCGTTCCGCGTTCGTGAAGTCGATACGTACGTTCGGCGCGGCTTCAATCTTGTGATGCGGCGCGCATGAAGGAATGTGCTTCTAGACTCCGGTTCGATCTCGTCGGCGAAGCAGGGCTGGTAGGCGCGTTGCTGTTCATTGGCCTTTTTGTTTAGCTAGTTCCGCATAAAAATCCGCCTCTTTTTGCGTAACGTATTTCTTGTATCCAGCCGGGTCAATGAACGGATTTGCGGCACCTGGCTTCCTGCGCGCGTATTTCGCTTCTAAGCCGAAATATTCCCCGTGTGCGCCAAGAAAAATGTCGCACGGTAGTGATTTCAACACGCTCCACATGCGCTCATAGTCCTGCGCAATCTGCGGATATGCCTTATTGTTCACGAGCTTGTACCCAGGATTCACGTTAGGGCTGCCAACGATTACGACGCTGTACGTTTTGCCACCGTCAGAAACTTTCATCGTCCATGTGGTGCAGCCTTTGGTGTGGCCGGGCGTAAGATGGGCCACAAGCACAGCCCCGCCGAGCTTCACTTCGTCGCCATCGTGCAGGACGCGATCGACTTTCATGGGTGGATAGAGCGTCGATGGATCCCTGCCATAATTAAAATCCGCTTTGCCGCCAGACTCGACTACAGGCACATCTGCGTCCATCACCACGTACTGCGCGCCAGTCTCTTTTTTGATGAGAGAACTGCCGGCGTCATGATCCCAATGCGCGTGGCTGATGAGAAGAATCCTCGTGTCGCTGAATTTAAAGCCAAGTTTTTCGATGCTGGCCTTGATCATCGGCACGTTTTTCTCGGTATCGCTGTTGATCAGGATGTTGCCCTGCGGCGTGACAATCAGATAGTTCGCTAAGCCCTTGCTGCCGACGTAGTAGAGATTGCCGATGATGCGAAAGGGTGGAAAGGGCTCCGTCCAGTCGGCATTGGCGGGAGTTGACTTTGCAGCCGTCGCGGATTGTTTGTTATAAGCAGCAGCGCGTGAAAACGCGCTGTCTGCAAATGCCAACGCGCATAGTAAAGCCAAAAAGATAATCGCCGTGGATCGTCGCATGTCTCTCCTCGGTGAACGCATGTTACACCAAAAGGGAGCTCGTACTTGTCGCGCAATCCTTAATCGGGTGGTTTTGCCCCCTCTGCGTTGTCGTTCGAACTGCCGCCATCATCATTCGGCTTAGGGAAATTTGCGTGTAACGTGACTCTATTGCCCTTCAAAACATCGAGGCTGCGGACCCAGGCTTTCTGGCCCGGCGCGCGCACCTCAATTCGATGCGTTCCCTTGGCGAGCTTGATCGTCGAGGGCGTTTGCCCGACAAAGTGTCCGTCGGCGTAAATTTCGGCGCCTTCCGTTTCCGAAGTAACCAGCACGTTGCCCGTGTCTGCGGAGTCCTGGCTTGCTGCATCATCGGGATCCTGTGGAGTAGGCAACATCGGTCCCACGTGGTTCGAAGGGCCGGCGACGTGGCGCGATGGTTCGTATGCGGCTGCGAGATTGACGTCGAACTTATCGGACTTGAGCAGGAAATACGTGCCTTCGCGTCGGCCCGTCATGGCGATCCACGCGTACGGGCCGTCTGTCATGTTGATTTGCTCAGTGCCGTAGCCGTCCATGGAGACTCGCAGGATCATGGCGTGGTCGAGCCGCGCGCCAAAGACGGTACGCGTCTTATGGAAATATCCGCCGGGAACGTTCGTGCGATAGGGCGTCTTCCCGACGACAACTCCGTCGATTTCGACGGTCGCGCCGACAGGCCTGCTCGTAATGGTGAGTGTGTTTGCGCGCGCCTGCGCCGAGGACAGGAGAAAACCCAGCAGCACAAGCGATGCCCATAGACAGTGTCGCCTCGATGGCTGCATCGGAGCCCTCCGAGGTATTAGTTTTGGCGTCCTAAGTTGTCATCACCGGGATGCCAGTGTCAAGGAGAGAGATGAACTTTGCAATCAAGCCTGCTGTTGCTGTAACAGCGCACGACGTCGTTGCGACGAACGTTAGAGGGCGTGAGCCGTGAAACTTCGATCGTCATTCGGAGCAGGAACCGGCGCCTCGTCGTTACTATTGTTCACGTCGGCGGTCGGCTGCACGCTTGGCGACGCACTTGCGATTTCATCGAGGGAGACGGGTTTTGGGGCAGGCGCTTCGCCGCTGATGAACGGCAAACGGACGACTACCACAGCTCCCTTGTCGGCTCCCTTTGAATCGATTTGCAAAGTGCCGCCGAGCTGACGAATGCGTTCGCGCATGCCGCGAATACCGACTCCGGGTGTGCCCGCCGACGCCATCTCATGAATTTTTTCCGGCGATATGCCTTTGCCATCGTCCTCTATGCGCACGCAAACATCACGATTTGAGCGGGTGACTCGGATATTTGCATTTGCCGCGCCCGAATGCCGGTGAATATTAGTGAGGCTTTCCTGTACAACGCGAAAAATCGCAACCTCTGAATCGTGCGAAAGGCGACCGAGATCTTCAGGCAATTCCAGTCTCACGTGGATGCCGCTGCGGCCCGAAAACCCTTCGGTGTACCACGGAAGTGCTGAAGGAAGGCCATTTTCGTCGAGCAGAGGCGGATGAAGCAAATAGGAGATGGTGCGAACGCTGGCGCCCGCCTCGCGCACGATTTCCTGACTATCCTTGACGATGCTGATTGCCTGTGCCACACGCTCCATCTCGGACTCTATCCTCGCCAAATTCACGCCGAGGACGGCCGTCGTCTGGCCGATGCTATCGTGCAAATCGCGAGCAAGGCGCCGCCTCTCTTCGTCCTGCAATTGCAGCAGGCGCGCCGTCAGCTCACTGAGGCTTTCATTGGCTTGATCGAGCTGTATCGTGCGCTGGCGAACCTTCGCTTCCAGTGCGCCCTGTTCGTGCCACAGCTTTTCATTTTCGCGCCGGTTCATTTCTCCAATCGCCATAATCGCGCAACAGGCCAGGATCCATGCAAACAGAGTAATCGCCTGCGATGCGTTGGCGATGCGAAACGAATGCAAGGGCTCGATGAACCAATACGTGCCTCCAAGAACGGTGATTGCAATGGTTGCGAATGAAGGCCAAAGCCCGCAACGCCAGGCGGCAATCGCCACGGCGGGAAAAGCCATTATGAAGGGAGCGAGTTCGCCCAGGAAAGGATGCAGTTCGCGTGCAAGCAATAGAGCAAGCGCTGCCGACACGAGAGCCGTGGCCCAGCGAACGGAGGCACGCGCGAAGGTGGATGTAGGCACGCCAGCGTCCATAGACACTCCTCCTCTCAGGCGCGAAGGGCGGGAACAACCTATATAGGTCCTTGCGCGACAGATAGTCAAGGAGAATGTATATTGCTCGCCTACATCTTGTTGGTCGGCCATGGTTTGCGCGCTGCGGCTTCAGTGCACGCGGTCGCGGTATACTGAAACCAATTTCTATGACATTAGGCGCGTACATTCAGGTGCCGTTCTGCCAGACGAAATGCACCTACTGCAATTTCCATACGGGCGTTGTCGCGCGCGAGCGTTACGTGCCCTACGCGGACGCGATTTGCCGCGAAATCTCGCAGGCCGGCGACCTTCACGGCGAGATCGTAGATACGATTTACGTTGGTGGCGGAACGCCGAGCCTGCTCGATCCGGCTGCGCTCGCGACAATCCTCGATACTCTGCGGGAAAAATATCAGGTTGAAGCGGCATCTGAAGCTACGCTCGAGGCCGATCCCGAAACAATTGATTTGCAAAAAAGCGCTGCATGGATCGCTGCCGGATTTAATCGCATCAGCATGGGAGTCCAATCGTTTCACGACAATGAATTGCGAGCCGCAGGCCGGGTGCATCGTCGCGCAGACGTCTTTCGAGCGACGGAAATGCTGCGTGCCTTGGGATTGCAAAATATCGGCATGGATTTAATCGCGGGCCTGCCGCACCAGACCGGCGAATCATGGGACGCTTCAATTGACGAACTGATCGCAATGCGTCCCGAACACATCTCGATCTATCTGCTGGAAATCGACGAGGGCAGTCGGCTTGGCAGGGAATCGCTGGCAGGCGGCGCTCGTTATGGCGCGGCAACGATTCCTTCGGATGATGAACAAGCCGAATTTTACGAATCAGCTTGCGCCCGCTTGGCGATTGCCGGGTATGAGCATTACGAAATTTCGAACTGGGCGCTTCCCGGCAAACACTCTCGGCACAACTTGAAATACTGGCGGCGCGAACCATATATCGGATTTGGTGCCGGCGCGCATTCGTTCGATGGCGCCACCCGCTGGGCGAACGTTCACGATTCGATGCGTTATGTGGAACTGATCGGGAAGGGGGCTTCCGCGCGCGAGCAGATTGAACCGGTGACGCCTGAGCGGGCTCTCGACGAGGAAATCTTTCTTGGGCTGCGGGAACTGGAGGGAATCGATCTTAATGCGATCGCAGCGCGATGGAACGGTGAGTTTTCGCGCCGGGAAAAGGGGCTGCGCGAAGGAATCAAACGCTTGGAGGCGGAAGGTTTTGTCGAGACCGTCGGCTCGCGCGTGCGGCTAGCGCCGTCGCGGCTAACAGTCTCGAACGAAGTTTTCGTCGAACTACTGAACCGATGATAATCAGTCGGCGGCCTGCGTCTGCGCTACGGGAACGGCCTTAGGCTGCCCGCCCAGCTTGGCGATCACAATATAAACGATGAATCCGGCGATCATGCTGTAAAGCGGCGCTATCTGGTCCCAATGCGCAGCGCCTGTCCGGGAAGCAAGCGAGGGAATTAACGGCAAAATGCCGATCACGAACCCGACCGCCCACGCCAGATAACCCGCCCAGTTGATTCCTTGTCGTGGGCCTGTCCATCTGCCGCCGGAGAGCAAATAATCCGCTAGCATTGCGCCGCAAATTGGACCAAACGACGCACCCACGATCGAAAACACGCTAATCAGGTTCGAGGCGACCCCTGTAATCGCGAGAATGATCCCAATCGTGACGGCCACCATGGATGAACCGATGCGTGGGACGCGGGGAATCATCGTGGCAAAGCTATTGCCGGCAATGAACGAACAGAAGCAGGATGCGACAATCGACGCTATCGCAAAGAGGAAGAACATCGCGCTCGCGCCAAAACCGCCGATCGAGCCGATCACTTTGTCATACGTAAAGCCGACTCCGGGATGCATCCCATTGGCGCCCGCGACGGACAAGAGCGGCAGAGCGCCCGCGTAGATCGTGGCAATCACGACGCCAAAAATTCCGCCCAGCTTCACGTCACTGCCGTTTCGAGCGTTCATGCCGAAATCCGCTCCTGCAGCGCCCGCTGTGGCGAAAAAGCCGATGACGGCCGAAACGATCAGGCTGAACGACAACATCGAATTCGAGTCCGTGGGTTGGAAACTGGAAATCCCACCTGCTGTCTTGATGAAGACATAGAGCACCATCAAAGCGGGAATAATCGTCAGGATCAGGGAAGCCTTCGCGACATACTGCACGCCCTTGGCACCGATGATCCCTGTCCCGTACCCCCAGATGATCGCTACCACGGTGAAAAGTAGCGTTCCCGCATGCGGGTCCTTGCCCAAGCCTTCGAGGATGTACTGCGTCGCGAAGAACGTCGCTACCGCGAACCACCCGATTTGCAGCAGCCCCATCAAGATGCCGGGCATCAGGTAGCCGCCGGCCGTCCCAAACGTCGAACTGCCGACCACGTATAGGGGATATCCGGTCTTCATCCCGAACATTGCCGGCGCATAGTAATAGAGTGCGTAGCTCAGGATGCCCGCCACGATGATCGCTCCCACGCAGAACAAGGGAGTCGCGTGCTGCAGCGGGCCATCGGCGAGCGCCTGGAAGAAAACCACCCACAAGAAAATACCGGCATAGCTCGGCGCAGTATTTTTGTACCACGGCGCCCTGTTTGCCTGCGGATTGGGCGTCGCTTTGGCGATATACGACGGTAGGTTTGGCATGGTGGCCGTTTATATACATTGGCACCGCACCAGAAGCAAATCCTTTTTTTTGCACCGCGCAAACGCAGTCTGGATTGGCTTTCCGCCCGCGCGAGCCAGAAAACACGGGCCGACGAGTTGTCATCTCCTCGGCCCGTCTGGAAATAAAGTCGGGAGTGCCTAGAAGTTTATCTTTGCACCCAACTGGAGGACACGTGCCGGCAGTGAGCCGGTGATTTGGCCAAACGTAGGGCTGCCTGCATTGCCGGTGCCAGGATTGTTCCAGTTGGCGCGATTAAAGGCATTGAAGGCATCGCCTTCGATTTCGAAACTCATGCCTTCACGCCAGGGCAGAACAACTGTCTTCCGTGCGGTGAGGTCCCATGTATAGAAGTTGGGGCCGATGAGTTGGCCGATAGGTGCATCGCCAGCGCCGAGCAAGGATGCGGTGCTGAATGCCGCCGGGTTTAGCCAGCATATGGCTTTGGTGTTCGAGCAGGTGCCGGTGAATCGCAGCGACTGGCCGGCCACGGCTTGAGCCCGACGTCCGGCGCTGATGCCCGTAAGGCCGATGTTGACCGTCGCCGTAGGCGTGAGCGGAGCGCCGGTCTGATAGTGGGTGATGCCGCTGAGAGACCAGCCTCTAACGACTGCACCCTGCCAGCCAGTGAGCCCTTTCCCCCAAGGCGACTCGATTGTGAAGCTGATGGCCAGAACGTGTGTTGCGTCATAGCTAAGTTTGCCGTAGTAAAACTGCTTCCAGGACTCGACCACACCGCCGCTCTGCGCGCCGCCAACGACTGGAGTCGTGCCGCCGTTAACCAGTACGGGGCTGCTCGCGGTACTAACGAGGCACGTGAATGGGCATTCTGACTCGGGATTTAAGCCCAAGCCTTCACCAGCGCCACCGCCAGTGCCCATCGCCTTCGAATAAGTGTAAGCGACCGAGGCGGTAAAGATGCCAGCGCGCTTGGTGAGTCCGATCTGCAGAGCATTGTAGTTGGAGTCTTCGTCGCTCGATTCCATGTTGAGTCCACCGTAACCGAGGAATGGTCGCGTTTGGTCGCCGGTTATCCCCGGCTTCGTTCCGCTGATCGGACCGAAGCCGCCCACGCAATGGAAGGCTGTCGTGTTAATTCCCGCTGGGCACGCAAGATTATTCGGATTGACGGATACGGGGACATAGCTCTGCGAGGTCCACGTTGGATTATTAATCGAGGGATCGCGCAAAATGTGGCGACCCTGAGTGCCAACGTAGGAGACTTGCAGCAACATTGCCAAGGGCAATTGACGCTGAATGCTGAAGCTATATTGGTAGCTGCGGGCGACAACGAGATTCGGATTCACGCCCGTCAGACCGAAAGTCGTCAGTGCGGGTGCGGAAGCAGGCGGAGGGGCATTGTCAAATGCTGACAGCGATTGGTCTACGCCGGACAGGGAAACCGTTTCCGCCCATGGTGCATAGCCTTGGGAATTGATCCCGTTGCCCAGCACATTGCCTTCTGGGTGATCGTAGAAGATTCCAAAGCCACCGCGAATCACGGTCTTGTCGTTAAGAGGTGCGAACGAGAAGCCGACGCGAGGCCCCCAAAGGTTTTCGGGCCGATAAAATCCTCGAGCCGCTGTTGGTGAAACTTCGCTCACCAACTGAGGATCGGTAAACGCCGCGGGAACTCGACCGAGTTGGTCCGCAGGAATACCGCCTGGCCGCTCCAATCCGTTGCACTCGATCGTATATACCGGCTGGCCGACAACATTCACGAGAGGACCCCCGCACAGCCCTGCGGAGGTGGGGCTGATGGTGCTGCTTCCACCGACCGTTGAAAATATTGCATCCTCTCCTACGTTGTAATCAAACGGATTGAAGTTCGTCATCGCGTTGGTCTGGTTGTAAAGCGGCGTGGAATTCACGTAACGCACGCCAAGAACCAGGCTCAACTTGTGAGTCACCTTCCAACTGTCTTGAACGTACGCTTCAATATCATTGAAGCGGAAAAGCCCCAGCGTCATTGCCGACGATTGCGACACACTATTGAAATTGCCCATGAGCGCATCTGCGAACGCATCGCCCGTTGAGTTTGAACCCGTACTGGCGCCCGCATTGGGGCTGAAGTTCAAAGCGCCGTCAAAATTCGTGCGGGAATTCTGATTTTTGCGATTGCGCGCGAACTCCACGCCGAATTTGATGCTGTGATTGTTTTTCACCCACGTAATGTTTTCCGCAGGATTGATATCGGCTGTAGGCGACGCCAGATAGTTGGGTGCTGGACCCGTGATCTGATTCGGCGCACTCGTCGGAAAACCGGTGGTTCCGGTATAACTGATTGCCGGCAGTCCGTTCGGAAATGTTGTTGGACTGCCCAGCGGCGGGACAAATGCGAAGCCGTACGTGGTGCGTTCCCACGCATTGCCCTGCACGGGCGTCCGCTGCTTATGCCAGTCGGCATTGAACTTGAATTCGCTGATCAGCGTGGGGCTGATCACGTACGTCCAGCCGATTTGATAGTTATATCCAGGGCGGTTTCGGGAATCGGGATCGACGGGTACTTCGCTGCTGGAGCCAAATGTGGAAAACGGGTTGTTGATGTCGACGTAGTCGTGTAGGTACCTGAAATAAATGCTCTGCTTATCATTGGGATGTTCGTCGATCCGAATGATGTCTTCGCGAATATTCGAAGGGTTTGAAAGGTTGAACGAGAGGTTGCTTGAGGTTGCCGTTGTCGGCAAAGCGCCCTGCGATGACAGCTTCGCTGCCGCTGCATAGACCTTCGCTATCGACGCACCATCCGTAGTTATGCACGACGGGGACATCACGTTATTCGTGATCGTGCATCCAGCCGGTACAACCGCGGGCGCGTGAAGAACCAGGCTCGAGCCGCCTGGACCCGAGCCCAAAAGATCGCCAAAGTCCCCGGACAATTCCGCGGCCGTCGGGAATGTTTCCTGTTGCGATGACGTGCCGAGACCTGCACCCGATCCGCGCAGTTTCTTCCACTCCTGCCCGGCGAAAAAGAAAAGCTTACCTTTTTGCTGAAGATAAGGGACTGGGCCGCCGAGCGACCAGCCGAAGTCATTTAAGTGATAAGGCGGCACGGCCGCGTATCCCCTTGCGGTTGGGTTCGTCAGCTTCGTACTCGGGGTTTCTGCATCCCACGCGTTGTTCTGAACGAATTCGAAGCCGGAGCCGTGGTACTGGTTTGTTCCGCTCTTCGTGATCACGTTAACCGTAGCTGAATTCGACCGGCCGAACTCTGCGTCATAATTCGAAGTTTGAACGTCGACCTCTTGAATGAAATCGACACCAACCTGATTGAACACGCTGCCGTTGGAGCCGGAATCCAGATTGAACCCGCCGTCAACGCTCCAATTCTGACCATCGGTGCGCTCGCCGTTGACGACCGCTATGGCATTACTGAACCCGTTCGTTATTGAGGCCGGGCTTTGGCCGGATCCCTGCAAAGCCGCGCCGGGTATCAGTCCCACCACCGATTCGTAGTGACGTTGATTCAAAGGCAAATTGACCACCTGTTCGTTCGTCACTGTCGTCGAGAGTTCACCTGAGGTCGTATTGGTCTGATTCGCCACAGCCTCCACGGTGACTGTCTGCGAAACTTCGCCGACCTGCAAAACGGCATCGACCGTGAGTCGGCCGCCGGCCGTGACATGATTTCCTGCAACAGTCGTTTTTTTGAAGCCTTTTGCTTCCACCGCCACGGTGTATGCGCCAACGGGAAGATCGCCCGCCACATAATGCCCGGTCGACGTCGTTGTAATAGCCGGTCGGGAAACACCAGTCCCTTCGTCCGTAATCGTGACCGTGGCCGAAGGCACCACCGCACCGGACGAGTCAGTAACGGTACCGGAAATTAAGCCAACGACGTCCTGGGCAAGCGAAACGCGCGCACTCGCGAGCAGCGCGAGCAAAAAAGCTGTTGCCAAGAGAACGAAACCGCTCACTAGGTAGTTGTGGCTCTCATATTTGCCGCTATACGAAACTTGTTTCATTCTGCACCCCTTGAAATGGCGGGCTCATCGCCCGAATACCCCAGCGCGGCTCCGACTGCCTGGTCTTGGACACACTCACGCTCGGATGAAGACCTGATTCCAATGAAGACGAATAGAACATCGATAGGCACCTAGCCGGAAGTTAGCTAACCGTTAATTCACGGTTAATGCAGACCCGCTCTCCCATAAGTGGAATACAAAAACAAAATTTGGAAAACGGACCGTCCGCAAAGGCATCCGCTTATACAGTGAAATCCGTACGCTGGCCTAGAAAAACTCGGCCTTATCGCCATGGGATGTGCGTTATACTTCCGGCACGTTGCTTGCATGCAAGGGATGTTTCAGGGGTGAGTCTTGCACTCGGGGGAAGACAGGCTCGCGGCCGAAAGAGCCGAACTGGACGCTGTCCTAGCGTCCGGAATTTTGGGTCGTAGCAACTACGCCGTCAAGCTTCTGACGTTCGTCTGCGAAAAGTGCTTCAGGGATCAGTCCGCCGACGTCAAAGAGTACAGCATCGCCGTTCAGGCACTAGGACGCTCCGCCGATTTCGATCCGCAGGCGGACACGATTGTTCGAGTCACGGCCCACAGTCTCCGCAAGCGGCTAGAGGAATACTACCGGACGGAGGGTGCCGAACACGAAATCCACATTTGCATACCTCCCGGTCGATATGTGCCTAACTTCGTCTTCAAGAGTTCACTTTCAGAGGAGCAGCCGCGGAATGCCGCCCCTCCCGTGCATCCGCATAATGACTCCACTGCAGCAAACGGGAATGGCAAGGTTCACGCGAACGAGCTTTCTTCCAGGAATGGAGAAAGCACACCAATGCTCGACAACTCTGTTAAGGCTGAGAAGCCGGGGAAAAGTGTTCGCATCGCCGGATCCCTCGCGACGGTCGCCTTTATCGCTCTCATTGTTTTCTACCTTTGGCCGAGAAAAGGGCATGCTTCTTACGGCCAGGCACAGGCCGCGCCCCTGGCCGCTCCTGTGGTCCCGGTCAGTGTGGGGCCGCCGCTTCGCGCAATGATGGGCGAACTGGTAAAGCCTTATATGGACCAGGCAGGGTTTATCTGGTCGCCTGACAGATTTTGCACTGGCGGAAACGCATTTTCGGTCCCGAAGCCTGAGATCGCGGGTACGGCCGACCCAAAGCTGTTCGAAAGCGGCAGGGAAGGCACGTTCGCCTGCAAGTTCCCAGTTCCGCCGGGCACGTACGAAATGCATCTGCTATTCGCAGAGGCAGCCGGGCTCCAGGAAAACGCGCGCTTGATTAGCTATGCAGTCGACGGCGGCGCATCGAATTCGTTGGATGTCGTCGACGATTCTGGAGCGGACGATACAGCGACCGAGAAGATCCTCGCGAACGTGCAACCCGAACCAGACGGCACCATCCATCTGGACTTCACCGCTCCGCATTCATTTGTGAATGCGGTCGAAATTCTGCCCGATCCAAACCGCGAGCCTCTGCCGATCCGCATTCTTGCGGGTCGCGACCGGTCCTATCGAGACCAGGAAGGCCAGCTTTGGCTTCCGGACCGTGATTTTTTCGGCGGACGAGAGAGCAGCCATGGAAGCGAAGTCAGGAGTCTGCCGGACAACGGGATCTACGACGGCCAGCGTCTTGGGCATTTCCACTACGCGATACCCGTCGCTCCGGAGCACAAATACACGCTGAAACTCCAATTTATCGAGCGTTGGTTCGGGATTCAGAACGGCAATATCGGCGGCGCCGGGAGCCGGGTCTTTGATGTTTCGTGCAACGGAGTCGAGCTGCTTAAGAATTTCGACATCATGCGCGATGCACAGAATGCGCCGTTGGTGAAAACCTTTATGCACGTTGAGCCAACGCCACAGAACAAAATCGAAATCTATTTCACGCCCAACGTGAACTATCCATCTTTAAGCGCCATCGAAATTCTGCCCGAGTAGCGCTCTTCAAGCGGTCACTTCAGCCGTTCCGCCATCGTATTCTACTTTGCTGCCGGCGGCGTGCTGCACCCGGCGCACATATCCCATGCCAATCGCCGTGCCTGAGGCAGGCGAATACGCAGCGCTCGTGACCGCGCCAATCTCGGCGCCGTTTGCGCGCAATTTTGTTCCGGCAATTGGAGGTTGCGCCGAAGAAAATTTCAGCCGCACGCGCTTGCGGTTCACTCGGCCTTGCGAACGGACCCGCTCTACGATCTCCTGCCCTGTGTAGCATCCTTTATTGAAATTGATATGCGTCCCTTCGACGCCAGCTTCGTGCGGAATCACAGTATCGTTGAAATCGGCGGGGAACCACGGCACGCCCGCTTCCAGTCTCAGCGAATTCAGCGCAATCATCCCAATCGGCCCGCCGCCATGCGCGCGAACAGCAGCTTCGCTGGCACGCCACAATTGCGCAAGCGCCTCGCGGCTCGCCACAATTTCGACACCCGGTTGGCCGAAATGCGAACGTCGCAGCAAGCGGCATGGAATCTGCTCGACATGGACCTCGCAAACAGCCATATCCGGCAGTTCGGCAACATCGACGCCGGCAATTTTTTTCAACACATCTGCGGCGCGAGGGCCTTCGATTGCGAAGCTGCCGGTTGCGTCTGTCGCGTCTTCGAGTTTCACTTGCGACCCGAGAATGTACTTTTTCAACGTCGCGATGGTCTGCTCCCGAAGCGACACGTGCGAGCGCAGCAAAATGCTTTCCGTCAATGCGTACATTTCCAGTTCAGCAAGTATGCGGCCCTGCGGATTCAGCAACAGCGCGAGCGTCCCGCGGTCAACCGCAAGATCCTTTAGGTTGCCGGATGTGATCGCATGCAGATATTTCACGCGATCGCGGCCCGTGAAATTTGCGGTCAGATGCCAATTCGTATCGAAAAGGGCGGCCGACTCGCGGCCCGTTTTATATTCCGACTCGAAATCGGAGAAGCCCTCGGGCAGCAGGCAGCCCAAAAATTCGCCAATGCGCACTCCCGCAGCGCGATGTTCGGCGAGAAGCGGTGATTCAAAGATCGATGTTCCTGTTTTCATTTGCCATTAGCCCTGACGTTTGGCTCTCGCTAATTTTAGCAGAAGCGATTCCGCGATATACTTTTTGTCGATGGCCGCACAAAAGCTAATCCATGAAATAATTCCTGTCGGCTTGCTGCAATGTAATTGCTCGATCCTGGGCGATCCGGAAACGGGTGAAGCTCTCGTTGTCGACCCGGGCGATGAGGTTGAACGCATCATGGAAATTCTGCAGCGGCATCGTTTGAAGCCGCGCGCCATCGTCAGTACGCATACACACATCGATCATGTCGGCGGGCTAGCGGCTTTGCATCAGGCGACCGGCGCACCCATTCTAATTCACGAAGCGGACATGCCGCTCTATCAAGGCCTTGAAGTTCAGGCGCACTGGCTGGGCGTACCGACGCCTGCGATTGCGCCAATCGAGAGCTTCGTTAAGGAAGGCGACGCTCTGCGCTGGGGAAATTTCGCGGCGCGCGTTCTGCACACTCCCGGACATACACCGGGCAGCATCAGTTTAGTGGTTGACCAAAACGGTGCCGCTCGCGACGATGCGCCGCAGCACCAAGCAACGCACGACCACACGCCGCGTCTTATCGCAGGGGATACCCTGTTTCAGCGAAGCATCGGCCGCACCGACCTCTGGGGCGGCTCTTATCCAGAGATCATTCGCTCCATACGTGAAAAGCTACTTGCGCTTCCCGAGGAGACGATCGTCTATCCCGGCCACGGTGGCACCACGACGATAGGTGAAGAGCGCGAATTAAATCCTTTTCTTCGTTGACGACTCTCGTGAGTGGCGAATAAAAGGCGAATATGATACTATCGCGTCCATGGATGAAGGTCGCAAAAAAGTAATCGCACTTGTCGCCGGAATGCTTCTTTGTCGCCGCCTGCCAATCCTGCTCGGAAAAAGTTCGCCCGCACGCGAAACTGCTTTTCGCGAGAGCATCGATCTTGCTGAGGAGCTCGTCCGCCGTATCGACCGCCGCTGGCCGCGCGTCCCCGGACAAAGCTAGCCTTTTTCACTGCCGGCTTTAGACTGCGACGCTCATCTCCACCCGGGATTGTCCTGCCAGAGAATAAACGGAGCCTCCAGCGGTACAGACGCGCGCGCGTGGCACGGAATAATTCGCGGCGTAAAGTCGCTCAATGGCCGCGACGCTTGAATTCTCGCGCTATACGTGAATCCATTGGCCGTCCCGGCCATGCGTTCTCCTTGCGTCATGCGTTGCCGCAAAGGCGCGGAGCCATTCGCGCCCTCGGCATATAACTCCACCGCAACCGAATCCGCACCCAGGTCATTCAGAAAAACTTGCACGCTGAACACGTACTCTTGCCCTTGCATATGAGCCGTCGACGAGGCGAAGTGCAGCTTGCCCCAATGCTCCGCGATTTCGCGCTGCCATTTCAGAACGCCGGTTCCAATCAGCCCGCTGGCCGCGGTTCTCTCACCGCACGCCGACGCAGCCCGCAAATAATATTCTTCGGTATATTGCCGCACCACACGGTTCGTCGAAAATCGCGGCGTCAATCGCGCCATGCTCTCGCGCATGCGAGCCACCCACGCGCGCGGGATGCCCCGTTCATCTCGCGCATAGAATTGCGGAATCACTTCGCGTTCGAGCAGCAAGTAAAGCGCCTCTGCTTCCGCCGCGTCCCAGCCCGGATCGCTGCCGTGTTCGCGGCCGTCGCCGATAGCCCAGCCGACTTCCGGCGAGTATGCTTCGGCCCACCATCCGTCCAGCTCTGAAAGATTCAGCCCGCCGTTGACGAGCACCTTCATCCCGCTCGTTCCGCTTGCCTCCCACGGACGACGCGGCGTATTCAGCCACACATCCACGCCCTGCACGAGCTTTTCAGCCATGAGGACGTCGTAGTCGGTCAAAAAGACGACGCGTTGCCGAACTTCCGGACGATAAACGAACTGGATCCACTCGCGGATCATTTCTTGCCCGAGAACGTCTTGCGGATGCGCTTTCCCCGCAATTACGAGTTGCACGGGCTGGTTCTCATTCGTAAGAATCCGCACGAGCCGCTCACGATCGTGCAAAAGTAGATTCGGCCGCTTGTAAGGCGCAAATCGACGAGCGAATCCCAGCGTCAACGTGTCTTCGTCGAGCACTCTCGCCGCGGTTTCGATTTCTTGAATTCCGGCGCCGCGGCGCGCGATTTGCCGCACATGCTTTTTGCGAACATATCCAACTAGAGCGGTGCGTCCGCTCGTGCGGATTTGCCATAGGTCGCTGTCTCCGCACTCTCGCATGCTCTGCTCGATCGTATCCATCGTTCCGTGCCACCGCCCTTTGCCGCACGAGCCTTCCCACAGGCGGTCCGCGTCCGGCGAATCCCACGTCGGCATGTGCACGCCGTTTGTCACGTGCGTGATGGGCACTTCCGCCTCGGGCCATCGCGGGAAAAGTGACTGAAACAATCGTCGGCTCACTTGACCGTGCAGCTTGCTCACCGCGTTCACCGCACCGCTTCCGCGGATCGCGAGATAAGCCATATTGAAAGGCTCGTTCGAATCATCCGGATTCTGGCGCCCCAGCGCGAGCAAATCCTGGAAGGAAATCCCGAGTTCCTTTTCCGTATAATTTTGGAAATATTTCTCCATCAGGCCGGGCGCGAACCGATCGAATCCCGCCGCAACAGGCGTGTGCGTTGTAAAAAGATTGCCCGCGCGAGTGATCGTCAGCGCTTCGGCGAACGCCGCTCGATTTTCCTCCATGTAATCGCGTGCCCGCTCCAACACAGCGAACGCGGCATGACCTTCATTCAGGTGGCAGACTTCGGGATGAAGTCCTAGAGCTTTTAGCAGCCGCCAGCCGCCGATACCTAGAACCAGCTCCTGTTTCAGACGCAGCTCCGAGTCACCGCCGTAAAGTTCTCCACCAATTCCGCGCAGGTCGGGAGCATTCGCGGGATCGTTTGTGCCCAGCAGGTAGAGTCTTCTGCGTCCCAGTTTCGCTTCCCACGCGCGAAGCCAGAGCTTCGTGCCCGGGAAATCCAGTGAGATGCGAATCCATTCGCCGCTCGAGTCGCGCAGCGGCGTGATGGGCAGTTGACCGGGATCGTTGTAGGGATAAAGCGCCTCCTGATGACCGTCGGCGCTGATTTCCTGTCGGAAATAACCTTGCTGATACAAAAGTCCCACGCCGGCGACGGGCACTCCCAGATTGCTCGCCGCTTTGAGTTGATCACCCGCCACGTTGCCGAGTCCGCCCGAATATATGGGAAATCCCTCGCTCAGCATGAATTCCATCGAGAAGTACGCGACGGTTTTGAGAGTCGTGTTTGGATACGCCTGCTGAAACCATCCTTTGGCTTGCTCTGCGGACTGCTTTTCCTCGCGAAGCTTCGCGGCCAGTTCTTGGAAATCCGGATCGGCCGTCACGCTTTGCATGCGTTGCCGCGATACCGTTTGCAAGACGATCCACGGACTGTGTGTTGCCTCCCAGAGTTGCGGGTCGAGCCGCTCCCAAAGCCGGTCAGCCGCATGATGGTAGGTCGAGCGAAGATCCAACGCGAGTTCAGTAAGGGCCTCCAGAATTTCCTGATCAGAAAGACGATTGCCATGCGCGGGGCTGCTCACGATGTTCTCCAATGGGGTCTATCCGCGGGCTGCTGCTCCGCTGTGCGCAATCGTGTCCGACACGATTTTCTGCGCTTCTTCTTCGATTTTGCGGAGATGATCCTGGCCGAGAAAGCTCTCCGCGTAGATTTTGTAGATTTCCTCGGTGCCTGAAGGACGCGCGGCAAACCATCCGTCGCGCGCCATTACTTTTATTCCGCCGATTTTGTTGCCGTCGCCGGGTGCGGCCGTGAGAACCTGTTCGACCTTTTCGCCCGCTAATTCAGTAATGCGCATCTCCGCAGGCGATAATTTCGCGAGTGCAGCCTTATCTTCCAGGCTCGCGTGCGCTTCCATCCGCTCGTAAACGGGATCGCCCAGTTCGCGCGTAAATTCGCGATAGATTTCGCCGGGATCGCGTCCGCATCGCGACGTGATTTCGGCGGAGAGAAGCGCCGCCGTGATTCCGTCTTTGTCGGTGGTCCACACAGTTCCATCGCGCCGCAGGAACGAAGCCCCGGCGCTCTCCTCGCCGACGAAACCGAGTTTCCCGGTGATCAATCCTTCTACAAAAAATTTGAAGCCGACGGGCACTTCATATAATTGCCGGCCAAGACGCGCCGTGACGCGATCGATCATGCTGCTGCTCACGACGGTTTTTCCGACGGCGACATCTTTGCTCCATTTTTCCCGGTTGCGAAAGAGATAATCGATACAAACGGCAAGGTAATGATTCGGAGGCAGCAGACCGGTGCTCTTTGCAACGATGCCGTGCCGGTCGTGGTCCGTATCGCACGCGAACGAAATATCAAACTTGTCTTTCATCCCGATCAGGCTTTGCATCGCATACGGAGAGGAGGGATCCATGCGAATGCGTCCGTCCCAATCGAGCGTCATAAATCGAAATGTGGGATCCACCTGTTCATTGACTACGGTGAGATTCAGGCCATAACGCTCGGCGATGCGCGGCCAGTATGCAATCCCTGCGCCGCCCAGAGGATCGGCTCCGATCGCCAGCTTTGCATTTCGAATCGCGGCAAAGTCGATCGCGTTCTCAAGGTCCTCCACGTAAGACTTCACATAATCGAATTTGTGCGTCGTCGAAGCGGCGAGAGCCTTTTCCAATAGCATGCGCTTCACGCCGGCGAGGCCGTTTCGCAGAAAATCGTTCGCCTTCGATTGAATCCATCCTGTAATGTTCGATTCGGCAGGGCCGCCTTCGGGTGGATTGTATTTAAAGCCGCCATCGTCCGGCGGATTGTGTGAAGGTGTGATCACGATTCCGTCCGCGAGACCCGTCTTGCGTCCGCGATTGTATTGAAGGATGGCTTGCGAGATGGCCGGAGTCGGCGTGTACGGCGTGCCTTGCGAAATCATTGTTTCCACGCCATTGGCCGCGAGCACTTCCACCGCGCTCGCAAACGCAGGTTCGGAAAGCGCGTGCGTGTCCATTCCAATAAAAAGCGGGCCGTCGATCTTTTGCGCGGCGCGGTATTCGCAGATGGCCTGGGTGATCGCAAGAATGTGCCATTTGTTGAACCCGCCGTCGAAGGAGGAGCCGCGATGCCCGGACGTGCCGAAAGCCACCAGTTGTGCAGGATTTCCAGGATCCGGGCGCAGCGAATAATAAGCCGTGACGAGCTTCGGAATATTCACCAGCGCAGATAGCGGAGCTGGCTTTCCTGCGGAGGGATCGACCTTCATTCGCCACCTCAAAAACCGTGGAACTCCAGCGTACTGAAAAAAACACGCGAATGACAGCCCAATCGGTTCTGTCCTGCTTTTTGCTTTTGCATTTGGTTTTGTAGCGGCGGTCTTTTGGGCGGGCGCTTTTGCGGTTGCATGCAATTACGCGCGAGCGAAAACTTCGTCATCCTGAGCGAAGCGAAGGACCCCTCTTTCTTTTTCTCCGACCTACGATCCAATTGTGCGAAATGAAACCCGCTGATTCAGCGTAGAATTAATCCTTCATGCCCTTCAAATCAGGATTCGTCGCAATCGTCGGCCGGCCCAACGCCGGCAAATCGACGCTCGTCAATACGCTCGTCGGCCGCAAGGTCTCCATCGTTTCACCGCGTCCGCAAACCACGCGCAATCGTATTCAAGGCATCGTGAATCGCAACGAAGCTCAGATTGTGCTGGTCGATACTCCCGGAATTCACAAGCCGGACAGCATTCTCAATCGCCAGATGATGGACGAGGTGGCGCAAGCGCTCGAAGGCATCGACGTGCTTACGCTCATCGCCGATGCGACCGCGAATTTCGGTCCCGGCGACGCGTTTACGCTGGAATGGATTAAGCGCTTCAAAGGCCCCGTCTTTCTTCTCCTCAATAAAATTGATCGCATGCGAAAGGCGATGCTTCTGCCCGTGATCGACCGCTTCCGCCGCGACTTCGAATTTACAGAGGTCTATCCGATTTCCGCGCAGACGGGCGAAGGTTGCGACGATGTGGTGAAAGGCTGGCTCGCGCATCTGCCAGAATCGCCGCCGCTATTTCCGCCGGATCAGTTCACCGATCAGCCTGAGCGCTTCCTCGCCGCCGAATTCGTGCGCGAAAAAGCGATCCTTGCCACAAAGGAAGAAGTCCCGCACGCGATTGCCGTTCTTGTGGACACGTTTGACGAAACCGAAAAGCTGATCCGCATTCGCGCCACGATCTATGTCGAAAGGGACGGCCAGAAGGGCATCCTGATCGGCAAACGCGGCGAAACCATGAAGAAAATCGGCACCGAAGCCCGCAAGGACCTGGAAGAAATCCTCGGCGCCCACATCTTCCTCGAACTCTTCGTCAAAGTGCAGCCCAACTGGCGCCAAAACGCCGCCATCGTCAAACAACTCGACTGGCACCGCCAACTCGAGCAACTAGCCGAAAAACAAGAAGGCGCCTCGTAACCTGTCCGCCGCCTGCCTGGGAACGCCGATCACGTCCGCAACTCTGCGAGTACTATGTCCGTACTTTCCACAATTGAAATCGAATTTTTCGGATGCTACCCTTGGCCGTTTTTAAATCGAAAGCTGTTTGTTGCCTTTCGAGTTCCAGAACGGGAAAGGGGGCAGGCGTGACGCAGGGAAGAGGCGGGAAGTAGAAATGACGCACGCCAAACCATCAGAAGCCGCCAGGCAAACTTTTCTAATCGCAACTGCAAAGAATTAAAAACGGACGTAACTCTATGAAAATAAACGGAGGGGCATGGTTCTAATCGCAATCGCCAGAGGGGAAAAACGAACACACGGCGAAAAGAGCTTAGCAGCGATTTCTAATCGACAGTCCCGCGATTAAAAATGCACGTAAGCTCATTCGCTTCAATGCGAGTGTCGGTTCTAATCGACAGTAAAATGGGGGATTTTAGATGGCTGCTCAACAAGAGAGATGCTTCAGGAATTTCATGGCGGGGGCGTAGTCGGCGAAGCGTTTTTCTTCTCTGCGAAATTCGGGAGAATGGGATTCGCGGCGGCAGCGGGCGAATTTGATTGGATGCTTTACGTGGAGCATCTCGTGATAGAGGACGTAGGCGACGACGCACTCCGGCACGGCGGGTTGATCGAGCTGGCGGTTGATGAGAATTTGTTTGAGCGCGGGATCGAAGCATCCAAGCTGAGTTCGCCATGACCGCTTGCTCCAGCCGAGGCGCGGTTTGGAGAGGGCGCCATCGAAATACTGCGCATTGAGCGAAGCGAAAAGCGGTTCGAGATCGTGATGCGCGCCGGCGGGGCGGTGTTCCGAGCAGCGCGCTCGCTTGCGGCGCAGTCGGAGCAGGCGCGCGCGTGTGGCCTGCGCGTAAGAAAATTGTCGATACGCTTCGACCAACGCCATCGGAGGCCGTCGCCGATAGAGTTTTCCAAGCAGGATTGCAGCCGTCGCCTCAAGTACGGTTTGCGGCGCATCGCGCAAAGCATCCGATAGTCGGACGTGAGCAGTCTCTTCGCGCAGGCGGATGGTATGGGTCAGATCGGTGTAAGGATGATATTCGACAATAAAATTAGGGGGGCGGCCGTCGCAACCGAGCCGGGTATAGAGGCGCTGAAAAATTTGCGCTCCGCCGGGCACCGCTTGCGCACGGCGCGATTTTTTCACTGCTGTTTTCTCCGCACGGGGCCTTGCGGCAAACT
>JBOGMU010000032.1:0-4621 GCA_050746865.1 Candidatus Acidiferrales bacterium
GCCTGGAACCGCTCAACAGCAGATGCAATGACGAAGTCGCAGATTTCACGCCGGGCAAGAGAGCGACACGACTCTGTATCTCGCGGCAAAGCTCGGCAAAGCGCTCGCCGCTGTATCCCGATTCTCGCGGGGCGATGCCAAAGAGCAGCAGATTGTCCCGCGAAAATCCTATGTCCGTCGTTTCCAGATTGACCAGTGTGCGAACGAAAAGCCCTGCGGCAAAAAGCAGCACTAGCGACAACGCGACTTGGCCAACCACGAGCGACCTTGTGATGCGCATCTTGTCCCTGCCCGTTCCCGATGTCGCCGCGCTCTGCTTCAGCGCCGGAGCAAGATCAATGCGCGTCGCTCGGAAGGCCGGCGCCAGTCCAAACAGCACACCCGTCAGAACACACGCGGCAGCAGTAAAGGCAAATACAGTCAGATCGGGATGCACGCTCAGCAGCAAACGATTGCTCCCATGCTGCATGACTGCCACCAGCACATTGCAACCCCAGTAAGCGAACAACAAGCCCGCGAGTCCCCCGAACGACGCTAGCAGGATACTTTCCATCAGCAATTGCCGGATGAGCCGTCGCCTGCTAGCACCGAGCGAGAGCCGCACCGCGATTTCCTTCTGGCGTGCCGACGCGCGAACCAACAAAAGATTCGCCACGTTGACGCACGCGATCAACAGCACGATTCCTACGACGATCATCAAAATCGCGAGCGGCTTCGAGAATTGATTTCGCAATCCGGCAAGACCATGCTCTGCATCCAGCACTTCCAGCGCCGGCGGCGCAAGAGCTTTCCCTTGTGCCTCTTTGAGTACTCCCGCGGGAACCGCTGGCCTGTAGATCACGTCCAGGTTCGCTAACGCTTGCTCTGTCGTTACTCCCGGCTTCAGCCGTCCCATCACTTCAATCCACCAAAGATTAGGCGCGGTAAACGCAGACTTCCCCGGATCGGACATGCGAGGCGCGACGCGAGGCTGCATCGCGACATCCATGTAGAGGTCGACGGCAGTACCAGCTTGTAATCCGAAAAATGTTCGCGGCGCGACGCCCGTCACTGTCGCGGGCACTCCGTTGACCACGATTTCTTTGCCGATAACGGTTTCGTCGCCGCCGAAGCGCCGTTGCCAATATCCATAGCTAATGATCGCCACGGCTTGCGATCCAGCCGTATCGTCAGCGGCCGTAAAATCGCGGCCCTGCTCAGGCCGGACTCCTAGCGCAGAGAAAAAATTGGGAGTCACCATTTCGCCGTGCACGATCTCCGCGTTTCCGTTTACCTCGACGCTCAAGCGGCCCATGCCCTTAAACGCGAAGAGCGAGGACAACACTTGGTTGCGATCGCGCATTTCGCGAAATGCTGGAAATGGAAACGCTGTATTGTTATTGCCGTCGATACTGCGTGGATAACCAGGACTCTCGGCGACGTTCAGCGAAACGAGCTCTTGCGGATTGCTCACTGGAAGCATCCGCAGCATCACGGCATCGATCAGCGTAAAAATCGCCGTATTCGCGCCAATCCCCAGGGCTAGCGTGAGGATCGCCACGGCCGTAAATCCCGGACTCTTTCGTAGCATCCGTAGCCCGAACCGGACATCCGCGAAAAGCGATTCCAGCCACGGCAAGCCTCGCTGCTCTCGCACCGCCTCCTTGATCTGCTCGCCTCCTCCCAGCTCGATTCGCGCCACCCGCCGTGCCTCCTCCGGCGTCATCCCCCGCTCCACATTCTGTTCGACGAGCATCTCCAGATGCGAAGCAAGCTCCTTCTCCAGCTCCGCGTCCCGCCGTCGCTTGCGGAACATCCCCGCCGCCCGCGTGCACCACTCCCGCATTCTGTTCATTTCAGCCTCGGGCTTACCTCTGACCTCTAACCTCTGACTTCCGACATCCGTCGTCACTCATGCCGCAGCGCCACCATCGGATCCACTCTCATCGCCCTTTTTGCCGGCAGATAACAGGCTGCCAGCGCAATCAGTGCCAGAAATGAAGAAACGCCCAGATACGTAACCGGGTCGAGCGCGTTCACTCCGAGTAGAAACTTTCGCACCAGGATAGACAAAGCCACGGAAGCGAGAATTCCCGCGCCTAATCCAGCCCCCACCAACACGAAGCCTTGCCCCAGAATCATCGCGAGTATCTGGCGGCGCTCTGCACCCAATGCTACACGCACGGCAATTTCGTGCGTTCGTTGGCTCGCCGCGTAAGAAACCACGCCGTAGACACCGACGATAGCGAGCAGCAAACCCAAGACACCGAGCGATGCCGCTAATCCTGCCCCGATCTTGAACAGCACAAGCCCGTTCACGCTATCCAACGCTTGCGTCATCGTTTGTACGTCGAAAATTGGCAACATCGGCGCAAGCGCGCGAACCGTTTCTTGAACCTCTCGAGCCATCGCAAGCGGATTGGCAGTCCGTACCTGCAACGTCGCAGGTAGGCGATAGTCCTGCTCGAGCGGAACGTAAAAATAGGGCGGGACCGAGAGAGAGGTAGCAAGCATGCTCGTCCTGCTGTTTCCCGCGACTCCGACCACCTTTAGCATCGCGGGAGTCGAAACGCCGATCTCGTCCTCCCTGAAACTCTTGCCGATCGGATTTTGGCCCGGCCAGTATTGCTTGGCCATCGCTTCATTGATTACAGCTACGCGCGGCGAATCAGCTTCGTCCGAATCCTGAATGCCCCGGCCGCTCAGGATGGGGATACCCATGGTTGCAAAATACTCGGACGTGACCATGTTCTCCCCCGCGCTGGCATTGTCACCCGCGGCATTCTCCACGTCCGGAGGCGCCACATATCCTTCGATTCGCAGCGATGTACCGAAATGCGTCCCGCCAAAGGGGACGATCGAGGCGAAGCTCGCCGATTCAACACCAGGCAGCGCTCGCACGCGCGTGAGCACTTCGTTGAAAACTTCCTGACCTTGCGCAGTGTTGTATCCCGCGTCCTTCGGGTCCATGCTCAGATTCAGAACATGTTCCGGATTGAAGCCAAGATCCACGTGCTGAACATTAGAAAGACTGCGCGCAAAAAGCCCGGCCACAATCAGAAGCATGAGCGAGCCTGCAACTTGCGCGATTACCAAAAGATTTCGACGATGAACATTCGGCCCGCCCGTTGACCGCGCGCCGTCATGCAGGAAATCGTTCAACTTGACACCCGAAGCGCGCATTGCCGGAACACCCCCGGCGACAATTCCCGCAATCAACGCGGCAGCAAGCACATAAACGAACACGCGCCAGTCAAACTGGACGTCCAAAAACATCGGTGACGATGAGCCGTTGATTCCAATCGGAAACGAAGCCATCGCTTTAATCGCGAACAACCCCAGCAGCATGCCGAAACCGCCGCCGAACAGAGCGAGTACGACCGTTTCTGTCAGCGATTGGCCAATGAGCCGTTTTCTTGTGGCGCCGAGCGCCGAGCGCATAGCGATCTCGCGGCACCGCGTCGTCGCACGGGACAACAGGAGATTGGCCAAATTCAGACATGCGAGCAGCAGCACGAACGCGGCGAGCGTTAGGAATAGAGCAGCCAGTATCGGTACGGGATTCGGACCCTCGATGGGTCCAAATGGTCCAAGCGAGCGCGCCTGCAACGTCTTCCACGCTTTGTCGTCCGGATTCTGGTTGGCCAACTGTTGTGCGACAACGTTCAAGAGGGCGTTCGCCTTGTCGAGAGTCGTCCCATTTCGCAGGCGAGCAATGAGTGCACCGCCCGGAATCGCCGCCGAGTCCGATGCTCCCATGCTCTGCGGTAAATATCCCTGCACGTCGATCAGCGATAGCGTCGTTCCGTGAAATCCTTCTGGCGCCACACCTATGATCGTCACCGCTTTGCCGTCAATGGCAACGCTCTTTCCGATGACATGCTGATCGCCATTAAAATTCGTCTTCCACATGGAGTAGCTGATCACTAGCACCGCGTCGGAGCCGATTGTGTTGCCTTCCGAGGGCAGGATAAAGCGTCCAAGCGCGGGTTGAATTCCCAGCATGCGGAAGAAGTCGCCGGAGACATAACTGGTGTGGATCAAGAGGTTTCTGCCGTTGGTGCTCAGGCCGTCGCCTGCAAACGGGTTGGCGCTTACTACTGAAACATCGGTGAAAATCTGCGTCGTTTCTTTCTGAATGTATTGAAAGTCGCTGTATGAGAATCCGCTGCCCTCGCCTCCTCTCTTGTTTTGCGAGACTATGTACGCAAGCTGGCCAGGCTTGTTGACGGGCAGCCGCTGAAACAGGAATGCGTCGAAAATGCTGAAGATCGAAGCATTCACGCCGACTCCCAATCCCAATGTCAGCACCGCGATTGTCGTAAATCCTGGATTCTTTCTGAGCATCCGAAGCCCAAAGCGTACATCCGCGGTCAGCGACTCGATCCACGGCAATCCTCGCTGCTCCCGCACCGCCTCCGTAATCTGCTCGCGTCCGCCCAACGCAATGCGCGCCACCCGCCGTGCCTCCTCCGGCGTCATCCCCCGCTCCACATTCTCCTCAACCAGCATCTCCAGATGCGAAGCAAGCTCCTCCTCCAGCTCCGCATCCCGCCGTCGCTTGCGGAACATCCCCGCCGCCCGCTTGCACCACTCCCGCATTCTGTTCATTTCAGCCTCGGGCTTACCTCTGACCTCTAAC
>JBOGMU010000033.1:0-11948 GCA_050746865.1 Candidatus Acidiferrales bacterium
CAGGTGGATGGCTGGTCAAAAATGCTGTCGCGCTTCGGGAAAAAGAACTTTTTGGAAGTTCTTGCGCCGGCAATCTACTACGCGCGCGAGGGTTTTCCTGTTCCCGAATGGGACGCAGCATACTGGAACGACCCCGCCGTAATCGCAAAGCTCAAGCAGGATAAGAATGCCGCGGCGACCTATCTGATCAACGGCCAAGCTCCTCAAGTGGGCCAGGTGTTTCGCAATGCCGATCTGGCGCATTCGCTGGAACTCGTGGCTTCCGGCGGGCGTGACGGCTTTTACAAAAGCGAGATCGCCAAGAGCATCGTGGCGCGCTCAAAAGAACTCGGCGGCACGATGACTGCCGAGGATCTGGCCGATTATTCCAGCGAATGGGTCGATCCGATTTCCACCACGTATCAAGGCTGGACGGTGTACGAACTTCCACCGAATGGGCAGGGAATTGCGGCGCTGGAAATGCTCAACATGATGGAGAAATTTCCTCTCGCGAAGTACGGGCAGAATTCGACGGATGCTCTCCACGTGATGATCGAAGCCAAAAAACTGGCTTACGCCGACCTGATGCGCTATGTCGCCGATCCGAAATTCAGCAGCATTCCCGTGGCGGGAATGCTCTCAAAGCAATATGCCGCGCAACGCGCCGAATTGATTGACATGCACAAGGCGAATTGCAGCGTCACGCCGGGGAAACCGGCTATGCCGACGCATGGCGACACGATGTATCTGAGCGTGGTCGATCGCGAAGGCAACATGGTTTCGCTCATTCAGAGCAACTATCTTGCGTTTGGGTCGGGCGTGGTTGCGAACGGAACGGGGTTTGTTTTGCAAAATCGCGGCGCACTTTTTAGCCTCGATCCAAACTCTCCGAATAAGCTTGAAGGCCACAAGCGGCCGTTTCATACCATTATTCCGGGATTTATGACGAAAGGGGATGAACGAATTGCGTTCGGCATTATGGGCGGACCGAACCAGGCGCAAGCGCATGCGCAGTTCGTTTCCAACGTCGTCGACTTCGGAATGAATATTCAGGCCGCCATGGAAGCGGCGCGTTTTACCAAACTGACTGTTCCCGGGTGCGACGTTGAGATCGAAAACCGCGTCGCGCAAACTGTGCGCGACGATCTCACGAAGCGCGGCCACGAAATCAAGGTGGTAGGGCCCTATGCATCCGATGTGGGGGGCGGCCAGGCCGTGCTGCGCAACGCGTCCACGAAAGTAAATTTCGGCGCGTCCGACCCACGCAAAGACGGCGCGGCAATTCCCGAACCGATCCCGTTGAAATAGGGCCGGGGAACTTCAGCGTTTTGCCGCGGCATTGCCTATTTCCGTTGATTTTGCGACGCGACTTTTGCCAGACTAAGCGCCGTGATCGGACTAGTTCACTACGCAAAGGACCCGCATTCCGTAGAGCTGCGCGAGGTGCCTGAGCCTGAATTCGGCGAAGAAGATGTCCTTTTCGCCGTGCAGGCGGTTGGAATTTGCGGCAGCGATCTCCATCAATACGCGGGTACGCAAAGCTGGCCGGTAAACTTTCCCGTCGTTCTCGGACACGAATTTGCCGGCGTCATTGCGAAGGCTGGCAATCGGGTGCGCGGCTTTAAGGAAGGCGACCGCGTGGTCAGCGAGACCGCCGCCGTGCTTCCGGCGGATTCGGCCTTCATTCGGCAGGGACTCTACAACTTAGATCCAAAGCGGCTCGGATTCGGCTATGGCGTCAACGGTGCTATGGCGCCGTTTGTCCGCGTGCCCGCGCGTTGCTTGCATGCCGTTCCGGCAGGTCTCGCGTTTGAAGTGGCTGCGCTCACGGAACCTTGCAGCGTTGCGTATAACGCGGTCTGCGTCCACTCGCATATTCGCCCCGGCGATTCGGTTGCCGTGATCGGACCTGGGCCGATCGGCTTGCTCTGTGCTCTGATGGCCAAACTTTCGGGCGCGGGCCATCTCGTGGTGATTGGGATTCCTGCCGATGCGAAGCGCCTCGATGTTGCGAAGAAAATCGGTGCGGAAACAGCTGTCGGTGCGAACAATGAAAACCTTCAGGAATGGGTAAAGAATTTTGGCGATGGGCACGGCGTTGATCTCGTCATCGATGCCGCAGGCGTTTCCGCCTCGCTGAAACTGGCGCTCGAAATCGTCCGTCCGGCGGGGCGCATCACGAAAGTCGGCTGGGGACCTCAGCCACTGAATTTTTCACTCGATGCGCTCGTGCAAAAGGCAGTTACGCTGCAGGGAAGCTTTTCGCATAACTGGCCGATCTGGGAAAAGGTGATTTCGCTCCTTGCAAGCGGGAAACTCCAGCTCGATCTGATTCTCAATCGCATCTCGCCGCTTGTGGATTGGCGCCAGGCGTTCGAGAAAATGCATTCGGGCGAAATCGTCAAAGGCGTGCTGAAGCCATGATGCATGATAGGAGAGAAGCAGGAGAGATCCTTCGCTTCGCTCAGGATGACGAGCTTTTTGTTTGGTTTCCGTATACCAGCCATTACTCTCCATGCGACTGAAAGACAAAGTTATTCTCGTCACGGGTTCGACGAGCGGAATTGGCGAAGGCATGACGCGTGTCTTTGCGCGCGAAGGCGCCCGCGTCATCGTTCATGGGATAAAGATTGAAGATGCAAAAACATCGGCGGCTACGATCGAAAACGAGGGAGGCCAAGTCGTCGCTATCGCCGGCGACTTGCGGGATGCTGCCGTGCCGTCACGTGTCGTCAATGACGCCGCCGCAAAATGGGGCCGACTCGACGGACTCGTCAACAACGCCGCGACGACTGCGCGCGGAAATCTCGATAACACGGATGCCGCAGAATTTGATCGCATCATCGCGACTAATCTGCGAGCGCCATTTCTACTGATCAAAGCTGCGATGCCGCATTTTCGCAAGCAAGGCGGCGGACGCGTGATCAACATCGGCTCCGTCAACGCATACTGCGGCGAGCGCAACCTCTTCGCATATTCGATCAGCAAAGGCGGGCTCATGACGCTCACGCGCAATCTTGCCGACGCGCACGGCGCTGAGGGCCTCCGGATCCAGCAGTTCAACGTTGGCTGGACGCTTACGAAAGCCGAATACGAAATAAAAAAAAGAGATGGGCTGCCGGACGATTGGCCGTCGCAGCTTCCTAAACATTACGCACCTTCGGGCCGTCTTCTCTCGCCGGATGACATTGCGTGGGCTGCGGTTTATTTTCTTTCCGACGAAGCACCTCTTGTGAACGGCGCTGTGCTCGATTTTGAGCAATTTCCGCTCGTTGGGCGGAATCTCCCGAAGCAGCTATGAAACCGAAACTCGCGGCGTTCCCCAAAGGTTTCATGGATGAACTTTGCGTGCATCGCACAATGACGCTCGCGCAATGGATTGATCTTGCGGCCACGCTTGGCGTTGAAGGGCTGGAGTTTTACACCGGATTCGTCGAAGACGAGCCCGCATTTCTTAGCAATACGAAGGCTCTGCTTAAAAAATGTGGGCTCTCGATGCCTATGTTTTGCTGCTCGCCCGATTTCACGCAGCCCGATCCCGCTCTACTGCAAGCTGAGATTGACCGCGAAAAACGCATGATCGAAATTACGGCGTTTTTCGGCGGACGCTTCTGCAGAGTGCTCTCCGGGCAGAGGAGAGTCGGCTTATCGCGTGCGGATGGTATCGCACAGGTCGTGCGCGTGATCAAAAGCCTTTTGCCATTCGCCGAAAAGCATAGCGTTGTGCTCACGATGGAGAATCATTACAAGGACAATTACTGGCAGTATCCCGAATTCGCACAGAAAATGGATGTCTTCGCGGAGATTGTGGATGAGATCAATTCGCCCTGGTTTGGCGTGAACTACGATCCTTCGAACGCATTTCTCGCCGGCGACGATCCCCTGGTGCTGCTCGATCGCGTGAAGCATCGCGTCGTCTCCATGCACGCTAGCGATAGGTATCTGAAGTTCGGCACGCTCGAGGATTTGCGCAAGGAAGAGGATTCGGTCGGCTATGCAAGCCGACTTGCGCATGGCGTGATCGGAAAAGGGCTCAACGACTACGATGCAATCTTCTCTACCCTTAATTCCGTCGGATTTTGCGGCTGGATTTCCATCGAGGACGGCACGAATGGTATGGACGACTTGCGCGAATCGGTGAAATTTCTGAAATCACAAATCAACGAGCATTTTGTTTCGTGACAAAATGAAAACCATCGTCCAAATCTCGCTCGATATCATCAATATTCCCGAGGCGCTCGACACCGCTCGCCTCGCGATCCGTTGCGGAGTCGATTGGCTCGAAGCCGGAACGCCGCTGATCATCGCCGAAGGTATGAACGGCGTCCGTGCGTTGCGGCAGGAATTTCTCGGCGTTCCCATTGTCGCGGACCTGAAGACGATGGACGGCGGCTGGCTCGAAGCCGAAATGATGGCGAAAGCGGGCGCCACGCACGTGGTGGTGATGGAACGTGCGCATCCCGAGACGGTGAAGATGGTTGTGCGAGCTGGAAAGGACTTCGGGGTTAAGGTGATGGGAGACAATCTCGGAGCCGAGGACATGGTCGCCGCCGCGAGACGCCTGGAGGATCTTGGCTGCGATTTCGTCGTCCATCATATTGGCTACGATGAACGGCGAGGTCTCGCCGCGGCAGGGAAGCCGTGGCTAAGCCCGCTCGATCAGTTGCGCGAAGTGGTTGCCGCCGTCAATGTGCCCGTGCAGGCCGTTGGCGGGCTCTCGGTTGAGCAAGCCGTTCGTACGCCGGAATATGGCGCCCCGCTCGTCGTTCTTGGCGCGCCGCTCACTATTGATGCGGATTCGTTTAAAACCGCATCAGGAAATTTGGAGGATAAGTTGCGGCTGGTCTGCGAGAAAGTCCATGCTTACGGCGACATCTCGAAAAGCCGCAGCTAAATCGCGCTAAATTGCAGCTCACGCTTCCCACACTGCTGCCGCGCTAAAGGCCGCGGCTCTACGTTTAAACCTACTTCAAGAACATTGCCACTACACCGAATATGAAACTGTTGGGTCGTGCTTTCTTGTTGGCGTCGCGGCGGCGGGTTGCTGCGTTGCGGGGACGCGCGTGGAGGTGCCGCGGCGCATCGCTACGGTACCCGTGCGCACGACTTCCAGCAAACCAAATGGCGTCAGAATTTCGAGCAGGCGGTCGACTTTCTCTTCGCCGCCTGTCATCTCAACTGTGATCGAGTCGATGGCGATATCGAGCACACGCGCCTTGAACACGTGCGCGATGTCCAGAATTTGCGAACGTGTCTCTTGGCTCGCGTTCACCTTTATTAGCGCGAGGTCTCGGATGAGCGCCGGTTTGTTCGTGAGGTCGTCCACCAGAAGCACGTTGACCAGCTTGTAGACGTTTGCCTCGATGCGGCGCACCTGATCGGCGTCGCCCTCGACGACAATCGTCATGCGGGAAACGTCCGGCTTTTCCGTCCGTCCGACGGTGAGCGAATCGATATTGAAATTTCGCCGCCGGAACAGCGATACGACGCGCGAGAGAACGCCCGGCTTGTTTTCCACATAAACGACCAATGTATTCAGCATGATTTTTTCCTTATTCGACCTTCTCCGAGCTTTTCAATTTCGGCGCGTTTGGTCAACCGAGAGGAAGCAAAAAACAAGAGAGGTCCTTCGCTTCGCTCAGGATGACGGAATTTGAGAATTGAAAGCGGCATGATGTATGCAACGCTCAACTTAGTCATCCTCCGCTCACTGGTCCTCCGCTTACTCGTCTTCCGCCGTTTCGACTAGCGGGTTCTTCGGCCGGCGAATCATGTCATCCAGCGACGCGCCCGCCGGCACCATCGGGTAGACGGTGTCTTCCTGCTCCACCTGGAAATCGATCAAGACCGGTCCCTTGTGTTCGCGAGCGGCACGGACCGTCGGAATGACGTCCGCACGATTCTTCACCGCGATGCTGCGAATGCCAAAAGCCTCACCGAGTTTCACGAAATTCGGGCTGAGCAATGGCGTCGCTTCATAGTTGCGGTCGTAGAAAAACTCCTGCCACTGCCGCACCATGCCGAGATACCCGTTATTGATGATCGCGATGTTCACCTTCAGATTTTCCTGAACGATCGTCGCCAGTTCCGGCATCGTCATCTGGAATCCGCCGTCGCCCGCCACGACCCACACGTCCGCCTCGGGACGAGCCACCTTCGCGCCGATTCCGGCCGGCAACGCGAATCCCATTGTTCCCAAGCCGCCCGAGGTGATTAACGAACGGGGCCGCTCGTGCTTATAGTATTGCGCTTCCCACATCTGATGCTGGCCGACGTCCGTTACGATCACCGCGTCTCGATCGCGCGTTTCGTGCCAAAGATCGTTGATTACGTGGGCGGCATAGAGATGGCCACTGTCGGGCAAATTCTGGATATCGCGCACCGCGGAATCGCCCTTCAGCTTGCGAACGTGGTCGATCCATTCGCTGTGATTCGCGGTTTCGAGCAGCGGAAGCAGATCTTTCAATATCTCGCGCAGATCGCCGACTAGGGCGACATCCACTTTCACGTTTTTGTTGATCTCGGCTGGATCGATGTCGATGTGAATCTTCTTCGCGTTGAGCGCATAGGTCTTCAGATTGCCCGTGACGCGATCGTCAAAGCGCATGCCGAACGCGAGGAGCAAATCGGCATCTTGAATCGCCGAGTTTACCCACGCTTCGCCGTGCATACCCATCATGCCGAGATTAAGGAAATGCGAAGCGGGAAGTCCGCCAAGCCCAAGCAGCGTCATCGCACAAGGGATGCACGCCTTCTCCGCAAACGCCTGCACCTCCTGCTCCGCGCCCGAAACCGTGATTCCGTGACCTGCGAGAATTAGGGGCCGCTTCGATTCACGAATTAGCTGAAGCGCCTGCTGAATCTCTTCGCGCGCCGGCGAATGATCCGGGCGATACCCGCGCGTTTTTGGCTCGGCTGCTTCGTAATCGAACTCGCACTCGGTCTGCTGCGCGTCTTTCGTAATATCGATCAGCACCGGTCCCGGGCGGCCCGATCGCGCAATGAAGAATGCTTCGCGCACGGTCTGCGCCACCTCGTCCGCATGCGTCACCAAATAGTTGTGCTTTGTGATGGGAAGCGTCACGCCCGTGATGTCTGTCTCCTGGAAGGCGTCGGAACCGACGAGCTTACTGCCCACCTGGCCGGTGATGCAGACAATCGGGGACGAATCCATCATTGCTGTCGCGATGCCCGTCACCATGTTGGTCGCGCCGGGCCCGGAGGTCGCTACGGCAACGCCTACTTTGCCGGTCGCGCGCGCGTAACCGTCGGCCATGTGCGTCGCGCCCTGCTCGTGGCGTACGAGGATGTGATGAAGCTTGCTGTGCTTCAGCGCGTCATAGGCCGGCAGAATCGCGCCGCCGGGGTAACCAAAGATGTCCGTAACGCCTTCGCGCTCGATGCACTCCCAAAGGATCCTCGCCCCCGTCAACATTTGCTTTCCCGCTCCCATCTTGCTGCTCTTACTCGCGCTGCTCATCCCGTCCTCCTCAGTCCCCAAGCCTTTTTCATTGGCTGCTGCGCCCGATATCGGACCGCGACCAACACAAACTAAAAAACCCACCAAGCCTCTCGGCCGGTGGGTTCGAAGGAGCCTTCAATCTTTGATTCTCAGCTCAATCACACCCTCCGGGCCGGCCGACGCGCACTACACATACTACTACGCGAAGTCGCACAAGCTCCGCTGTGCGAAGACCTTGCCCGAAGATGCGGAACGTATTCATTGTTGAACTAGCTGACTTTAGCTTTCGCCGAGTGGGTGTGTCAAGGAAGTTCAAAATATATGGACATAAGAAAGATTTATGGGAATAGGCTGTGCCTATAAGAGCGCCACAAGATCGCGACGACAGGCCGTCTCTGTTTCCGCGACATACACGATTTGCTGTAGCTACCCTGATTGCGGTCGACATGGATCTTACTGTACTTTGGCAGCAGATAGCCCAGAGCAAGATTCAAGAGTTTTGTTGTGTTCGGGAGTGTTTGAATGATTAGCGCGTTTCCCTGTGCTGTCACACCCGCAGCAGACTTCCATCATGACCACGCGGTGCAGTTTTACACCGACGACGCGTTCCTGACCAATGACATACAGGATTTCGTCGGAGCGGCGCTGTCGTCGGGCGGCTCGGCTATTGTAGTGGGGACAAACGCCCACAATGAAGTCATTCTCGGCAAATTAAAGAACAATGGCCTAAAGATCGAGGAGTTTATCGCTCGAGGGCAGTATCAACCACTCGAAGCGTCAGAGGTCTTGTCGCGCTTTCTCATAGAAGGCAAGCTCGACGAGTTGCGCTTCTACGAGACGATCGGCGCGGTGATCGCCAAAGGAATCGCGTCAGCTTGCCAATCGAATAAGCGAGTGGTCGCTTTTGGAGAGATGGTGGCTCTGCTCTGGGCGGAGGGTAAGAAAGAAGAGGCGATACAGCTGGAAAAGCTGTGGAACGGGCTGGCGCGGTCTTACTCGTTCACTCTTCATTGCGCATATCCGATGAAGGGATTTTGCGGGGAGGAAGATGCCGACTCGTTTCTACGGATCTGCGCGGAGCATACCCTCGTCATTCCCGAGGAGAAGAATATGGCCAGTGGCCGAAAAAGCGAGTATCGAGAAGATGCTGTTCACCCGAAAGAACTGTGTCAAGCCACATATGCTGAGACGGAATGGGGCGGGCGCGAACAGCAATTCCGGTTGCTTGTGGATCAGGTGCAGGATTATGCGATCTTCATGCTCGATCCTGAAGGCCGCGTTCGGACTTGGAACAATGGGGCTGAACGTATAAAGGGATATAAGCCATCCGAGGTCATTGGACAGCATTTCTCACGCTTTTACACCGAGGAAGATGTCGCGGCAGGAAAGCCGCAACGGTTACTTCGTCTGGCGGTGGAGCAGGGCCGTGTGGAGGACGAAGGCTGGCGTGTTCGGAAAAGCGGGGAGAAATTCTGGGCACGCATCACGCTGACGCCCATCCGAGATGAAGGCGGTACGCTAATCGGTTTCGGCAAAGTGGCTCGCGACTTGACGGACCGCAAGCGCACCGAGGATATCCTTCATCGGCAGGAGGAGCGGTTCAGGCTTTTCGTAGGCGCGGTGCAGGAGTATGCGCTTTTTATGCTGGATACTGACGGACATATCGCCACGTGGAATACCGGCGCCGAACGCATAAAAGGTTACAAAGCCTCGGAAATCATCGGCAAACACTTTTCGGTCTTTTATTCCGAGGAAGATGTGCGGAGTGGAAAGCCGGAGTGGGAACTGAAGGAAGCCGCGAAAGAAGGGCGGATTGAGGACGACGGCTGGCGCGTTAGAAAAGATGGATCGGAATTCTGGGCGAACGTGGTGATCACGGCGATTCGAGACACAGAAGGAAACCTGATCGGTTTCGGAAAAGTGACTCGCGATCTAACCGAGCGAATGCTCGCGCAAAAATCGCTCGAGGAGTCGCAGCAAAGATTGTATCAGTCCGAAAAATCGCTTCGCGAGCTTTCGCTCCATCTGCTGCGTACGCAAGATGAAGAGCGGCGGCGCATCGGGAGAGAAATTCACGACAGCCTTGGACAATACTTGTCGGTCTTGAAAATGAAGGTCGATTCGATCTCGCCGGATGTGGAAGAAGCTGCAGAGTGCGGCTCTCTGATCGACGAGTGCGTGAGAGAGGTCAGGACTATTTCATATCTACTATATCCTCCGATGCTCGAGGAGATGGGGGTTGCAGACGGCCGTTCCGTGGTATTTGGATGGCTTCTCAAAACGAAGTGGGATAGAGACAACATTTTCGGTTCCGGAAGATTTCCAGCGACTCTCTCGTGACGCGGAGCTGGTTCTCTTTCGTGTGCTGCAAGAATGCCTTACGAACGTACAGCGGCATTCAGGGAGTAAGCGGGCCGATATACGAATTGTCTCCGACGGCCCTTGGGTGACGCTGGAGGTTAAAGATCAAGGAAAAGGACTGCCCCCGGCCATGTTGGAACATGCGCACCAGGATTGGATGGGTTCTCTAGGGGTAGGGTTGAGGGGAATGAGTGAGCGCGTTCGGCAGCTCGGTGGCGCGCTTGATATGGCTTCGAGTGAGGATGGAACCCGCGTGCGGGCCACCCTTCCAGTGCGTGCCACCGCACAGGAGCACGCGGATTAATATCGGGAAAATCTACTTGGGATGACAGTTATGAGCGCACGAATTTTAGTAGTAGACGATCACGAGGTACTACGCGAGGGAATGAAGTCACTTTTAGCGAAAGCGCGGCCAGAGTGGCAGGTTTGCGGCGAAGCCACCGACGGGGCGCAGGCCGTTGAACTCGTGAACGGCCTACAGCCCGACATCGTGATCCTAGATATTTCGATGCCGGTCATGAGCGGCCTGGAAGCTGCCAGCCTGATGCGCAAGAAAGGCATTAATACTCCCTTTTTGATTTTCACGACGCACGATTCCGAACGTTTGGAAGCCGAGGTTCGCAAAGTGGGCGCGCAAGGATATGTGCTGAAGTCGCAGGCGGCGCGGAATCTAGTGCTGGCTATTGACGCACTCTTGAGCGGGGGCACGTTTTTCGGCCCGCCAAAGAAGTCCGTCGACACAAAGGAAAAGCCGAATTCCGGAATGGTGTTTTGCCACGGACTGGCCTTCGCGTTTTAGTCTCGGTTTAAAGCATTTTCCGCAAACGTCGCGGCTATTCCGGCTCTGGATGTACTCGCCGTCAAAAAGCTGGCTATGGCCGAAGCCTGATCTTGCTATCAATTTGTCGCTGTGTCGCCGGAGTGAAATTCCTCGCTCAAGTGCAGAATGGCGCGATTTGCTTCGAGTTTCGCCTGTAGTTCGTCGATTGAAATGTCCTGCACGGCTTTCTTTTCGTGCACGGCAAGTGACGCAGCCATGCCCGCCGCCTGGCCGATGATCATGTATTGCGGCTCCATGCGAAGAGATGAATAAGCGACATGCGTGGCCGAGAAGCAAACAGGAACGAGCAGGTTCGTCGATTCGGAGCGCCTCGGCGTGATGATGCGATAGCTGATCTCGTAGGGCTGCACGGGAACTTGCACGTCGCCTTCGTTTTGCACCGTGCCGTCTGACATAGCGACGCGTTCGACATTATGAGAGTCGCTGTTGTAGGAGCCCATGCCGATTGAATCCGGCTTTGTGCGGTTTACCTGTAGGTCAGACTGGCGCATAACATAGGCGCCGATCATGCGGCGGCCCTCGCGGATATAAAGCTGATTCGGCCAGTGGTCGGTATCGGCGAACTCATCCTTGGGCAGGCCCCATTCGTTTGCTTCGTCGCGGAGGTTTTCCGGGACGCTCGGATCGTGCGAAATGAAATAGAAAAAAGATTCTGTGTAGAGGAGTGTCTGTTTCCAGATCGCGGCCTTTTCCGCGTAGCTCCCATCCGGATAGTTCCAACTATGGCCGATGAAATCGGTTGAGAACGGGCCATTGTTGTTGAAATCGGCTTTGCTATTGGGGATGGAAACGGGATTTGTGATGTCGCCGAGCCGCGGTGCGCGGCCCATATGTTGCGCATATTGACTGAGATAGCGAACGAGAAGCGCAAATTGTGACGGATCATATCCTTCGGGCCGGGGAAACGGTAAGCGATCGGCAGGATCGTGCGTGAGAACCGGACGGAAGTTATAGGACTGCACCGCCTTGTCGGCTGAGCCGGGCTCGCCGAGCGGGCCGGGCATGATTTCCGGCAGAAGATGGTGCTCGGAATCGAATGCAGAGATAGACCACAGGAATTGATGCTTTGGCGTATTGGCGCGCACGCCTGCGAGATCTTCACCGTATTCGGCGGTGGACTCGCGTCCCCATGTGTAGGTGATCTTTGCTTGCGCCATTAAGTCGCCTTCATAGCTGCAATCGGCAAACACTTTGGCGTTCCATTGCTTGCCGTCTTCCGTAGTGATTGAGCGAATTGTCGTGCCGGTGGCGCGCACGCCGTCGTGCTCGCGCAGGCGTTCGTGAAAATAGATTTTGACTCCGGCG
>JBOGMU010000034.1:0-7988 GCA_050746865.1 Candidatus Acidiferrales bacterium
GCAGGATGCTGAGAGAAGAAGCACCTATTTGGCAGCAGAATGTTTGTGTGATCGTGAAGCTGCACGCATTTTTTGCTGATATGCCTGGCTGTGCCGCACCTACGGCGCTCGGCGTTTTTGGATCAAGATTCCCAACCCTTCCGGGATTGGGGCTAAGTTGTGACGCCCCTACAGGGCTAGTTGCGCGGTGCGGATTTTTGGGAGTGTGAATGATCTAAATTGCGGCCAGAGCTAAGGGATTACGAACAGCACGGAGCGAAGCTAAAGCGCCCGACAAAGCGTCAAGTCGGGCGTCACAAAAGGCAAAGATAGTCAAAACCATAGGCAGACGCGCACAGCCAAAGTGGCTGTGCCACAGACTCGCGGCGGACCGAAACAACAAGGCAGCGAAAACAGGAGACAACAAACCAAAGGAGCGTCCGACCACAAGGTATCAGCCGCTACGAAAAGCGAAACCAAATTCGAAAGCGCCGCCTAAGACACAAGGCCGCCGGTACAAAGGCAAAACATAAGGCAAATCACGAACAAAACCAAAGGCAGAGGCGCACAGCCAGAGTAGCTGCCATCTCGTTCCACACTCTTTTTGCCAAGATGTGTCGGGCGGAGCCTGCGTCCTTCAGAAAAAACACGGGCGCAGCAAGCGTGCGCCCCTACGAGCTCGTTAATATAGTGAGATGCAGATTGGAGTTAGCGACTGTTACGAACGGTTTTGCGGCGCACGATCATTGAGGAGACGCGGCTAATAAGGATTTGCCCTTTTGAGTGTCTTGGAGGGCCTCTTGAGTTTTGCCCATGCGCTGATGGCAATCCGCCAACGCGAGATAGAGGGCACCGTTGGTTGGCGCCGAGCGGATTGCGTCCTGAAGGAGGGATGCGGCCTTGGTTGGGTTACCCATTTTTAGGAAGCTTTCAGCGATCTCGGCGATTGTGATCGAGTCGGTATGGTCCGTAACGCCGACATCGTTATACAGACTTACGACTGAGGAAAAGGCGTTGAGTCCGTAATATTCTTCGACCAAATGGGAGCGGGCTACGTCGTTCTCATGATCCTTCGCAAGGGCTGAGCGGAACCAGAGGCGCGCTTGTGTAGTGTCGTTCTGCGCGAGGAAACAAAGGGCTCGCTGCTCGTCCTCGACGCCTTTTGCTAAATCGACGTCTATATCAGGCTCGTCTACGTCCCATGGCGAGGGTGACGGCGTGGAGCCTGAGATTTCAAACGGCAAGGATGCGTGCGCCTTTTCTGTGCTGCCCGGCCGCGCCAGCGAAAGAGTGAGGAGATAGCTGCCGGACGGCTTATCGACAAGCGGGATCTTTTTGCCATCAACGAGGGAGCCGGAGGGGCTGAACTGCCCCATATCGACGGTATCGTTGAGGACTGTGGCTGTGCCGGCTATGGCCGGCTGCCCTACACCGTATTGGACGTCAATTTTTTGGCCGTTGATCTTAGAACGGTCTTGCGGGGACGACCACAATTGATAGGCGACGTTGAGGGTCTGATCGGGATTTAGAAGAACGGGACTCATTTCAAGCGGGGTGAATCGCAATCCAGCCATTTCAAACGGAACTGTGCCTTCTTTCGAGCGATCCACAGGATTGACGGCGGAGAAAGGCAGAATTGCCGGAACTGCGAACGCCTGGGCGCCCACGGTCGGGATCGTCACATCGTGAGTGGCATGAAAGCCAGTCTTCTTGGCCCAGTCCGTGAACAAAAAATCCAAACGATATTTGCCCGGCGTGAGAGGCAGAAGTCCTTCGTAGCCGAGAGGCCGATCGTGAACTTCGTCGAAATGGTTTTTGTCCAATGTGCCGGAAACAGTCTTTTCCTGCGTGAAAATGGGCGTTTTCCCGTCGGCGCTGGAGACCTGCACGCGGACCTCGATGGTATAGGAATAGCGGCCATCCTCATTTTTGGTCATGGTCAGGTCGGACGGGTCACGCAGGCGGATGGCGTAGTCGAGGCGGGTCAGGCCGCGGTCGTCGCGCAGAGGCAGAAGAACGATGTCGAGCTGATTGGAATCGACAATCAAGCGCGACGTGACGCTTTCGATCAGCGTGTTCTTGCGATCAAGCTGGTCCACGTTTGCCGGGAGATTGGCGAAATTTTTTACATTGGCCAGCAGCATATCCGACTGAAGGCTGATGCGACCGTTGGGATCCAAAGGTTCGCCGGGAAGGAGCGTCTGCGCAATGTGGGCCACTTCGGGACCGACCGAGGATTGGATCAGATGGAGCGCGGCCTGAGGATCGTTGATGGCTTCGGTGCCGGTTACCAATTTATCGGGACCATCCATATATGGGCTGTAGTAGCGGTAGTCGCCGAGATTGTCGCGTTGATAAAAGACGATATAGAAGAAAGGAGGAAGCGCGAGGCTGGCGTTGGAATAAAACCAGATCTCCATGGGGCGCAGGTTTGGCGCACCGTAGTAGCGCTGGATCTGCTTTGGGGCGCCAAGGGTAATGTATGTACGGCCGCGATCCGAGCGCCAGCCTTCTCCGCCGGAGCCGATGCCAAAATGTGCGTTCGCGTAGGCGATTCGCTGATAAATGCCGTCTTTGTAGGTGTTTACGTCTGAGCCAGGGACGGGATTGCGGACAGCCCAGAAATGCTCGATGAACTTGTCGCGGGCGTCGTCGGACGCGAGATTGAGGAAATTTTGGTGCTCTTGCTTCGTAATGATGTAGGCGACATCGTGATTCAGCCAGTCGCTGTAGTGCTTGGGGAGCGGGCTCTTTTTGGCTTGGTTGGCGGCAAGGGAAACGGGCGCAAGCCAGACGATCAGGCATAAACAGCAAAGGAGCTTGGCCTGCTTGGAGTGCTTCATCACGGCTTATGCGGGCATCTTAGCACGGCGGTGTGGTGCTACCGAAAGCGCCCGAGAGAAGAGATGTTGGGATCGGCCGGCGGGGTTGCAACAATTCGGAGCGGCGTGCGTATGTATAATGGAGGTTGACCACGGGAATCTAGCCGCACTCTCGGGCGCAGCCCTTCGCAAGAGCACTCAGGGTGAACAAGCGTGCGCCCTACCTTCTAATAAATGGCTACGAAAACGTCCATGTCGTTCGGCGAGGCGATGAAGATCGCGATGGCGAGTCTTTGGGCGCATAAGCTGAGGACTGTGCTGACGCTGCTAGGCGTGGTGATCGGGGTGACGTCCGTGATCGCGGTGGTGAGCCTGATCGGCGGGCTGAATTCGTATGTGGCGGATAAGGTGTTCAACCTGGGCGCGGACGTGTTTTTGGTGTCGCGGGGGCCGTTGGTGACGTTGAACGTCGATGATTATATGAAGACGCAGAAGCGGCGGAAGATACGGCTGGACGACTATGAATTCGTGCGCGACAACTGCAAGAGTTGCGTTGCGGTGGGAGCGGAGCTCAGGCGCGGTAATGCGAAGGTGCAGTACGGGACCGACTATCTCGAGAATACGAGCGTGATGGGTTGGACAGGCGAAATGGCCGACCTGGAAAATTACGACCTCGATTCCGGAAGGCACGTGACGCAGACGGACGTGACTCACCGCTCGCCGGTGTGTACGGTGGGGTACGACATTCAAGACAAGCTCTTTCCTGGAGTGGATGCAATTGGAAGGGAGCTTCGCGTGGACACGTCGGAGTGCCAGATTATCGGCGTAGGGAAAAAATTGGGGACGGTGTTCGGGGCCTCGCGAGACAACTGGATCGAGATTCCCATTACAACGTTTCAGAAGATGTATGGGTCGGATGACTCGATGACGCTGTGGGGCAAGGGCGTGGGCGTGACGACCATGCAGCAGGCGATGGATGAAGTGCGTTCCCTGATGCGGGGGAAAAGGCATTTAACTTACAACGACCCGGACGATTTTGAGATACAGACGAACGATTCGTTTCTTTCGATTTGGTCGAGCATCAGCGGATCGTTTTTTGTGCTGACGGTAGCGATTGCGTCGATTTCGCTGGTAGTGGGCGGGATCGTGATCATGAACATCATGCTGGTTAGTGTTACAGAGCGGACGAGGGAAATTGGGCTGCGGAAATCCTTGGGGGCGCGGCAGAGCGATATTCGACTGCAATTTTTGATTGAGTCGTCGATGATTGCCGCGCTGGGCGGTTTATGCGGCGTGACGCTGGGGATTATTTTCGCCAAGATTTTGACGGCAACGACCGCGTTACCGAGCGTGGTTGAGCCGTGGTCGGTGATTATGGGGATGATCGTGGCAACAAGCGTGGGAGTATTTTTTGGAGTTTATCCGGCGTCGAAGGCGGCGCAGTTGGATCCGGTAGTGGCGTTGCGGTCGGAGTGAGATGAGGCAGAGGAAATAAAGGAATGACGGAGTCCTCACGATGAGGCCAGTTAGGCTACTTGGCGAGAGCAGTATGACGGCATAGGGAAATTGGAATGCAAGGTACAGAGCGAATTCGGCAAAACAGAGTTTTCAGCGGGTTCAAGGAGGCCGTTGGGCTTGCGCTCGACGCGCTGAGGCATAGTCCTATGCGGTCGTTCCTGACCGTGCTGGGAATCGTGATCGGCGTGGGGACCGTGATTGCGATTGGCGCGGTGGTGAACGGGCTGAATTCGTCGGTGACCGACACGGTTGAATCGCTCGGGTCGAACATGATTATCGCTTCGCGGTTCAATTTTGCGCAGTTGGGGCGGCGAAGCCCGGAGGAACTGCAGCGCAAAGAGCTGAAGGCGGAATGGGCCGACGGGATTGCGGAATTGCCGCATGTGGCTGCGGCGACGCCGAACGCGCGGATTCAAAATCAGCAGCTTGGGATAGGCGGAAGCGATGTGAGGCGCGGGAATTATCGCGCGCAGAATGTGATTCTGCAGGGCAGCACGCCTATGATTGCAGAAGTGTTCGATGTGGCGCTGACGGCCGGACGGTTTTTCAATGAGACCGATGAGTTGCATCATTCGCCGGTGGCAGTGATCGGGCACGATACGGCGGACACGCTCTTTCCGTGGCACGACAATCCCATTGGACAGGAAATTTTGCTTGAAGGGCGCGTGTTCACCGTCGTGGGCGTGCTGGATTTGCAGAAAGGCGCGTTTGGGAACGGGAAAAATCCGAACGACAACGTAGTCATGACGCCGCTTTCGACGATGCTCGAGTTGCATCCGGAGTTCAAGGATTTCGTGCTGTTTATGAAGGCGGATAGCGCGAAGAACGTGCCGGTGGTGGTGGATGAGGTGCGCGAGTATCTGCGACGGATGCGGAAGCTGCCCTCGGACAAGCCAGACGATTTTGCGGTGTTCACGACGGATTCATTCCTGGAATTGTGGAATCAGGTGTCGCAAGGGATTTTTATTTTGATGTTTGGTGTGGGATCAGTGGCGCTGCTGGTGGGTGGCATCGGCGTGATGAACATCATGCTGGTGAGCGTGACTGAGCGGACGCGCGAAATCGGAGTACGCAAGGCGATCGGCGCGACGCGCGTGAATATCCTGATGCAATTTTTGCTCGAGGCCGTGACGCTGACGATCATCGGTGGCGCGATTGTGGAAATTTTGGGATCGGCGCTGGGGCTCTCGGTGAGGCTGGTGTCGTCGCTGCCCGCGAGCGTGTCGCTATTTTGGGTGGTGCTTGGATTTACTGTGTCCGCGTTTATTGGAATTTTCTTTGGTGTCTATCCTGCCTGGAAAGCCGCGAGTTTGAATCCTGTTGAAGCGCTTCGCTATGAGTAAGGGACTCCCGGAAGTGCGCGCCGAAAAATAGGGCAGATCAGGCTGTCCCCGATTTTGTCCGCAACGGAAATGTGAGCCACTGCAGCGATCCGGTGTGGACGCGAATATTTAATTCTTCATTAGACCTGCCACCCGCCAGTCTATTGCCTGCTAAGATTTCCGGTTTCGGAGATGCCGCTATTCACGTTGTACGTCTTTATGTACACCTGCGTTCCGGTCTGACTGGTTCTGCCTACTCCGCCCCATTTTGTAGAACCCATCACATCGGTTGTCGTGCCACATACCTGAAAGACCGCACCCACCACATTACTCGCCGGACCGCCGCAAGACATCACACTGTTGCTCCCACTACCAGCAAAAGTGAACGTAGTTTGCGCGCCGTTTGCTAGTGATGTTCCCGTACCGTTAATGTTGAGATCGGTTTGCGTAGCTTGGAGAGTGATTTGATCCGAGATACTGTTTGAGGTGGTCAGTGTGCCAGCGAAAGTGCCATTCAATGGCGTGATGAGGTACGCGGAAAAGTTTGTGGTCGGGACAGAGAATGATCCACAGATTGTCGATGGCAGCGTGCTCGTTCAATTTGATATAGACTTGCCGTCGGCCGCAATCGTCCCGCCGGAAAGAGAATATGTGTTCGTCGGAGGTGTTGAGCCGGGGCTGGTCAAGACACTTTGATTGCTGAGCGTGTTCCCGGAGACCATCAAATTCAACGTCCAGTTGCTGCACTCGCCATAGCCTAGACCACCGCCTTGTACTGGTGCATAAAACTCCGAAGCAGACACTAGCTGCGTGTTTGCAGCTGACGAGAAATAGGCGTTGTTGCTCCCGCTGCTGAGGTTTGCCTCAAGATAGAACGCACTTGTGCCCGTACCAAAAGCAAGCTCCCACTGACCCGCTGACAAGCTGACCGTTTGGCTTCCAGCACCGGAATTGCCGCCGTTGCCAGAGTTACCGTTTCCACCAGAACCAGAACTGCTACAGCCAATCAAGCAAACCATTGCCAGCAAAATGATTCCAACTTTCATGTCTTTCTCCTTAGAACAAAGTTACTTCGGAATGCCCGGCGGGAAACCTTCCGGGGTGACGAGCCACTACTAACACCGTAATATCATCTTGGGCAACTCAGCAGAAATTCGCTGAAGTCGGGTTCAAACCGTCGTCCATATTACAACCGTCGCGGCACAATTCTCTGACGAGGCAGTGAAGGAGAAACATCAAGGGACGGTGCTTATCTCGGCGATAATTGGGTCGGACGCGGGCGCGTTACTGACGCGAAGGTTGTACAGGGCCTTGGGTTTGGCTTAGATGAGAATGCTCTCGCGGTAAGAACGTGACGATACAAGCCAGCGACGGGTCCCAGACGGCGAGTCTGCCGCCGTTCGGATAGATATTCCAGTTGTATTTCGCTTGTATTGAAGCCCGCGCGAAAGACAAAATACACTACCATGCTACCCATGCCCGGCAAGCGAACCATCGCAGACATCCGCTCTAAGCCTTCCGTAAGATCGATTCATTCCGAATGCTCCGTGAAGGACTGCCGGGAGCTTGGAAAGCACCGCCATCACGTTTTGTACAAAGAATGGCATGGGAGGGATGTTACCTTCCCGCTCTGTGGCGAACACCACTCGTGGATCACGAGGGAACAGTCACACCAAGGTCGCAAGCAGCATCACGCCCTTTCGGAAAAACAGCGCTGGCGCAACTGGTACAGGTTGATTAACGGCGAAATGAAGAGGCCACGGCGGACGAAGCTGGACATCGAACGCGAAGAGGGCGGGATCCTCAAATACGGAACGGCGGAAGAGAAGCGTGCTGTTCTACAAAAATGGAATGGCTAGACGGGGCTAATTATGCGGAACTGGCTGAACGACGGCAGCAATCACGCATACACGCACTGGACGCGGTGGCGGCGCTGGGCGATATCACGGAACGGCAGTCTGGTGCGATTTTCGATTCCAAAGTGCTCCCCTTGCCCAAGGAAGAGATGAAATCCGCCGTCAAAGCCGCGTGGGTCGTGGCAACAGATGATCGGATACGTAACGCTTGTGAAGCGGGATATATATACCTTGCCAATTTCCAAGACGGTGTTGGGCACACACCCGTCGACCCATCTCTTCCGCGAGATTACATCCCCGAAAGGGCGGTTGCCATTCTTGAAGTGTACAGCAGATTCTCTGGCCAGGTAGATGTCGAAGAGCGCGCGTTGGCGGCGGAGTTCAAAGAGTTCAAAAACTCGATTCGGAACTAAGAACACCGCGCAGGTCTCGGTTGTGGGCAGGTGCGCTGACTTGATAGCAAGCGACAACCATATCCATCGAGAGCCGCC
>JBOGMU010000035.1:0-3889 GCA_050746865.1 Candidatus Acidiferrales bacterium
GCTTAACGTCGATGGCCACCAGCTCCAGATCATCGGAGTGATGATGCATCCAGCCGCCTCATTTCCAGGACAGAACGATAACCGCATCCTGATTCCGTATTTCACGATGCACAAGATGTTCCCGCAATATAAGGAGAACATGCTTGTGATGGCTGCCAAGCCGGGAATGCTTCCGCAGGCTATCGACCAAGCCCGTGTCGTGTTGCGCCTGGCGCGCCGCGTCCCGTACAACAAGCCCGATAATTTTTCGATCTCCACGGCGGATCAGATGGTGGAGCAGTTTCACCAGATCACAGCAATGGTTGCGTTGGTCATGGTGATCCTGAGTTCGGTCGGCCTGTTGGTGGGCGGGATCGGCGTGATGAATATCATGCTGGTATCGGTGACGGAGCGTACACGCGAGATCGGCGTGCGCAAAGCGATCGGCGCCCGCCGCAGCGACATCGTGCTGCAATTCCTGACCGAGGCCGTGGTGCTGACAGGGCTCGGTGGGCTGATCGGAATGGCGTTCGGCTGGAGTATCTCATTCCTCTGCCGCCTGGTTTTCCCGTCGCTGCCGACGACGGTGCCGCTGTGGGCTGCCGCGCTCGGCGTCATTGTATCGGTCGCGGTCGGGCTGTTTTTCGGCATTTGGCCGGCGAACAAGGCGGCCCGTCTCGATCCGGTGGTGGCCTTACGATACGAGTAGCTCGTATGGCCAGTTACAATCTTTTTCAGAGGTCAATTTCGTTTTCATGAGGCTTCGTACCGCGCTCTTGATGCTGGCGCCAGTTTTGTTGTGCGCCCAATCCTTGAAGGATTTCGAAAAGAAGGTTACTGAATTCACGCTCGCGAACGGCCTGCACTTCATTGTCGTCGAGCGTCACGACGCCCCCGTGGTTTCGTTCCACTCTTATGTGAACGCGGGATCGGTGGACGATCCCAAGGGCGAAACCGGTATTGCCCACATGTTCGAGCACATGGCCTTTAAGGGTACCGAGACCATTGGCACGAAAAATTACCCGGCGGAAAAAAAGGCGATCGACGAGATGGAACATATTTACGATCTCTACGACGCCGAGCGAAACAAGGGTATCCACGCCGATCCGAAAAAAGTGGAAGACCTGCGCAAGCAGCTCGATGCCGAGATGGCGAAAGCGCAGTCGTACGTCGTTCCGAACGCATATCCGCGTATTATCGAGGAAAATGGCGGCGTGGGCATGAACGCGTCCACCGGGGAAGATTCCACTAACTACTTCTACAATTTTCCATCGAACCGCCTGGAACTCTGGTTTCTGCTCGAATCGCAGCGATTTCTCGATCCCGTATTCCGCGAATTTTACAAAGAGCGCGATGTTGTGCGGGAAGAACGCCGGATGCGCGTCGAGTCGAATCCGCAAGGTCAGTTGATCGAAGGACTGCTTGCGACGGCTTTCGAGGCGCATCCATATCGCGTTCCGCCGAGTGGCTGGTCGAGCGATATCGATAATTTCCGCCTCACGGAAGCCGTCAAGTTTTACAAGACTTACTATGTTCCGTCGAACATTACTATCGGTATCGTGGGTGATGTCTATCCCACCGACGCAAAACGGTTCGCGGATAAATACTTCTCGATGCTTCCGGCGGGACCAACTCCGCCTCGCGTGCGCACCATCGAGCCGAAGCAGGAAGGCGAGAAACGCATCACCGTGGAATCCGCTTCGCAGCCACTCCTCGCGATTGCTTATAAACGGCCCGATCAGAACGATAAGGACGATCCAGTCTTCGACGTTCTCAGTGAGATTCTGTCTGGGGGCAGAACCTCGTTGCTCTACAAAGATCTGGTTCGGGATAAGAAGCTGGCGCTGGGCGCGGTAGCGCAGTCGTATCCGGGCGGTGAGTATCCGTCCTTGTTCGTAATATTCGATGCGCCAAACCTGGGCCACACGGTGGAGGAAAACGAGAAGGCTATTTACGACATCGTGGAGCGCTTGAAGACGCAGAAAGTTGACGAAGAAACTCTCAGACGCGTTCGCATTAAGGTTCGGGCGTCGTTAATCCGGCGGCTAGATAGTAACTCCGGTCTTGCGGATGCGGTGACTTACTATTACGTGAATTATGGAGATTGGCGGAAGCTATTTACCGGTCTTGATGATATTAACAAAGTGACGGCGGATGACGTCCAGCGGGTAGCGCGCGAGTATCTGATTCCCGAATCTCGCACGGTAGCTTACACGGTTTCACCGGGAACGGAGAAGCCCCAGGCTCCGGCGGAGGCAGGTCAATGAAAAAGCTTCTGATTCTCGCTTTTGTATTTACGATGGCGGCCGCCGGCCAAACGCAGGTTCACCGGCCCGTGCCGCTTCCATCGTGGAAAGATCTGAAATTCCCGCCCCTTAAACCCGTCGTCATTCCGAAGCCTGAAACTTTCACGCTCCCCAACGGCATGAAGGTGTATTTGCTTGAAAACCACGAGCTGCCATTGATGAGCGGAGTTGCGCTAGTACGTACCGGCAATCTGTTCGATCCTCCAGATAAGATTGGCCTCGCGGATCTGACAGGCACTCTGATTCGCACCGGAGGAACTGAAAAGAAGACCGGTGACCAGCTCGACGTGGAACTTGAAAACGTCGCGGCGTCGGTCGAGAGCGACATCGGCGAAACCAGCGGCTCGGTTTCGTTTTCCTGCCTGAAGGACAATGCCGACCAAGTGCTCGGCGCGTTCAAGGATGTTCTCACTTCGCCGGCCTTTCGAGAGGACAAACTGGATCTCTCCAAAACTCAGCTTCGCAGTATGATTGCGCGCCGCAACGACGAGGCGTCGGGAATTGCGAATCGTGAATTCACGAACATCGTCTACGGCCGGAATACGCCTTACGGCTGGATGATCGAATACTCGGACTTAGACAAGATTCAGCGCCAGGACCTGGTTCAGTTCTACCAGCGTTATTTCTTTCCGTCGAATGTTTTGCTTGCGGTATACGGAGATTTTTCGAGCACGGAAATGAAAGCGAAGCTTGAATCGCTGTTCGCGGATTGGACCGTCAAGCAACCGCCGGTGCCGAAGTTTCCAGCCGTTGAGAAGAAACCGGAGCCCGGCATCTATCTCGCGACCAAGACCGATGTGACACAGACTTACTTTAATATCGGTCAACTGGGCGGCGAGTTCGACGATAAGGATTTTCCCGCGCTCGCGGTAATGAGCGACATTCTCGGTGGCGGTTTCTCGAGCCGCCTGTTTAAGAAGGTCAGGACGGAGCTCGGCTACGCTTACGACATCGGGGCTTCCTGGGCCGCGAAATATGATCATCCGGGCCTATTCGAAATTAACGGCAGTACTCAATCGAAAGACACGGTGCCTACCATCGAAGCGATTCGCGACGAAGTTAACAAGATTCGCACGAGCGAGGTGACGGATCAGGAACTACAGACGGCGAAGGACACGGTGCTTAATGGCTTTGTGTTTTACTTCGACGAGCCGAGTAAGACTCTGAATCGTTTGCTGCAGTACGAATACTTCGGTTATCCAAAGGACTTCATTTTCACTTACCAGAAAGCCGTCGCCGCGGTGACGAAGGCGGATGTGCTGCGAGTTGCGAAGGAGTATTTGCATCCCGAGCAATTTACTGTCGTCGCTATTGGTAATCCGAAGCAATTTGTCACGCCGCTGTCGACGCTCGGACTGAAAGAGACCGCTATCGATCTGACTATTCCCGAGCCGAAGAAGGAAACCGTCGCGGCGAATCCGGCGAGTACGCAGAAGGGCAGGGAACTGCTCGAGAAAGCGCAACAAGCGCTCGGTGGCGCCGATAAGTTGGCTGCTGTGAAAGATCTGTCGCTGTCCGCGGAAGTTGCGATCTCTACTGGCGGGCCGGGAATGAAAATCGAGCAAAAAAGCGACTATCTTTTCCCATCGCAGATGCGCCAGGAG
>JBOGMU010000036.1:0-5144 GCA_050746865.1 Candidatus Acidiferrales bacterium
CCTCCGCCTGCGCTCCGCTGCGCAGGGCTCCGCTCCGCCTCCGGCGCTGTGTGCCGGAGCGAGTCAAGCATCTTTTCCTGGGCCAGGTGGGCCGAATCCAAGAATGTTTGCATGGGTGTTTGCCGTAGCAATATTTGCCGGAATGGGTGCGTGTCAGATTGTACTGGCGCATCCGCCAGGTACAACTGATACTCGTGGTGCTCGCGCTGACCACAGTATTCTGTGCCGCGATCAGTGAGCACACGCAGGAGCGGAACTTTCTGTTCCTCGAAGAACGGCAGCACACGGTCGTTGAGCATGTCGGCGGCGACCAGCGCGTTCTTGCGGTCGTAGAGCTTGGCGAAGGCAACCTTGGTGTACGTATCGAGGAACGTTTGCTGATAGATCCGGCCCACACTCTTGATGGTGCCCACGTAGTAGGTATCTTGAGCCCCCAGATAGCCAGGATGGGCGGTCTCAATCTCGCCGTGAGCCTCCTTTTCTTCGCGCGCCCGCTCCATGGCATGCAGTTGCTCCTCGGTGAGAACGATGTGTTCCTGGGCCGACTTGGCCTCCAGCGCTTTCAGCCGCTTGCGGAACGTTTCCAGATCGTGCCGCAGCCAGACGCTGCGAACGCCGGTCGGGGAAACGAACAGGCCGCGTTTGGTCAGCTCGTTCGCCACGCGCACTTGGCCCAGAGCCGGCTTCTCCAGTGCCATTTCCACTACGGCTTTCTCGACGTGTTCTTCGACCCGGTTCTTGGGACAGGGCTTGCGCCGGCTGATCTCGCGCAACGCCACCTCGCCTCCCTTGTCGTAGAGCTCCTTGAAGCGGTAAAAGCTGTCTCTGGAATAGCCCATCACCTTGCAAGCTTCCGAGACACTGCCCAGCATTTCGCTGAGCTTCAGCAGTCCTACTTTGTTTTTGATGATCTTCTGTTCGGTGTTCATCGCTGACATTCTCCTGACGCGCTTCCGCGCAGTCTATCAAATGTCAGATCAAGTTGAGACTAGTACAGGTTATGTACGCGCAAGTGGCGACAAGTGGATCACTCGCCTCCACTCGATCGAACGCATCGTCAGCTTAATCCTGAGCACTGCGTCTCGGCGGAAGGCTTCTGATGGGCGAGCCTTATGCTGCCGGTTTATCATGCTGCCGGTTTATCGGGCTGACGTGCATATACCCACTTCTCGAGCACCCCTCGCAATTGCTCTAATTGCAGCGGTTTCGCCACGTAATCGTCCATTCCGGCCGCCAAACACTTCTCCCTATCGCCGCCCAGCGCATTCGCCGTGAGCGCGACGATCGGTGTATGCCATCCATTCGGTTCAAGCTGGCGGATTCGGGCCGCCGCTTCATATCCATCGACGCCGGGCATCTGGCAGTCGAGAAGCACTAGATCCGGTCTGCGGGCATGCCACTTCTCGACGGCGGTTGCTCCTTCCGAAGCGACATCTACGTCGCAACCGAGTTTCTCGAGCAGGCGCAGGCACACGGTCTGGCTGACCACGCTATCATCCGCCAGCAATACGATCGCGCCTCTCTTGGCGTTGGCGCGAGCTGTCTCGATCGTATTCGCGGCCTGTCCCCCGGATGCTGTTTCAGGAGCACGTTTGAGGACGATAGCGAACGAAAAAGTACTTCCGGCGCCGTCTTCGCTATCGACGGTGATATTGCCACCCATCAACTCGACAATCTGCCGCGAAATCGAAAGTCCAAGGCCCGTGCCGCCATAGCGCGCAACCGACCCGTTTGCTTGCGTGAACGGATCGAACAGCGTCCCGATCGAATCGGCTGGGATTCCGATTCCCGAATCGCTAATTTCAAAACGGATCAGCGGCCCCTCCGCTGTGTCCTGCAGCAATTCGCAGCGGAGTTCAATTCCTCCTCGATCCGTGAACTTTACGGCGTTGCCGACCAGGTTAATCAGCACTTGCCGCAGTCGCGCCGCATCTCCTTCGAGGACATCCGAGATTCTGTGGTCCACTTCCAGCGTCATGTTAAGCCGCTTCGACCGCGCCTGCGACCCGAAGAGGCTCAGCAAACTGGCGAGTTCTTTCCGGATCGAGAACCGGCCCGACTCTAGAATCATCCGGCCGGCTTCGATTTTCGAAAAATCAAGAACATCGTTGATGACTGTCAGCAGTGCGTCGCCAGAACGCTGGATGGTTTCGGAATATTCCTGCTGCTGCTCGTTGAGCGTGGTTTCTAGCAGGAGGTTGCTCATGCCGATCACGCCGCTCAACGGAGTGCGGATCTCATGACTCATATAGGCGAGGAATCGCGACTTCGCCATGGAAAGTTCCTCGGCTTTTTCTTTCGCTAGTTGGAGCTCGATTTCAGCCCGTTTTCTCTCGGTGATATCCCGCGCGATGCACTCCACCACGGCGGGCCGGCCTGCTTCCCACACTAGGTGAGCGCTCACTTCGAGCGTGCGCCGGGACCCCTCCTTTTCGACGAACACGAGTTCATACACGGGTGGCACGACGCCGCTCGCCAGAATGTGAAGTTTCTCTCTCGCCAAAGCCAGAGAGTCCGGCGCAAGCAAGTCGAAAATCGACTTCCGCACGATTTCAGACCGGCTATATCCGCTCAAGCGTTCCGCCGCACGATTCCAGGAGAGAATCCCTCCATTCAGATCGTGAGTATAGATTGCGTCGTGCGCGTTCTCAAACAGATCGAGGTATCGCGTTTGCAACAGAACCTGATTGGTAGCGGCTGTTCTTTCCTGTGAGGCGCGTCGTGCTCGACGATACTGGATAAGAGCAAAAGCCCACCCAGCGGCTCCTATCAGGCACACAATAATGGCGATCGGCGAAGTCACGGTACGGCCAGTCTATTGTACGTCGAAAAGATAATTCAATTCACCGCGATTGTGGGAGGGGATACATGAGAGGCAAAATCCGTTGTCGGGCCGATTGAGTCCTAGTACATAGAGTACAATTTTCCAAAGACTTCTGGCCAGGAACGGCCGCGCCTCTTCGCAGGCTGCTTGTCCCATTCGGTGATGAAGAGCGGGATCGTTAACGATACGCAAGGCCAATTCGATAAAAGAGCTCTCCCCGGCGCGATAAAGCCGTCGAGCCGGATTTCACAAGAAACTTTGACCCGCCGCCCGAAGTAACCACAGCGGGCGATGCCGGATGTTTGGGCCTCCAGGATTAAGCGGCACTCTGACTGTAACTTTTAGGACGATCAGGTGGTTTCAAGGAACTTGAATATGTCACTGACCCTATCCAGAGGCGACGGTTCTCGATTTACGATGATTTCTACCAAAGTAGTCGTAAAGGGATAAAACAGGGATGCATTCCCGAGTCCATTCACTTCGATCACGACGGGCTGTGCTGTGGCCGTCATCTTTTTCCCGTCATCATCGCTTCCGTATCCCTGATATGCCATCAAAGCTGTACCGGTCGAAGCGGTGATACGAATCTGCAAGAGAAGACCTCCGTGCGAAATGCCCTGGGGAAGTCGAATGTGAAAACAGCGAAAGCTCGGATCTGCTCCGTAGGCATGGACATCCGTATACATTTCCGCAAATTCAACCCATTTACTCCCGTCGTTCCGCAACACGTCCACGAGGTAATCGGTAACCGGGTCCCCGCGCTCATCTCTGGCGTGAACGACGAACTGTTGCCAGCCCTCCATCGGTTGTTCTCCGGCTTGGAATAAATGGCCGAAGAAGGCCTTGAATTCGCCCTCGATCCCGGTGGCATCTTTGCCCGGATTCACAAGCATCTTCGCCTTCGCAGCCTCTGCACCCGTTCTTGCGCGGTCGAGCCAAGCTTCGTAACCTGGCGCGTCCGCGACATTCAGGAAATCAATAATCCGCCGCACCATGTCTTTATCAGGATTGCTGATCAACGTGGCGTGATTCCTGCCGTCAACCGGAATCATAGGCACATCAATCCGTCCTGCCCATGGACTTATCGATATTCTGGACGCCGGCTTGCCATCCTCGCCAATCGGAGTTCGCGTCAGATCGATAGAAATTTTTCTGGTGTTTAGGCCACAACCCGCCCATCGAACCGTTCCGTCGGTACCTGGATCATTGGCAACGCTCGAAATTCCGGTATAAGGACTATTGCCGATAAAGACGCAAACATACGGTGTATCTGGTCCTTGGCCATAATAGGGAACACTTCCGAGTAAATCGAGGTGCGCTAGATCCCAGGTAAATCGGCTTCCGAGTTCCAGACCGTCAAGCACCTCATCACCGGCGTTGAGGAAGTCCGGACCAGGTTCTCTATTGCCCTTCACCAACGCTCCGATCCAAGTGCGGCCTTTGTGCGCTTGCGGTGAACCCCACGTGGCTGGGGCCAATCCGATGAGATGCTTCAACCGTTTCAAGCGCAGGTTGTGAGTAACTGCCGCTCCATAGTTCGTCAGCCATGAACGGATCACCAGCATGCCGGTCGAATGCACAATCGCATCAAATTCCTGCTCCTGATTCAGGCGGGGGTTGTTGCGGAGTGCTCGATCGAATCCTTCAGCGATGTCCTTAATCGTGATCTCATTGTTCAGGGAGACGTAATTGCCGATGTTGAGGTCGATCGGCAGAACCCCGGCACTGGTCAATTCTTTGCAAAGCGGTTCGAAGTCCAGGCCGCCGGCTGAATATCCATGTATGAGCACGATTGGACGCGGCATATTCTGCTCCTTGCTGATCTTTGTGAAACGGGAGCAACAAATGTATCACGCTTGAAGTGGCGCATGTATAGGCACGTTTGAACGCTTGGCGCGTGTCGAGCTCTATAGCGTCACACTTGCGAGCATTTGGGATCGTGGGCGCGGACAAGTATGGAGCGTGAGACCTGGAGGGCCTAAAGCGTACTTAAATCTCCGCTAGTGGTCTGCGTCACACAGATTGAACAGTAAGGAGAGATTTGCGGGCGCGCTTCACTTTTTCGAGGATGTCGGTTGCGGATGCGGTCCAGATGAACGGTTTCGGTGTCTGGTTGTGCCGGTCGACATAAGCTTCGATGGCGGTGACCAGATCGATGACATCGCGGAAAACGCCGCGGCGAAGACGGTTTACGGTGAGGTCGCGAAAGAAGCGCTCGATCATGTTCAGCCAGGACGCGCTGGTGGGCGTGAAGTGGATATGGAACCGCGGGTGACGCTTCAACCAGCGCTGAACCGCAGGGTGTTTGTGGGTCGCGTAG
>JBOGMU010000037.1:0-21118 GCA_050746865.1 Candidatus Acidiferrales bacterium
CATTACATACAGTGCCTACTCGCGAAATGGGGTAAGGATTGCCCTTGCTAAGACAAGGGATTTCGAGCTGGTGGAAAAAGTCTGCCTCATAACGCAAGCGGATTATCGGAACGTGGTGATTTTTCCAGAGAAGTTTGACGGGCTCTATGCCCGGCTTGACCGTCATCATTCGGAAATCGCTCCTTGGTCCATCTGGATTTCCTACTCTCCAGATCTGCGTTTTTGGGGTGAGTCCCAACTCATCATGAAGCCTGAGCAATATCACTGGGACGAAATGAAGATCGGTCCCGGTGCGCCGCCCATCAAAACCGACCAGGGATGGCTCTCCATCTATCATGGAGTTTTCCAGACGATGGATGGATCGGTCTATCGTTTGGGGGTGGCGCTTCATGACCTGCAGAATCCCGCGAAGGTTATTGGTGTGGGCGACTCATGGATTTTGCAACCTGAGGATCCCTGGGAAATCACGGGATACGTGCACAATGTGGTCTTTACGTGCGGCGCGGTTCCGGAGCGCGATGGGACCGTCAAAATCTATTGGGGTGGCGCAGATACGGTCATGTGCGTTGGTGAAGCAAACATTTCGGATCTGGTTGCCCTATGCCTGAGGCGCGGAAGACCGGCCAAGTAGGTGCCGCAACATCGGCCAACCATCTCGCCACGCTTATCATGTGGTGGAAGCCGGGGTACATTGACCGATCACCCGGAAGCTAAGCTAACTTATGACCGGACCAAAAATGGGGGGCAGGTCAAAAGCATGAAAAACCACTTCCTTCAACAAGCGAGTAGACAAACATCATAGGAGAACTCTGATCGGCGGGCGTTTGAAAGCGATTCGAGAAATGAAAAACATGAGTCAGGGTGACATCGAGAAGCGCACTGGACTTCTTCGTTGTTACGTCTCCGATGGCCGGAACTGTGTGGCGGTTCTTCACACGTCTCGCGCCTCAGCACGTTGGTGCAACGCATGGATGACCGCGAGAACGAGCGAGTTTTGCTAGGATCCGGGCGGGGAACGCTACCGCGCCGAGCCGTTGTGCTTCTGCATGATTCGCTGTACAAGCCAGCCTCGTGCCGGTTAGTGGTCTGGTCCTATCCCCACGCCATGCCGCTCGCCTTCGCGCCTGATGTATTCAATGGCGCGGCACCAGTCAACTTCAGGCGATCCGAAGGGCCTTCCTCGCCGTTCCCAATAGCCGTGCGCCTGTTCGGCGATCAGCTTGTCAATCATGATGTCGTAGGGCCTTCCTGATTGCACGTTGACTTCTCCTCTCCAAACCACGCGGTCGTTGGTTCTACCGATGGCGCCGCGTAATCGCTACTGGCTCACGTGCGCTTGAAGAATTTCGACACTCGAAGGCTCAGTCACGCTGCCGCTCTGTTCAGCAGTAATGAAGACGTCGAAGTTTTTGGCATTCGTCATCACCTTCAACTCCCCCTTCAAATTCTTGTCAATACCAAGCGCGCCCTGCTTGTGGGCCTCTTCACCACTGGGACGAATCCAAACGACGTACGTATTCTCTGACGGCGTCAGATTACCCGGCTGAGATAGGTTGTGTACGGTTATATCCAACTTCATGTTTCCGTTGTTCTTGTCTGCTTGCACGTCTACTACGCCGCTTGCCGCCGGAACGCTGGGATCTGGCGTCATTTGGTACTTCTTCGCACCGGACATAGGCCAGACGGCAAGCAAGGAAACCACAACTAGAAACGTGTTCATAGAGATTCCTCTCGATTCGCTGGAACGCGACTCTCTGATTATCACAACAAACACAGACGATTAATGTTCCTTTTGGAACATTACGAAGCGGGGTCCCTGCGGATCGATCTAGGTTTTTCACGGGATTGAGCTAGATCGCGGCCACGCAGCCGTGATCTCGGCTCGTGGCATACTCGAAGGTAAACCACAGTGAATCGCGTCTCGCCTCCGGCGGATGTGCGCAATCGAACAGACATCCGGCGTGGAAGCTCCGAGGATGTGTTGTGAGGCGTCTGCATCTCTTGCGTCGCTCAGTTTCCCTCTTTTTGAACCGCCTCAGCTCCAAGTTCGCACTGAGCAAGGACGCGCATCGATGCGGAATCGGTTCATTCTCGTGATCGGATTCCTGGTGAGCGCCTGCCTGTGGAAGCGCAGGCAACTCCACGCCCGACTTTTGTGGCCCAGCCGCCCTCCGCCCCGACGGAATTGCGCTTTGGGGCGTCGCGCGAGCGGCCGGCTCCCCTTCTGAGAGCCAATCCCGCACCGGCGCCGCCCAGCCGCTTCACAAGAATCTCTGTTACAAGATTCGAGCCCGAAGCCAGCCTAAAGACTCGCTTCTCAATCGTAGTGAACCGGACCCCGTTCAGGACCGAGTCGACCTTGCCGCTAGCGCAATTCTGGGAAGGGCGCCTGCAACTCGAGGGTTTCGACAGCATGCTGAGGCGATGGCCGCGGCTTCGGCAATCGGGGATGGGCGAGAGCTCTCCTTTGCAGAGTCCTGATCAGACGAGCTTGAACAACTCGATGGAACTCTATGGCGTTAGCCTGCGGCTTACGTTCGGCAAAGCGCTAGTCAGTCGCCTGACGCAGATTTGGCGCTGTCTCGGGTGGTTTAGCGGGAATGCACACGGATGCCCTTTAATCTTGCAGTTCTGTGCACTCGCTGGCGGCGACTGATCCGAGATTCTTAATAGCAGGCACCCTCGTCAATAAACTGCCCGACGGCTACCATTTCTTCCAGCGATTGACCGCACGCCGTAGTCCGCGGATTCAGCTCGTCGTTATCGAGCTAATCGCGCGGGATGTAACTCAAGCCCACGCGCTGAGCCACATACTTATCGCTTAGCTGCTTCATATGCTGGTAGGCACTTGTAACCAATGGGCGCTGCCGCGATCGGCGTCCGTCGACGCTGCTACCTGCACGAGTCGCAATTGGTCGCCGCCCGCGCCTGGTAAGGCGCAAGCCAGGATTCAGCGACCGAAAGCTGATTCTCGATGGCACTACCAAGCGCGCCGTGCCATTCGCGAGTAGTGCTCATCTCTTCGATCCTGCGCGCAAAGGCTCGAGCGAAAACCCCGAGTTTGCGGCTGGGCTTACCCGGCGCTTGTTGCGCTTCCTGCCCCCGTTGGCAGGGTCAACGCGATTTGACTCCCGTTGAAAGTCACCGACCCGTTTGCGACTCTTGCCAGCGCTTCAATTCAACATAACTTTTTCCGCTCATCTGCGTGATTGGCACACGGTCTGAGTGTCCCGTCAGCACCAAGTCACTGATCTTCTCCTGCGGCGCCGCGCTTAGCGACACGGTCATGCACAAACGTAAATTGGGGGCTTTCATCGTTCGCCTTCCCATCCAACTCTATTTCGCGCCCGGGGGGCGGCTTCGGCCGCATATCTCAGTTTAAGGATCCGTAGCCGAGCAGCGCCGCACCATGTAGAAAGCTTTTGGCGCCTAGGTAGCTCATGTGGGCGTCGTTCTCGGTAATCGCTTGGCAAAGCAGGGCCATGCGTTCCTCGAACGTGAGGGGCTGACCGGTGCATTTCCCCAACAACGTGCACGATTTCTCCGCTTCGACAACGTAAGCGCGCATCGCGGCGACGCAACCTGCGTGCAACTCAAGAAATTCGTTGTGGTCCATTTCGTGCCGCCTTTGTCCGTATCAAAGCATGCGCTACCACGTATCCGCAATGCTGTGCTGAATGGGACATAACCGGGAGCTACGTAGTCGGTGCGACAAACGGCCTCTTTCGCCAAGTGAGGGCCATGTCCAATATTCGACAGACTGTGTAGGGGCATGCCCCTACAATTTGCTTCTCCCTAGAATTCTGCTTGGGAGGGGGAAACAAAAAATGGGGACAGCTACTTCGCTTCGAACGATGATGTCAGAAACGCGTGTACTCAGAATGCTATCGCAAGGCGCCCCGGTGACAGGGGTCCTGAATGAACTCTGCAACCTGATCGATGCCGAATCGCCCGGGTCCGTGCCGACCATTCTCTTGCTGGACAGCGACGGGGTGCATCTGCGGTTGGCAGCCGGACCTAAAGTTCCGGAAAAGTGGACCAAAGTGTTCGACGGATTGAAAATGCCTTCCCACGCGAGTTTCGGGACCGCCGCCCCAAGCCGGGGAAGGCAGGTGCCGGTCGCTGATGTGAGGTGCGATCCGTCATTTGCCGGGCGGTGGGACTTGGCTATTAGCGAGAGAATAGAAGCAGTGTGGGCTGCGCCTATTTTGTCCAGGACCGGAATGATCCTGGGCACTTTGATCTTATTTTATCCAGCGCCTCATACGCCGGTGGACGGCGACCTGCAATTGATCGAGCAGGCTACTCACTTGGCGGCGATCGCGCTCGATGGTCACATTAACGAAGAAGAGCGGCAAAGGTGCGCCGGACTGCTATATAGGTCCCAAGACGAGGAGCGCCGCCGGATCGCGCGCGAGCTACACGACAGCACAGGCCAGAAGCTTGCGCTACTGTCAATAAATCTATCTATTCTCAAAGACGGGATTCCTGCGCAGTTGCGCGAAGAGAAGCTTGCGCAGTGTGCCTCTCTTACAAGCAGCATTTCCGATGAACTGCGGACCCTTTCCTATCTGCTTCACCCGCCTATGCTTGATGATTGCGGTCTGGAGACAGCGCTGCAGTGGTACGTGAGTGGAATCAACCAAAGGCCGGGGCTGAAGGTGGAACTGGAGATAACTTACGAATTGCCGCGGCTGACCCAGGAGGCCGAACTAGCGCTTTTCCGCGTGGTTCAGGCCAGCCTGACAAACGTTCACCTGCATTCCAAAGCCAGCAAGGCGTTCGTCAGAGTCGAACAGACTCCCGCCGAAGTGATCGTAACGATTATCGATAACGGCCAAGGGATTCCTGACGGCGTGGTGGACCGTGCTTCGAGAACCAGCAAGGTTGGCGTTGGCATAGCTGGCATGCGGGAACGAATGGCACAGCTGAGCGGCTTCCTGGAGATTAAAACCAGCAGCCGAGGCACGAAAGTGATCGCAAACGTGCCCAAGCGTCATCTGCGCACAGCTGTTTAAGCAGCAGTTCAAGTGGCATGGCTCGGCCACACATTGCATTGCCGATGAGGGGAAAGTGGCTCTGACTCGGGGCAATTTGGAAACAGCAGTGGCTACATAGCTTCTCTGCTGGCCTAACGCTTCGAGCCGGTGGATTTCCCGAGGTGTATCTGCTGTTTTCCTGCGGTGGGCACGAAGGGACTCACACAATTGCGAACGCGAACACCGCACTCTTGGGAGGTACGGCACGACCTTCACTTTTCTAAAGGACAACAATCATGCCTGAGCACTCGAGACCATCCGTGCCAAGATGGATTCGAAGAACGGTAAAGGTGGAGAACGCCCGCACGATACTGCAAATTGCGGGTGCAATTTTAACGTTCTCGCTGCCGGTGTTGGTCTTGAGCGCGGAAGTCCTCATCTGGAAGAACAAAAAAACGGTGATCGCACGTAAACACCGACAATCTAACAATTTCTCACCATTTTTAGCTTCCTGGCTGCCCGTCAACCATAAGCTGATATTTCAGCCCCTACTAAGCCCTCCTGCAAAAGTGGCTGTTTTGCGGAATTTGGTCGTCTTTTCCAGGCACTTCTAGCTTTGTTGACTCGTGGGCATGCTCAGGGCCTTCGCACTCCGGCAGGAATCCTCTCGCAAACACCGAGACGTTTTTCAGTTTGATTTCTTACCGCCCAGAAAACGTCCATTCAGCATCAAAAATCAGCAAAAAAGGCCGTATTCCAAAGAAGGACAATTCGTGCTTAAATATCTTAGATTGCCGCTATTTAGCTGAAATCGGGAGACTTGCGGAAATGCCCAAACAACCTTATCAGGGGTGCGCTCTAGCCACCTGAGCTACAGGCCCAACTTATTGAGTGGACAAGCTTTGCAGCTTCGTTTGCTCAGCTTCCAGTTTTCGCACGGTCCGGACAAAATCAGCCAACACGTGCGGAATCGAGACGTGTTACGCCAAGCATTTTAACATCTGCCGGGGAATGCGCATAGCGGCTAATCGCGGCGATGGAAATTGCAAGAACTACTGATGCTGAAATCGCTCGGCGGGAGCGCGGCGATCGGTTGGAGCTGACTTGGCCGATTGCGCTTTTTTTGTGCATAGGACTACTGCGTGGCTGTGATTCCGCCGTCTACATAAACTGTTTGCCCTGTAACAAAGTCTGATGCCGGCGAGACCAGAAAAAGTACCGTGCCCATCACGTCCTGCGGCGTCCCGATTCTGCCTAATGGGATTCGATTTACGACGCTCTCGTAGAATGAGCGGTCGGAAAGCATTTTCGCTACTTGTTCAGTCTCAATAAAAGTGGGCGCGACCAGGTTTACGTTGATCTTATTTGGCGCCCATTCGGCGGCAAGCTGCTTGCACAAAATTCCCAAGCCGCCTTTCGCCGAACAATACGCCGCATATCCGCGTCCTCTCAACGCAAGTTGCGTGCGCACCGAACCCAAATGCACCTGTTTGCCGCCGCTGCCTTGCTTGATCATTTGACGAGCAGCGGCTTGGGCCTGGAACATTGCGCCTTTAAGATTCACGTCGAGCACGTAATCGAACGCCTGTTCAGTCGCTTCCGTGGCTTTCTCCTCACGGTTAAGGCCAACCGTATTGACCAAAATGTCTAAACGCCCAAAATGATCCACTACCTCATTGACCATGTGCTGGATCTCAGGGATCGAAATCACATCGAAGCCGCAACCATACGCATCAAATCCGCGCAAATTGAGATTTGCCGCACAGGCTTTTGCTTTGTCCAGATTGTGCCCGCTAATGGCAACTTTTGCGCCGAAAGCAGCTAATCCTTCGCTTATGGCGTGTCCTATTCCGCCATATCCACCAGTGACGAGCGCGATTTTCCCCTGCACGGAAAACAAATCTCGAGCTGACGCTTTCATCTCGCTTGGCTCCTAGGCTCGTCGCATGCGGGTCGACTGAAAAGAATGAATGCGCCGAAATCAAAATTGCAGGACGAGCTTCGCACTCTTTGGCTATCGATTCGGAAATGACGGATGCCACATGCGTCCCGTAGAGTCTTCCTCATATGCCATCCCACCAGGGTAGCTAACCAATTCCATCTGCATACCCCAGGGTGTCAAAAAGTAGATCCACGTTCGTCCAGCATTGGGGCCACTTATCCGGATAGACGGCTCGCCGAGAACTGTGACCGATTTCGATTTCAGGTAGGCGAGCGCCTTGTTGAAATCCTCGACGTAAATCCCGATATGGTGCCCGCCAATATCACTGTTTTTCGGCATCTCACGACGTTGATCGGGAGATTTGTATTCAAATAACTCGAAATTGATTCCATTTTTGCATCGGAGAAATCGAATTTTTGCGATTTCCGCGCGCGGATGGACATTCAAATGTGTTTTCATCCAGTCATCGTCAGACCTAATTGGACCTAGGGGATAAAACGGAGTGCAGCCAATCACCTCTACGAAGAACCGCGTGGCTTCTTCCACGTCGGGGACAGTGACGCCGAAATGATCCGTGCCTGTCAGCCCGGGGATACCGCCGGAGCCATTCTCACGGTTAATTGTTTGCGGGTCATTCGGATGAGACTCCAACGGATGAATGGCAACCTTCATATATGGAAATAATGGCAGCGACGCGAGGACCGTTTGCAGCTCATGGTCATCCTTGGCGTGCCAAATACCCCAGTTTGCGCGGCGTCCCGGAATCCGCCAGAGCCGCTCTAGTACACCTGCGCTCGCGAGTTCGCGAGCCCGCTCGCCTTCGCGGGCGCGCAGCCCAGTTTCCACGGACGGACCGCCGTCAATGGGTCCGACTTCCATTTGAACTAAGAATTCCAACCCGTCACCCAACTCGTTTCGCAACAGGCTTTTCGGCTACGCGATGCACCGTATTGGCGATCTGTGAGGCGTTCGGAATCAGGGCACGCATGAGGACAGGGGAGGCGGGGATTCGCACGTTCGGCGCACCCACTCTCGCAATCTGCAATGGAACTCCTGCGAATGCTTCGTGCAGCCTAGCTACGACCTCCGCACCAAAGCCACAAGTGATGTTCGCTTCGTGTGCGACAACAGCACGGTATCCGGCGTTCTCAACCGCTTTGAACAGAGCCTCTTCATCGAGCGGCGATAGCCAACGTAGATCCAGCACTGCCACGTCGATGTTGTCCTGTTTCAGCGAATCGGCAGCCTCCAACGACGGCCCCAGCATAGTTCCCCACGTGATGATGACGGCATCCCGTCCGCTACCGTACAGACGCGCCTTACCGATGGGCTCTGCCGACGAGTTCAAGTCTACGTTACCGCTGTTTTGGTATAGGGACCTTGCCTCGAATATTACGCACGGATCATCACAGGCCACAGCGGCTCGCAAAATCGAATAAGCGTCTTGTGGCGTGGCCGCTACAGCAACACGAAGTCCAGGAATATGCGCGAGCAAGGCTTCGAGGCTCTGTGAATGCTGTGCGCAGGAACCGGGCGTAACTCCCTGTTGCGTGCGAACGACAATTGGGGCAGCGCTGCGCCCTCGTGTAATGTAGCGGACGTTTGCCGCTTGATTAATCAACTGGTCTAAGGCTACCAGGCTGAAATCGGCCCACATAATCTCCACCACAGGCTTCATGCCCATGATCGACGCACCGACGGCCGATCCCAAAATCGCGCTTTCCGAGATAGGAGTATCGAAGACTCGTCCTGGCCCATATTTCTTCTGGAGTCCTCGACTTGCTCCGAAAATGCCGCCCGCCACGCCTACGTCCTCGCCATACACCAGGAGTTCAGAACGGCTGGAGAGCTCAGCGTCCAATGCGGCGTTCACGGCCTGGATGTACGACATCTTCTTGACATCGCTCGAGCCAGCAGTTGGAGGCTCCGGCTTTGAGGTAGGTGCCCAAACATGGTCTTTGGCGGTTTCGGGAGCGGGCTCCGCAGATTCGAGCGCGCTCACCGCAACTCGCGACAGCTCTTCCCTCACTTCTAAACCAAGGGCTTCAAATTCCCGAGATGTGATTTCGCCATCCCGAATGAGTTTCTCTGAAAAAAGAGTTATGGGGTCGCGAGTGGCTGCCTGATCCTTATCTTCTTTCGGACGGTAGTGTTCGATATCGCGATTGTAATGTCCCCAAAGACGCGGCACTCGGCATTCAATCAGGACTGGTCCTTCGCCCTGCCTTGCTCGTGTGGCGGCTTGGAGCACCGTTTCCCTAATCGTAACCGGATCTGTTCCATCGACCGTCACGCCGGGCATCCCGTAAGCACTCGCTCGCGATGCGATCCGCTGCGTTTTGAATGTCAAGGACGTAGGAGTCATCTCTGACCAACCGTTGTTCTCGCAGACAATTACGATCGGGAGGCTCCGAGCAGCGGCGAATGCCATCCCCTCATGGGTTGCGCCTTGGTTGAAGGCTCCATCGCCAAGTGAGACTATGACGATGTTGCCGTTTGCCTTTGCAACATTGGCCATGGCAATACCACATGCGATAGGCAAACCTGCTCCCACGATTGAGTTTTCCCCGATAAAACGCGCATGGGGGGCCATCATATACGCGGACCCGCCACGGCCTCCATTTACGCCCACTTGGCGGTGACAAATTTCGCCAAAAATCTCTGCTAAAGAGAGACCCGATGCTACGGCCCAACCATGGCCACGGTATGTGGCTACAACCTGATCTGTCGGCGAAAGGGCAGCAAGTGCGCCCACCGGAACAGCTTCTTGCCCGGCGCAGAGGTGGACGGAACCAAGGATTTTAGGCGGCGTCGAGACGCTCAGGTCGCGGGCCTGCTGCTCTAGCTCGCGAATCAGCATCATATTTCGCAAAAGCTGTACTCTGGAGACTTCAGAATTGAGGGACGGGGGGCTTAATACTTCCACGAGCATGCTCCTTGATGCAGCGATAGATATATAATCGATTCTATCGCAATGCAATAAAATTCGGCCCGGAACGGAAAACCGCTTTCCCGCTGTTTATTCGGGCCAGACAGCACCAGACGTATGCGTCGGGTTGGGGGATGCAGCAGATGTTGGCTCTGAGAAAGCCAATTCGGCGAGATCGGAGATATGGCTTCGCATCGCAGCCTCCGCTGCTGCGCCATCGCGAGACATCAGGGCTTCTAGCACCACCGTGTGCCTCTCAGCTAGTTCTAGGAGTGGCCTATGTGTGACGGATACCGTTAAGAACGTTGTTGTGGCGAGACGGAGGGATTGCCACAGTTGCTTCAATACGCGGTTTCCTGATAGTTCGACAATACGTGCATGGAACTCAATATCTGCCTGAATCGTCGTGTGCTTATCGCCACGCTCTGAAGCCTCGCGCATCACCTCAATAAGTTCGCGCAGTTTGCTCACATCCTCTTCAGAAATTCGTGTTGCCGCAGTACGAGCTGCGACACCCTCCAAGGCGGCACGAATGGGGTAAATTTCAGCCCAATCCTCTGGTGAGACGCGACGCACAGTTGCGCCCCGGAACGCCGAGGTCACAACAAAGCCGAGCAATTCAAGGTCGCGAAGGGCCTCACGGACGGGAGTTTGGCTCAGACCGAGCTCCTTGGCCACGCGGGTTTCTACAATGCGTTCGCCCGGCTGCAACCTACCGGACAGGATATCTTCCATGAGACGTTCTCGAACTTCGTCACGAAGGACGCGTCTCTCGATCATCCTAGTAGACTGCTGCTGCGCCACATCCGCGCCTGATACCTTCATTTCACAATCTCCCTTCAAACGATTATAAATACTATTTTCTAGCAGATGCAGCAAAATATACAAAAACCTGTAAAACTTCAGCGATTATATATTATATATTTTAAAAAAAGACCTTGCATGGTTCAGCCACCTCCCTCCTTAACACACACACGAACCTGGACGCTGGGTGGCCGTGGCGGCCCGTTTTGAGTAGCGGCTGAAGACTGGCGCTCGCCGGAATTTGCGTATAGGTCGACTCGAAACACTCGATGACCGGAACCATTGTCAGTTGCGCGCGCTTCCGTGAGATGGGGATTATCAATTGACCACCACGCGCCTCCGCCTTGTCCACCCGGCAACAGCTGGAAGCCGGGCGGTATCTGCCCCGCGCTCATGTGGGAGGCTCCGCCGTCGCTCGCGGCCTGAATAGACAACTGATGATACGAATCGTCGATCTGAATGCCCGCGGGAAGTGCGATCTGTCTGGTCACCTTCACTTCCTGGTATCTGCCAGGCGGAGTTGTCGCCGTGACCTCACCCAAATCCCTAAAGCCGGAGGGGCATTGCGCGGAAGCGCCAAGAGCGACTGAAAACATGGCCAGCACTATGGCGATCACAGCGCGTCTGACTATCTGAGATCGACATCCCATATCTTTTCCCTCGTGGATACTCCTTTGGGACCTACTACTTCGAGCACCACATCGTAGTCAGCGCCGCGCGAATAACGATGAATCGGGTTCTTCTCTGTTGATGTCGCTCCGTCGCCGAAGTCCCATTTCCATGCCGTCACTTCGCCTGTGGACTCATCTTGAAAAGCGACCAGCCGTCGATCCATATCGAGAATTTTGAAAGACCAATCCGCCTGAAATTTACGCCATGGCTCTTCAAGAGGCATCAACCGGAACGCAACCAGATGGTCAGTGCGACCATACATCTCACGCGTCCGCGAAAGGTTCCAGAATGCACTGCGACGGCCCGGTCCCTCATGTTTTAGGATTGCCCAAGAGATGCCGAGCAACTTATTTTCGACAAGCTTTGACTCGACAGCCCGCTGCGGTCCCTCACAACCGGCATAATCAAACGGAGTAATCCAGAACTCGACAACTAACTTGCCAGATTGCCCGGGAGCGAAACTGTATTTGTATGCAGCGTTTGCGTACGGCATTTGCTTGACGTAGGAATTGCAGCCCCACGACATGGCCCAATCCTTCCCCAAAGCAGGCGTCATGACGTGATAGTTCTGCGCAAATACACCATGCATCGAGAAGTGCTGATCACGTTCAGAGAGCTCCGGCGCTTCATTGAAGCGCTCAACCAGCGAGCCACCCGACAGATCGCCGTCCACAACAAGCTCAAATATGTCCTGATTCAACCCTCGGTTGCCAAAATCCCAATATTTCGCATAAGCCTCATAGAGAAAATAAAGCCGGTTAAGGCCCTTGACCCAACCTACTTTAACTCTGGCGTCGAAATCCGACTGGTCAGGCTTATGGTCCGGATCACTCTGGTCAACGAGCTGGTCCATCCCAATGGCATAGTCTTCAGGCACGATCTTCCAGTCATTTATATCCCCATCGATGCGTGGAATTTGGTCTGAGGGAAACTGAAACACCTTAAACGTCGTGCCCGGCCTGTCAAGAGCGGTTACAGGCACGGTGAGCAGGATAAACGCAAGCAGCGTCACTGCAGCAGAGAGGCGTCCTGTCACTGAAACACTCCTGCAAATCCTCTGTCGAAACCGCAACATTAGAAGAACGCCATCGGATGACCGAGGAGTGGACTTCGTGGTTCATCTCGCCACGGCCGGCCCTTGGTGCCCGCGCACACGGTACATACGCGAGCACCAGGCACCGTTTTCAATACACAGATAGCTAGCCTAGCTTTTACCTTCGCTATTTTTCCGAGAAGGCTAGCAGCACGTTTCCCGGAACACCGCCCTGGAATCCTGTATATCCAGAAGTGACATACAACATTCCGCCTGCCACTGTGGGTCCGGCAGAACCGATTGAGCCGCCGTGCGCCTTTATGCCGTCCACAGTGTCAAAATCCTGGGCCGTGTTGAATTGCCATACCTCTCTGCCATCTGTTGTGTTGAAGGCTCTTAGCATGCCGTCGAGTCCACCAGCAAAAACAACACCGGGAATTACACTGACGGCAGCGCTGAAGCCCCTGTGCTGAGCCATTTCAGGCGGAGAAGTGACTTCGGTGTACCATCTCTCTTTTCCGTCGGCGATATTGATTCCGTCGACGCCGCCTGAACGGAAGGCGAAGTAGGCGGTATCCTGATCCATCGCTCCCCCAAAGACAATCTGACTGCGCGCCAGATCGTTTCTGGATTCCCAGAGGATCTCACCTTGCTTATCGGGATCAAGACCCCAGACCAAACCCGACTTTTGGCCGACGACCAAGATGTCATGACCATCCTGCCGCGTGCCAAACATTACACCCGATGAGATGTCCCAGTCAGGACCTTCGGGATCGGCGCAGTAATAGCTCGGGGGCATCTTTGGTGGAGAAAATCCAGCTCTCGCTGGTGCCCTTGCTGGTGTGCCGGGTGCCCGCTTCGGCGGGAAGCCTTCTGGACCATCACCCTGTGGGCATCCGGTGTGCCAGACATCAGCGGGCTCAACCTGCTTTACCCAAAGGATTTTGCCAGAATCGAGGTTCATTGCGATTACAGCATCTGAACGTCCAATGTCAGGTCCCGAGAAAGTATTGCCGGTGCCGATATACATGGCATTCCGCTTTTTGTCGATGGTAACGGTTCCCCACACTCCGACTCCCGCAGGCCCCATATGTGTGACCCCGTTTGCGTCGGTCTGCTTCGATGGCGGATCTGGCAGCATGTAGCTTTTCCAAAGCTCCTCACCGGTAGCGGCGTCGAAGGACGCTACCAGTCCGCGGAATTGACAACACTGGTAGTTCGCACTCGAGGATTCTGGCTCTTCCAAGGAAGCGACTGGAACGTAGAGGCGACCATCATAAAGTACGGTGCCGCCGGTTACGCGCGATAGGGGTTGAGCATCGACGCGGTCTTTCCATATCAGCTTTCCATTATTTGCATCCACCGCGTAGACGTTGCCGCGAATATCTCCGAAGAATACAGCGTAGCGCTTGGATCCCGGCGTGACGGGACCCACGATCGGCGCGCTGCGGACCCCAATGCCCACCGAGTACGACCAGTGGACGCAGCCGCTGTTTGCATCGAGCGAATAGAGATACCCTGCGTCGGAAGTCACATAAACCTTGCCATCAACAATGGTTGGCTGCCCGTATACGGAATCAGCTCCAGGCATAGCAAACGCCCAACGAAGATGCATATCGGAAATTTTTTCGGGCGAAATGCCAGCGTCCTTTGCATCCTGAAAACGTGCATCGTGAATGCCAGGACTCCAGCCATTCCAAGAGGGGAGTGAGGTGATGTCCGCAACCGTGGCCTTGGCCGAACACTGGTTGGGCATCTTGCTTGCAGCACCGATGTCTCCAAATTCCAATTTGCGCCCGCCGACCCATTCCGCGATGTCCTTCTTTTGCTGGTCGGTGAGGTCTTGGGACATGGGCGCCATGACACCCGTCGTCAAAACCTCGTAAATATGTTCGGGAGTCATCTTCTTCAACAAGGCTGGGGCAGGAGCGGAATCAAGTTTGCCATGACAATTTTCGCAATAGTTCCCGAAAATGGTCGAGCCTGCTCCTTCACTGGGGCGGGGACCTCTCCCGCGTGCTCCCGTTTGCTGTGCAGCTGGCGGTTGAGGGGACGCCTGGGCCGACTCAGTTGCAGGTTGCTGAGATGCTGCCGCCTGAGGTGAGGCTGCCGCTGCGCGGGACCGATACGTCATCGCAAGCCCCGACACAAGAAGCGCCACCGCAGAACCCAACAGGATACGATTGCGCAATTCTCTCATTGATCACTACCTCCCAATTTAAAACTGAACCGGGCCGCTTAACTGAATGCGGTGGAGCGAGTTGTCGTTACCGCTCTGAAGTTTGACGCGACGATATTCGTCAACGGAGCAGCAACGATTAATTGTTGATTACGTCGCCGGATCGCAAGCTCCACGCCTCCCATCCGGAACCAACCGCAAGCATAATTAAGAGCGTCCGTTACTTTAGTCTCTGCATTATTAGTGTGGCTTTTCCTGGGCAGTCGGGGTTGCATCTGCCTTCAAATCACCGAGAATGAACTGAATCCCCGCCAAGATGAACTGTGCTGTCTCTGGCGTCGTAACGATTGTCGGGTTATGCCCCAAAGTACAAATGAAAACTCGCCCTTTCCCATAACTGTGTATCCAACTCAACTCGTAATCGGCATCTGGACGGGCTACGGGCCCTGTATTGAATTGCGGACCTTGATGCATATCCGTTCGAGCAACATCTATGCTCAGAAGTTCGTGCAATTTTTCGCGAGAATTGATTTGTAGCGCTTCCGGAGTTACCTGACGGTAGATCTCGTCCGCCCATTCAAACTCTTGCCCATGAAATCCCGCAGTCAGAGGGCTATTAGGATCGTCGATCTTAATCCAGACTTTTTCAGTACCGTTTCCACGATGATTTCCACGCACGCCACCAATCATTGCGTGAAATTCCCGCCAATTCATGGAGGTGTAGGTTACCCCATGAAGTCCACCCAGTCCCCCTCCCTCACGTACAAACCGAATCAAACCGGCCCTCACCTCTGGATCAGGGAAATCCAAGCCAACAGTGTTGTCAAGGAAGACGGCATCATACTGCTCGATCTTTGGCCATTTCAGGTTGTCCAAGTCATTAGAAAAAATTGCCGTGTAAGCCCCGGTGATTTCGCCCATTCGTTGGATCGCATAGTTCTCTGCGGGAATGGAGCGGTGCCCGCCGTAGCCCGCATTAAGGTCAAGGACTAAAAGCTTGCGCGGTTTCTTAGGCGTCGCGGGAGCCGTGGTAGGCAGCGCGTCGTCGACGGCCTTTTTCTCCGCCGGGCTCAGGAGATCAGGTCCCTTGATTGGAACGGTACGAGATATTTCATCAACGCGCGCCGCCATCACAGGACGCAAGGCGTTTTCAAATGCGTCATACGCGCGAGACATATCTGCCATAGATCCAACGGCGACGTTCGCATCGACGGTGATGATCGATGGTTTTACATTCATCTGATACATCTTGCTCAAGAATTCGGATATCTGGCCAACGCCTGTGCCGAGTTCTACTGCGTGACTTGTGGGGCCAAGAGCATTCCTGTCACCCAGTCGTACGACTAAAAGCCGATCTTTCGCCTGCGAGAGTGCGGCTAAGGGCTTGATTCCTTCCCGGAGCCAGGTCCCCGTATCTCCACATACCCCGAGATGAGTGCTGCGATCCTGAATATCCTGCAACACAGTGTTCAGCTTCCCTTGAATGGCGACATTAATTCCGTATTCGCTTGCGATAGTATCAAGAAGGGGTAGATCGGCGGGAATCTTAGCCGTTACGATGGTAACGACTCGCATACCTTTGGCAAAATCAAACACTTTCCGGATCGATGCTTCGTCTGAACCAATCGCCGGAACATCGTACGCCACCATTGGCATATTGAACGCAAACAATTCTTCTTGAATGGCGCTGATTTCTCCGGGCTGAAGATTGTAATCAAAGTATTTGGGGATGGTTAGGTTCACTTTCTGGAGACTTGACGCATCCAAATAGGACAAACTCAACGCGTCTGCGCGTCCGATGCTTGTGAAAAGGTTGCTGTCCGGAAAGCTGCTTGCCGCAAGCCCAATCTTCCAGCCAAGAAGTGCAGTCGCTCCCATGCGGAAATTCGCTTCACTATCCCAACGGGTCGCTTCACTCCCCGGCCTACAGGGACTGGGAGCGGCCTCGCACACGTTGGGCCACCAGCGCGACTCTACAGATCTCTGATATCCCCCCCTACCGGCCTGCGGACCGCGGTTTCCAGAATCTTCACGTGCGTTGGTATTCTGCTCGGGCAATTGCGCTGGAAATTCTGCTGGGGCTACGCAAAGTACGGCGCAGATGAAGAACAGTGCCACAACCGGTAATAGAAGTTTGCGACCCATTCCTTCCCTTCCCGAAGGATCCAACCGGCCATTAGGAATGCATTTTGATTAAACGACTTGCGCTAGGTCTCTGGCCGCATGCATTCGTTCAGTCAGCTTTGTGGCCTCAAAATTGAGACTCGGAGCTCCTGCGCTGGTACAAAACAACAGGTGCTTCGAGATATAGCTCAATCCGTTTGATCAGACCGGTTCTCATTTCCGTCTTAGTGCCAGCAACCAATACGATTCCAAGTCCGAGCCTGCCGCCGTCAAAAACTGAATCGAGCGTGAAGCTGGATACTCGGCGCCGAATTCTGCGTCGACGAGACTGCCGCTGCCCGGGAGCGATACTTCATCGCAACTCCGATACAAGGAGCGCTGTCGCCGAACCCAGCGTGATACGAGTGTGCATTTCGCTCATTTGGTCATACTCGCAACTTTAGAAGCTCAACCGGCCGCTGAACTGAATGCGGCGCGGAGAGTTTTGAGTTGTTGTTACTATGCCGAACGTTGACGAATCGATATTTGTGGCCGGTGCGGCGAAGATCACGTTGTTGAGCAGATTGAAGAAATCTGCCGAGAGTTGAAAGCTAACATGCTCGCGGATCGGGAAGGTCCGGCGTAGAGTCGAATCGATCTCCCAAAAGGTTGGGACACGCAATCCGTAGGGAGCCGATCGAGGCTCATTTCCGAACGTGAATGGCGCTGGATCGGCAAAGGCGGTTTTATTCAGGTAGACGGCTGTATGCGCATCGCCTGATCCGATTGGCGCCAGCATCACGTTGCCCGTGAAGGACGGATTCAGGTTGACCATGCAGCTGGATGAGATTCCCGGCGTTTGGCAGCTTGTTCCGTTGACGCCAAGAGGGGACCCCGTCTCCCAGTTGTAAATGCCGGACCACTGCCAGTTTCCAACAATCGCATTTGCGATGCGGTTGCCGCCAATAAGATGGCCTCTGCCGAACGGCAGATCGTAAACCCAGTTCACGTGAATGTTGTGCCGGTGATCAATCTCACCCAGCCCGCGATCCAGCGTGTGATCGTATGGGTTCCGAGTTCCACCCGTCACGGATCCGAGCTGGCTGGCAGAATTGTTCATGTCATCGATCTCTTTGGCCAGCGTGTAAGTGAATTGCGCCGTGAGCCCCCGGGAGAAGTGACGATCGAGGGTCACTTGCATTGAGTTATAGGAGGAACTGCCCTCGTCGCAGGAGTAGCAGCTAGTCCCTAACGCATACTGCGGAAATGGGAGCAGCATCGTGGCGATCGTTCCCTTAAAATTCGGGAATGGCAGACCGACATTAGGAAATTGAGACTGTGCGGCCGCGATATTTGAGGCGGTGGCCTGTGCGTTCAACAGACTGCCGAGCGCGAGGTACTTTGGATCCATTGAGTTGGAGTACGCTCCCACGGCTCCGTAACGCGACAGGAATCGCCCGCCACTTCCGGAATATGCAACGCCCAATGTGATCTGTGCAGGCAGTTGACGCTGAAAACCGGCGCTATAATTTATGTACTCCTGAGCGCGCCCAGCCAAATTGGCATCCGCTAGAATTGGAGGAGCGATCGCGCCACTCGGGTTCGTCGTCGAGTTGCCTGCACCGAAACCAGCCGTGCCTGTAGGAAATGGCGTTACTGGCGTGGGCACTCCCTGACTCCAGTAGAATGCCGGTTGACCGGTTACAGAGGAGCGGATGGGGGTCGGGGGATTATATCCGTTCTGACCGGGTCCGTTCGGTCCGTTACCGCCGACTCCAAGTGTACCCATCGTGTCCGCTATGATGAAGCCGGCACGGAAAACTGTCTTCTTGTCGAATTGATAGGCCAGCCCGACGCGAGGTTGGAAGTTCTTGTAGTGAGTTGGGACAAGCTGCTGCCCATAAACCAACGCACCGCCAATGTTGTTGGCGGCCGGATTCGGGGCCGTGGGAAGTGCAAACGAAAAACGGTTATGCTGCTCGTTGAACGGGGCATAAACGTCCCAGCGGAGACCGAGATTCAGCGTCAGAACCGAATTAACCTTCCAATCGTCCTGAGCGAAAAGTGAGTAGTTGTGGAACCTCGAACCCGTCTCGACAACCGCATTATTCGTTATTGAAGACGAGTCCACCGCTCCAAGCAGGAAACTGGCATAGGAGTTGCCTGTGTTGGAGAGCAATGTCGACGAGTTCGCCGCAAATCCGGCAGTCTCATTGCTGCTAAAACTAAAGGTGGCCGACGTGCCATCGGCCGGGCTTCCGCGATTATCCTGCGTCGTCTGAAACGTAAAACCAAATTTAAACGCGTGTTGGCCGCGAACCCAAGTGAGGGCATCCTGTGCGACTACGTCATTTTCCCATTCGTTAAATGGACCGCTTCCGGCCCAACTCGCAGGAGCATTGGACCCGCTAAAGTTGATACCGGGGAAACCGTTAGCGGCTTGGCCGCTTCCGGGCAGCCCCGTAAGTCCGGCGGCTTGGGGGTATTTGCCAGCCTGCGTAATGGGGAAGATTGGGATCGAGAGCCGAACGACGCCAATGCCAATGTTGTTGACCAGACTTTGCGAAAGGACAGCAGTCTCGTGCAATTGAGCGATCAGGGGGCGCTCGATAACGATGCCCGGCGACTGCGTATAGGGCAGCGGCAACGCCGTGCCAGTCGGCGTCAAATTCCCCGTGTAATCTGTACTCCACTTTCCGTAAGCGAAAACGCCATACAACTGATTCTTCTGGCTTATATTGTAGTCCACGCGGGTGGTTATATTTCTGTTGGAGATCGCACGGTTCAATGGATTGCTGTAATTATTGACGAATCCGCTGCCGGTGGTAGCAGGCAGATACGACTCGAACGATCGGCTGATGCCGCCATAGGTGGCTATTTCGCTTGCCGGAATGATGTTGTACAAAGGGTCAGCCGCCCTGGCAGTTGCTGTCGTGTCTGCTGCGCCCGAAGTACTGTAAGCAACCTTTGTGCAGACCGTACCGCTGCAACTCTGTGTAAACGGATCATATAGCTGGGTGGTCAACTCGCTGAAATTGCCAGCGCGCTCCAGGGCGTCGGGAATGGTTAGCGACTGCGGAGAGGAAGTTGTATTGAACTGGTAACCATCGTAATTGACAAAGAAGAAGAGATTCTTCCGAATGGGTCCGCCGACATTCCCACCATATTCATTCTGATGGTCGGGAGGAACGAAGGTAGAGAAATAGCTCTTCGAATCAAGGGACGTGTTGCGGAAAAATTCGAACAGGCTTCCGTGGAACTGGTTTGTTCCGGATTTCAGAACGTAATTGTGAAATCCCTGGCCCTGGTATTCGGCCTTTTCACCGTTAATTTCCACTTGGAACTGGTTCACGGCATCAACCGATACCGCTAGCGCGATCGGGCGAGTGTCGCCCATCTGGTTGGGGAATGAGATGGGCAGATCCTCAAAGTACAGCCCGTTCACTTCCTGCTGGCCGCCATTGAACGACGTAAAGGACGGGCCGGCAGATTCCAATACGACCGCTGCAACACCGGGCGCCAAAGCGATGAACGACGTCGGATCGCGCGGAACGCCTTGGCTCATCTGTAGAGGAAGGGCCGCGTATACCTCGTTTCGGAGCGTCGACCCTAGAGTGGTGTTATCCGTTTGGATCGTGTCTGTTGAAACCGATACCTCAACCTGAGTCGTCGCCTCTCCGACACTAAGCGTCATATTCAGCGGAACGCTGGCCAAAGCATCGACGATCACATTGTCATGGACCAGTACTTGGAAGCCTGTTGCGCTGGCTTGAATCTTGTAACTTCCCGCCGGGACCTGTATCAGATAGAAGCCCGAATCGTTGGTCCGGCCTGTCGTCGTCGCTCCAGTCCCTAGATTCTGTGCGGTCACAGTCGCATTGGGAATGATCGCTCCGCTGGAGTCCTGGACCGTACCGCTAATCGACCCACTGCTTTGCGCAAACGTCAAATGGGCCGCAAATATGAACAATAGGCTCAACCACCAGAGCCTCTTCCCTATGGTTAGCTTCATATTTCCTCCAACGACCCCCGAACCTGTGTGCAGACAGGCTTCACCCATTGAAAAGCCATTTTCTTGTAGAGCCCTACGGGCCCCCGGTGTCGTGCGAAAACAGATAATCGATTCTCGTTTAGATGTCAACGATTTTTTGTGATTAATCTGCCTCGCAGGCAAAATTTGTTGACATCACATAAAACTTAATCGATTATACCTTGTATAGTGAAAATCTATTTCTCCGTCCGGCAGGATCATTTTACCTAGGGCCTAAGCGGCATACTGGCGGGGCGGCGCTGCTGAAGGATTAAGAAAGGAACCTGCGGTGGCTCGACAACTCATCGATCTAAGCATGCCTGTTCACAACAAGATGATGACTTTCCCTCGTGTAGTACCGCCCTCATTAACCATGCAGGAGTCCTGGGAGGAGTTTGCCGAGCGCGTGTGGGCAGCCAAACATGGAGTAAACTGGCTGACTGCCCA
>JBOGMU010000038.1:0-5062 GCA_050746865.1 Candidatus Acidiferrales bacterium
TGGCCTTGCCGGTGCCAAAATGTCTGACATCGATTCACTGGCGTCCGAACCAAGAAGTATGACCTCTCCAGCAGGCGCGAAATCGGAAGCCGGGCGGGTCACCGCAAGCGCAGGGCGGCTGGTAACAGTCGGAATATAGGGGGGTTGCGTGACGGCACGCGCGGGGCTCGCGAGTATCGTATCGATGATTGGGCGAGGCCGATATACGGGGACTTGCACAACTGACACAAGCTTCGGCAGCATAGCCGGGGTAAGAATCGGGACGAGGACCAGCACGATCAAAATAGCGAGCTGCACGGTGACCGAAACCGCAAAACCGAGACCGCGCAATTTGCGTCCGCCGCGAAGCGACTCGGCGTCACTATCGACGATACAGTCTGCAAATGAGCCAAAAGAGTCCATACACACACCTCCTGTAAGCTGTTGAGCTGAATGGAATTCTGCCGCCGCTCGCGTCCGAGCGGATCGGCGGGGCTTTCAGAAGTTCGAACTCTGCAAGCATAGACACCGGCCCACACGAACAGTGCCTGGGTCTCTCCCGTAGAGAGTCGTCTTTAAGTTGTGCTACAGCAAAGGAATCCGGGAACTCAAACGCGGACAGGATCGAAATTCGGTTGTGGTGCGTCTAAAAGGCCAGTGAGAGCGCCCATTTTGTTGGCGCTTTTGAGGGTTTCGTCATGAATAAGCCATCATTGGAAACAGTCGGAGTTCGTTATACGGGATGGGCCGCGCTGGATCGCGATCCGCTGGACGACAACGTGGAGTATACGTGTCCGGACTGCGGCACTCACGGCGCCAAGGCGGCGCGCAGGCCGCGCTCGGAGTATCATTTCACGGACGGTTTTGTGCAGGATCTACGTGGAGAATCAGCAGTTTGCAGGCGGTGCAAGCGGCTTCTGCACATTTCGCCAATCGTCCTGCTGCATAATCGCGGCGAAGAGCAGCGCTTCAACGCCGTCTTCCTCGCCGACCGCGAAGTTTCACGCAATTAGCGACGCAGATGCTGCACACTATCTGTAGCATCTGCGACAGCCGCTATGACGCAAAAAGGCCAAAATGGCGCCATAAAATCGCCTAAAGCAGCTTAAAAAGCCAATTTTGGCGCCTTTGGCACCTTAAAATTTGGTTATATTTTCAGCGCGTTGACCACGTGTCCTCGAGGGCCAAATGATTGGCTTCGAGGTCGGCCCGGACCAGCTTGAATGCTTCGTCGACGGTGTCCGCGAAGTGCAGCATCTTGTATTCGGATTCGCTGATGGTGCCAGAGCGGATCATGTGCCGCCAGTTCAGTACCTTGTCCCAGTACTTCCTTCCATAAATCAGGATCAGATGTTTTGACGAGAGCTTACCCGTTTGCAGCAACGTGAGCATTTCCCAGAGTTCGTCCATGGTGCCGAAGCCACCAGGAAAGACGATCAGCGCTTTAGCCATTTGGGCGAACCATAGCTTACGCATGAAGAAATAATGAAAATTGAAATTTAATTCCGGCGTGATGTAGGGATTGGGCTGCTGCTCGTGAGGGAGCTGGATACTAAGCCCAACGGATGTTCCGCCGGCTTCGGCGGCGCCGCGGTTGGCCGCCTCCATGATTCCGGGGCCGCCACCGGAGCAGATGACGAAGCGCTTGGGCGTATTCCCCAGCGTCATGGCCCACGATGTGATTTTGTGAGACAGAGCGCGAGCCTCTTCATAGTATTTCGACATCGCAAGATCGCCGCGGGCCGCCTGGCGTTTGAGGCGCCACTCGCCGGTTCGCCGGCCTTTGGCGGCGCGCTCGATGCGATGCAATTCCGTGAGCGCGGAGTCGCGAGAGCGGATGCGGGCGGAGCCGAACATCACGATCGTGTCACCGATCACTTCGCGGCGAAGCCGATACAGCGGATCCAAATACTCGGCAAGGATGCGGATGGGCCGCGCGCCGAGGCTCTCCATAAATTCCTGATCCTGATAGGCAAGATTCGCCATCGGCAAATGGCCGGAACGTCGCATTCGCTATCTCCTCATTGAACGAGCGATCATTCTACACGCCACGCCACGGATTCAAGGCGCATTTGCTAGGGCTCTCGCACCGAGTCCTTCAAAACCCGGCTTCGCGTGGAGGGCGCCAACGCTCGGAAGCAAGCCGTGCTACACAACTTTGGCCCGCAATATACATCGTTGCGAGCATGACAAGGCTCCTGGCGTTGCCTAAAGTTAGGGCTTGGTCATGCCGGGTGTTTGCTCATTTCTTCCGTCGTGTGAGAATTCGAAAGGGAAGTCTGCCTTCTTGAACGGGAAGTCTGTTTTCTTCGTTTACGCGTCGCATTCGGGCGCCACCCTCTTATGAACGTCTTCCAGAAGTTCTTATCGATTTTTGGCGGCGGTGCGATGGTGGCCGTCATCGCGCACGGATTGGTGGGCTTTTCGCTCGTTTGGGACAAGGTCCTCCTCAAGAATCCGGGCACGAAGAATCTGGTCAGCTATGTTTTTTGGCTTGGCGCGATCAGCATCTTCGGAGTGGTGCTTGTTTTCTTCGGGTATCAATCGCTTCCTTTCTGGCTTGGGGCGATTGCGTTCGTGGCTGGCGCGCTGGACCTGGTGGCAAGCTACTTCTATTATGCCGCCCTCAAGCGGGGCGAGGCATCAGACACGCTTGCCATCATGGGCGGCTTCTCTCCCGTGGCGACGGCCTTGTTCGCGTTGCTCCTGCTCAAGAATGAAATGAGCCAGACCCAATTGATGGGTTTCGCGCTGATGACGCTGGGCGGCTTTGTGATGTTCTTCTCCGAAAAATTGCCGCTGAAGAAAATTCTTCCTCCGGTGTTGCTCGCATCGGCCATCTTCGGACTCGTTAACGTGCTCGAAAAGCTCGTCTACAATCACACGAATTTCGTCACGGGTTACGTCTGGTTCACGATCGGCACGTTCATAGGTTCGATGGCGCTGCTGGTGAGGCCGTCATGGCGCGTGCAGATCTTTACGGAGTCGCACGAAAGCACGCCGCGCAATCGTTTTTGGTACTTCGTGAACCGTTTTACAGCCGGGCTCGGCTCCTTCCTCATCTTTTACGCAATCAGCCTTACTCATCCCGCCATCGTTAACGCAATCTCCGGCGTTCGTTATGTCGTTATCTTTGTCGGCGCGTTCATGCTCACAAAGTTGAAACCGACATGGCTGAAGGAAGACTTCAGAGGCTGGCAACTGGCCACGAAGACAATCGGCACGTGCCTGGTAGTCGCAGGCGTCGTAGTGGTCGGTCTCGCCGGAGGTAAAACCGCCGCCTCCGCAACTTCACCAACACAGATAGCGCCGGAAGTATCCTCCCCGCGCATTTCGGTTCTAGCGGACACGGCACAAAGCCATGGCGGGATCGCTTTTTTGTGGCCGCGGACGCGTAAAATGGCGTCTAACCCTCTTGCCTAATCATTTCAGTGGGCGAATAGCCCAAAAGGGAGACGACCCATGCCCCAATCACGCGTCCATACGACTGAAACACGCCAACAAGGCGGCTCTACTAACCGGCGGCGCATCCTTGCAGTCCTGGTGCTAGGACTTGCAATTGCGGGCGTTTCCGCTGCCCAAACCCAGCCTGCTACCACGACGCAAAAAGATCAAACGGATCTCTCGATCACGGTTTACAACTCGAATCTCGCACTCGTTCGTGACGTGCGCAAAATTAACCTGCGCACCGGTACGTTTCCACTACATTTCGAAGACGTGGCCGCCTCGATCAATCCGGCAACGGTTCATTTGCGCTCCATCACCGATCCCAGCAAGCTCAATGTGCTCGAACAAAACTACGAGTACGATCTTCTCGATCCACAAAAGCTGCTGCAAAAGTACGTCGGGCGCGAAGTGACGCTCGTCCGCGCCGAGACGGAATCCAACTCGACAAAGTACACGGAGACCAGAGCGCTGCTACTCTCGGACAATAACGGTCCCGTGTGGAAGGTCGGAAATGAGATCGTCACGGGCATCGCATCCGATTCTTATCGCTTTCCCGATCTACCGGACAATCTTTACAGCCGTCCGACGCTGATCTGGACGCTCGACAACGCAGGCGCGCCAACGCAAACCATCGAAGCGTCGTATCTGACGACAAACATTCAGTGGAAAGCCGATTACGTTCTGACGGTCACGAGGGATGAGAAGAACGCGGACCTCAATGGATGGGTGACGCTAACCAACAATAGCGGCGCGTCGTACGATAACGCCACGCTGCAACTGGTCGCCGGCGAAGTCAACCAAGTCGCGCCGCCAATGAATGGGTTAGGTCGGATGGAAGCCATGGATGCGGTTAAAGCCGCTGCGCCTGTGAGCCAGGAGAATTTCTCCGAATATCACCTTTACACAGTGGCGCGACGCACTTCTATCAACAACAACGAATCCAAGCAGATCAGCCTTCTGAACGGCTCGAACATCCCGATCAACAAAACTTACGTGGTCGAGCCGCAACCCTATTACTTCCGCAACTCGCAGGGCATCGGCAACCCCATCACCGAGCCCGTGATGGTCTATTACAATTTTAAGAACGATCAGAAATCCGGCCTCGGGATGCCACTTCCAGCCGGAACCGTACGCGTTTATCAGGGCGACTCGAAGGGCAATATTCAGTTCGCCGGGGAAGACAATATCGAGCACACCCCCAAAGATGAGGCGCTGCGCATCCACGTTGGCAATGCTTTCGACGTAGTCTGTGAGCGCAAGGAGACTGACTACAAAAAGATCGCCGGGAATGTCTACGAAATGGAGTACCAGATCACGCTGCGCAATCACAAAGACGGTCCGGTCACCGTGGACGTTCGCGAGCCGATCGGCGGGGATTGGGAAGTGGAGAACTCCAATTTCCCGTCGGCAAAACTGGATTCCACGACGATCGGTTTTCAGGTGCCCGTCGCGAAAGATGGCACGGCCACGCTCGATTATCGCGTTCGCGTCAAGTGGTAAACGAAACTGGCGCGTGGAGGCGAAATGGAAACTCAATCGCACCGGCGACTCTGAAAGTTCCCTGCTACAATCTTTGAGGAGTCGATCTTCGACGCAGGTGATCGTTGCGAAAGCCTATTTGAACCAACACTGGATC
>JBOGMU010000039.1:0-4509 GCA_050746865.1 Candidatus Acidiferrales bacterium
ATGGTGAAGACGCCTGCGTGGGAGCAACTTGGGAATCTGACGACGAGTTCGCCTGCTGCGCGGCCTGCGTCTTGAGATGGCGCGGAAGATAGAAACCCGCCGCTACGAGGGCAAAAAGCACGATTAAGGCGCCAAGCGCGATGTAAAAGCCGCGGTAATTGTTCTGACGGACCGCAGCCGGTGGCGGCGCTTGCACCTTTGACGGGACAGGCGTGGTCGCTCGCGCGGAAGACGCTACCCCCGCCGATGCTTGCGGCACCGCGGCCGCTGCTGCAAATTGCGTCGCCTGAAATGCAGTTGCGTTGCCGGCCGCGACTGCCGTTTCGCCGAATGCAGGCGGCATCATCACCGTTGGATCGGAAACGGGAGCCGCGGTTGCGACGGGGACGGTAGTCGCGGCGGCATCTGGAAAAACGCTCGCAATCGCGCGCGAGAACGCCTCGGCGGATTGGAACCGCTTGCCGGGATCTTTTGCCACTGACATCAAAATCAAATCGCTGATTGCGGCGGGCAAATCGGGACGAAGCTCGATGGGCGGCTTCGGCATAGTTTCGAGATGCGCGCGCATGATCGAAAAGCCCGTGTCGCCGACGAACGGGCGCTGGCCCGTGATGAGTTCGTAGAGAGACACGCCAACCGAATACAAATCCGAGCGAGGGTCGACATGCTCCCCCTTTACCTGCTCAGGTGACATATAGGCAATAGAGCCAACGGTGGAATTTGTGGACGTGATCGCCACGTCGCCGTCCTGGCGCGCGATGCCGAAATCCATGAGCTTCACGACGCCCTTGGGCGTGAGCATCATGTTCGCGGGCTTAATGTCACGATGAATGATTTTTTGCGAATGCGCATAGCTCAGCGCGGAGAGCACCTGCTGGATGTAGCCGAGCGAGCGTCCATAAGGAAGGCCGCCTTCCTGAATGCGCGCGGCGAGAGTGGTGCCCTCGACGAACTCCATGATCATCACGAGCTGATTATCGATCGTGAGCGCGGTGCGCAGCTCGGCGATATTCGGATGGTGCAAACCTGCGAGGACTTTTATCTCGCGAATGAAACGGTCGGCGAGCATTTTCTGATCGCCAAGATTCGGGAGCAAAACCTTCATCGCTTCCACGCGGTCGGAGAGAACGTTGCGGACTTTGTAGACTTGTCCCATGCCGCCCACACCGAGGAGCGCGAGAACTTCGTAATCGCCCTTGCGGGTCCCAACGATTTCCTGGGTCATATGGACTCCCTATGGCGTGAAAGTGGGGAGGATTATAGCCCCTTTTTGCCACGGAGACACAGGGACACGGAGGTATCGTACACCTAAAGCCGCGCGGGGGCCCTGTCTCCGGAGGCGTGCGGAATTGCGCCCTCGCAACAACTTTGGGCGAGTTCTCACATCGTGGCGGCCAACGATGCTAACCGCGAGCCGTGTTATGTGTCGAGCCGTTGCGTAGCACACTTATCTGTGGAATAATCCCGATGCGATATTGTTATCCAATAGGAGTGCCCGATGTACAGCTTACGAGCGATGCGTAAACGATTTGCAGGGCTATTCCGGCGCGAAGCGCGGGACCGGGAACTCGCGGAGGAGCTTGAAAGTCACATTGCGATGCACGTGGAAGACAATCTGCGCGCGGGCATGTCTGCGGAGGAAGCGCGGCGGCAGGCGTTGCTAACGTTGGGAGGAATGGAGCAGACCAAGGAGCGTTATCGGGCGCAACGCGCGCTTCCGTGGATCGAATCGTTCATTCAGGATGTCTATTATGGATTGCGAGTGCTCAGGAAGACTCCCGGATTCGCCGTCGTCGCGATTCTGACGCTCGCCTTGGGAATCGGCCTCAATACCGCGATTTTCAGCATTGTCGATTCGGTTGTTCTGCGGCCCCTACCTTACAAGGATTCTGCTCGTCTAGCCGTAATCCAGTCCCGAGTCGCGCTATTTCCGACGTTCAGGCTGCCCATTGCGTGGCCTACATTTGAGGAGATTCGGAAGGAAGTCCCAGGCTTTGAAGACAGTGCAGCCTACAAGATAGACCAGATGAAGCTAACCGGGCAGGGCGCCCCTGCGCTGCTGGAGGTTGCAAGCGTTTCTGACGGATTTTTCGAGGAACTGGGCACCAAGCCGCAGATTGGGCGCTTGCTTGCGGCGAGCGACTTAGCAGGGGAAACGAGCCGTGGAGTGGTAATCAGCAATGCATTGTGGCACGCGCGTTTCGGCGTCGATCGCAAGATGCTAGGGAAAACGCTTGTCCTCGGCGAAAAGCAATACGTGGTAGTGGGAGTTGCAGCGCAGAAATTCGACTTCCCCGAAAGAGCGGACCTCTGGATTCCCTTGTCGCTCTCGACAGGTGAGCGGCAGAACTTCACAGATTTTAATTTTCTCTTCATTGGGAAGATACGCTCGGATCAGAAGCTATCGACCGTCAACGCGCAACTTCACACGGTTGCAGACCGCATGAAGCGCGAGAGTCCGGATCTCCGCAATGGATACGACCTCTCGGCGCAACTGCTCTTCGAAAGCCGCGTTGGCAACGTTCGCAAAGCCTTTCTGTTGCTGCTCGCCGCGACGACGCTACTCGTGCTCATTGCTTGCGCGAACGTGGCCAGTCTTCTGCTCGCGAGAGGATTTGGGCGCCAACGCGAAATGGCACTAAGGGCGGCGCTCGGCGCGTCTCGCGTGAGGATCGTACGACAAATCTTGATCGAGAGCCTGCTCTTAGCATTTGCGGGAGGGCTAATCGGTGTTGCGCTTGCGATCGGCGGAGTAGCTCTATTTCGCGATATAGCGCCACCGGGAACACCTCGGTTGAGCGAGATTACAGTGAATGCTTCGCTTCTGTGGTTCGCCCTTGCGACGTCCGTTGCGGCGGGATTGATATTCGGACTTGCGCCAGCGCGTCATGCGTCGTCACTTGCTCCCAACGCTGCGCTCAAAGAGGGCGATCTGGCCGCGGGTGGTAGCGCGAGGCAAGCGCGGCTGACAGCGGCGATAGTGGTTATCGAGGTGTCGTTGTCGTTTGTGTTGCTGGCAGGCGCAACGTTGTTCATTCGCAGTTTTACCGACTTGGTGAGCGTTGACACGGGAATGCGGACGGACCATTTGTTGACTTTCGCCCTGCCGCAGGGCGCGATGGGACCAAACATCAGTTCGACGCAACGGCGGGCAGCCATTATTGGACAGACCGAACGGCTCAAGCAGTTTCTTGATGAGGTGAAGGCATTGCCTGGGATCCAGGATGTAGCAGTGTCGGACCACCAGGTACTCAACGGAACAATGTGGATGCGAGGCGGACTGGAAATCGAGGGCGCTTTGCCTCCTCCGAAAGGTGAGCAGCGCGTGGCATACTCACGCGCGGTGTCGGCCACTTATTTTCAGTCGCTTGGGATTCCGCTGATCCGCGGCCGTGCATTCACGGACGGAGACGCTGTGGGTCGCCAGCTTGTGGCGATCGTTAGCGAAACCATGGCGCGGACCTATTGGGGAACCCTGGATGTCGTCGGCAAACACATCAGCGTGGAGAAAGATGCCAAAGGTACTCCCGAATGGGCAGAAATTGTGGGTGTCGCGGCGGATGTGCGCGACATTTTCTTAGCAGCGCACCCGCAATCAGAGTATTATCTGCCGCTTTATCAGCTTTGGAACAACTCGCCAGAGGTGATCGTTCGAACAGCCGGGAATCCTCAAGCGCTCTCCAGCGTGATTTCAAAGGATATTTGGAAATCCGATCCGACCCAGGTGACCAGCAACGTCGAACTCCTGTCGGATGTAATCTCTCGAAGTGTAGCCGAGCCGAGATTGCGAATGTTTTTGCTGGCTATCTTTGCTGGATTGGGATTGGTGCTTGCCCTTCTGGGTATCTACGGCGTGCTGGCCTATGCCGTCTCGCGAAGAACGCGAGAGATCGGTATTCGCGTGGCGCTGGGCGCGCGCCGCGCCGACGTGGTGCGGATGGTTGTAGGACGGGGGCTAATCCTCGTGATAGTGGGAATAATTATCGGAATTGGTGCGGCCTTGGCGCTATTTCGCGTAGTTGCGAGCGAGCTTTTTGAGGTAAAAGCAACGGACCCGCTAACTTTTGTGGCGGCTTCGGCGCTGATGATATTTACGGCCGTGCTTGCGAGCTACATTCCAGCGCGGAAGGCGATGCGGATCGATCCAATGCAGGCGCTGCGACATGAATAATACGGATATCGGCGCGCAATCGCGCCGATTCAAACCAACGGGCGGACAAAGACGCTGCAAGCTCGGCGGGCAGGTCTCTACAAACAGGAAACCCGACAGCAAAAATGTTCTTAGAGCTGCGGTTTGCACGTTGGCTATGGCAACGGTATCCGGCTACATGACCGGCTGAAAAGAAAGCCGGTCGCTACGAAACCATCGCCGTTTGAGAATGGCGCGATTCTGTTCTTGCGTTTCTTGGCCGATTAATTCTGCCCCCCCTCTAATGGACCCGCTGAAATATCACCTATGCGCGATTGCAAAAGGGTGCAGCAAGCATGCGCCCCTACGCTCCCAAGTGT
>JBOGMU010000040.1:0-6199 GCA_050746865.1 Candidatus Acidiferrales bacterium
TGCTGCCACGTTCAACGTGGCGTTTGAGGCCGCCGCAATCGTGTTCGCGGGAACCGCCGCCAAACTCGTTTCGGGATCGACGATCGGGTTATCGGTGATGGCGACCGTCACCTTATAGTTTCCCGCCGCTGCAAGAGCCCCGCTTCCCTGCAACTGGCAGTTGTTTGTGCCGGCGATCTGCGTCAGCGTCAGCGAGGGAAGCGCGGGCGTGACGCTCAACGCGCAATAATTCTTCGCACCGACCGCACCGTTTCCGTTGGTCGCGCTCAGGTTCGTGGTTGCGGTCATGGCGGCCGCGTTCCCGGGAATCTGGCCGTACGTTCTGCCCTGAACGCCTGCGGGCAACGCGTTCGCCACGACGGCGGCCGGCGCCGTGACTGTAAATTCCGGCCGGACGTTCATCGTGAAAGATTGCGCTGCTGCGCGCGGTGGGCTGTTCGAATCGAGCGCCTGAATCGTGAATTGGTAAGTATTTCCGGCCGCAGCGGCAGCGGGAGTTCCGCTGATAACGCAGCCAGCGCCCGTCGAATCGACTGTAAGGGCTGCATTCATTCCCAGCGGCAGCGCACCGGCCGATACAGTGCAAGATGCAAGGGGCGCAGTTCCGCTTGCGACGGTGGGAGAAATCGGAAAGTTCGTTTTCGATTGAGCCTCGACGGTGGTTACGGCGACTTTCGAATACGCGCGGCCCGCAATGCCGTCCGGCATCGCAACGCTAGTGAAGCTGAGAAGTCCGCCGCCACCGGCAGGAGGCAAATTCGACGAGAGGCCACCGCCAACTCCCTGGCTGCAGCCGGCAACGAGCAGCGCGCTGCAAGCAGCCGCCAGCGCAACGCGGAGACCGTTACGCGCGAAAAATACAGTCCGGCGGCCAATCTGGCCAGATTTGTACGACGAGGCAGTCCGAGCTGGGGTCGACATTCCTCTTCTCTCCATTGCGATAGGGTGCGAAAAAGCGGAAGCAGTACTTCAGGGGCTAAAGCCCTATTCATGTCGCCCCGTACGGCGGGGCCGAAGCCCCGCCCTTCCTTATCCCGCTCTTGAAGCCACGCTCTTTTCTATCCGTTTTTCAAGCCGCGCCTTTCTCGTTTGCTGCAAATCTCTGCAGCATGATTGCGAGGCGGGCGCGCCGCTACGCAAGCCTTATTCATCAAAAATGCAAAGGTGTGCGCGAACGGTACTATGTGGGTCGGAAGAGTGTCAACGGAATTTTGGCTCGTAATCAATTGAACGTGTTGTATGTGGCAAATTTAGATAATTTCTTGACAACACGGCGAATTCCTTGCTAACAACACGTGCCAACCTATTGAATCTTTGCGTTTACGTATGGCCTGTGCGGGTGTGCCTGCAATTCCCCGCACTGTTTTCAAACAAGAGGAGCAATCTCGATGTGCAACCTACCCCGGCTCAAGGCTGCCATTCTCGGTTTCGTTTCGCTGCTGGTGCTGTTCGCGGCGCAACCGGCGCTCGCACAGAGCATTAGCGGCGTGATTGCGGGCACCGTCCGCGATCAGCAGAACCAGCCTCTGCCCGGCGCGACGGTTACGGTGGCAAACCGTGAGACCGGCGGCAGTTACCAGGCCAGCAGCGATGAGAACGGCCACTATCGCGTGCCCGAGATTACGCCCGGCGCTTACGATGTCACGGTGGAATTTCCCGGCATGCAGACGGTGAAGCACACGGAAGTGCCCGTCGCCGTCGACGTGGTAACGCTGGAAGATTTCGCGATGAAAGTGAGCGGGCAGCAGACGACGGTCGAGGTTAAATCCACCGCGCCCACGACCGATACGACCGACGCGACGTTGCGCTACGATTTTTCGACGGCGCAGATTCAGGGGCTGCCGATTCTGACGCGCGACATCAACAATCTCGCGCTGCTCGCGCCGGGCACCGTGAGCGTCCGCACGTTCAGCTTTGCGAGCACGCTCGTGCCTTTCTCTTCCAACGGTTCGCGCGGGCGCGACAACAATTTCATTATCGACAGCGTGGATAACAACGAGCCTCTCTTCGGCGGCGCCGCGACGCAATTCACGAACACGGATGTTTTTGCGGAGTTCACCGTGCTGACGCATCAGGAAGACGCCGAGTTCGGGCGGAACACCGGCGCGACGGTGAACGTGATCACGAAGAGCGGGTCGAATAACATTCACGGGTCGGCGTTCTGGTTTGGCCAGGACGGCGAATTTAACGCGTTGAATCGTGCCGAGAAGACGGCGCTGCTCAATACGAAGCCGACGTCATACGAAAATCAGGCGGGCGCGACGTTGGGTGGGCCGATCAAAAAGGATAAGAGCTTTTATTTTCTCTCGTATCAGTGGGACCGCGCGCGAGACGATCTGACGCGTGTGTTTCCGGTGCTGAGCACGTTGCCGGATTCCGCCGGACTTTCTACTCTGCGTGGAATGGCTTCGACGCCCGCCATTGCGGCGTATTTGGCTACGCCTTCCGTGACGAAGACGCAAGGTCTTGGAGGCAACTGCTTCAGTTCGCCCGCGCCGACTGGTTTCAATTCGCCGAATCCTTGCCTGCCCGCGCAGCCTGGCGTCGATGGCGTGACGTATAATGTATACAACGTGCCGCGCGCGAATATTTTTGATGTGCGCGATCAAGAAGCTTCAGGACGCTACGATCAGAAAATCGGGAATCGGAACGATATTTACGGGCGCTACCTGTTTGATGATTTGCTCACGCCGAACGTTCCGCTGAGCACTTCCGGCGATACGGCGTTCTCCGATCTCGGCTTGCTTCCGGACGCGCGGACGTTTACGCGGCAGCGTACGCAGAGCGCCGTGCTTGATCATCGCTTCTACGGCGTGAAATATCTCAACGAGTTGCGCTTCTCTTATAGCCGCATTGCACAAGGCATTGGAGCTTACGACGAGCCCTTAAACGTGCGCAACGGTCAGCCTGCGGTGACCGTGGAAGACGCTTTCAGCAGCGACGGCTTCGGCGTCTATTCGAACAACTTTCCGTCGGCAGGGAACCGCTTCACGATTGGCCAGCCGAGCAGCCCGAGCACGTTCCGCAGCAACATTTATCAAATACAGGAAAATTTCTCGCTCATTCACGGGCGCAATAACTTCAAATTCGGCGGCGACTTTGTGCGGACCGATTCAGGGCTCGCGAGCCTGTCGTCGAACCTGGGTGAATACGTTTTTGGCGTGCTCGGCACGAGTTGCGATGTTGCGGGCGCGAATCCGTCGGTTTGCACTGGGGGAAATCCTTGTGCGAGCAATCCTGCGTGGTGCGGCATGAGCAGTTTTCTCTCGGGCTCGGCGGCGAATGCTTCGGTCACATTCCAACGGCTCACGCGCGGATCGAACGAACTTGCAATCCGCACCTATGACGAAGCGGTATTTTTCGAGGATACCGTGCAGCTTCGGCCCACCCTCTCGATTGATGCGGGAATTCGCTACGAAATTTACGGCGAGCCGATCAAGAGTCTGCACGCGCTTTATCCGCAATATGTGCCCGACGTGAATTCGTATAAGAAGAATTTCGGTCCGCGCATCGGATTCGCGTACGCGCCCTCGCAGCATCTTGTGGTGCGCGGCGGTTACGGTATTCAGTACAACCCGGTGATTTTCGATATCGCTCTCTCCATGTGGCAGAGCGGTCCGATTTCGCCGCTCGCTGTAACGACTTCGCCGGCAGCTGCGGCATCGATCGGGCAATCGCCGACAGTGCTTCAGCCTGCGCCTGGCACGACGTTCCCGAGCGCGCCGCTTACCGTGGCCGCGCTGAGCACCGGCGTGAAAAGCTGCGGACCGGACAGCAATGGCGGGGCGCCCGCTATCGGCGTGACTATCGCCGGCTCGGTTCCAGTGGGCAATTGCTCGGGCGAGTTCACGGTTTCGCCCACGCTGCGCAATCCGTACATTCAAAACTATTCGTTGGGCGTGCAGTGGGAATTTCATCCGTCGTGGCTGGCTGAGGTCGCGTTCGTCGGCAGCAAAGGTACGCAACTGTTCCTGCGCCAAGACGAAAATCCTCTCGGCGGATGGGCCACGGACGCTCAGGGACAGCCCACGAACACAACTCTGTGCTCGTCGCTCGTTGTCAACAACATCGGTTGCTTGAATCCGCGCGGGCAATCCAATTTTGGCGACATTACGCAAGTGACCAATGCAGGCGATTCCACGTACAACGCGCTGCAAGCCAGCCTTACGAAGCGCTACGAGCGCACGCGTGCAGGCGACTTCACGTTCACGGCGGGATATACGTGGAGCCACATGATCGACAACGCGAGCGAAATCTTCGGACCTTCCGTTCAATTCCTCTCCGCGTTCGTTGGCGCGAATGCAGTTCAAAATGACTTTTTGTCATCGTTCTATCTCTCGCCGCAGGCGCAGGGTTTGCAGTCGATCGAAGCGATCACGCCGTTCGCTGAAGATTCGGGAAATATCCGAGCGGAAAAGGCCAGTTCGTCGTTCGATCGCCGCCACCGCCTTGCCGCGAGCTATTTGTGGGAACCGTTCCCGACAAAAAACATCGCGCTCCGCGGCTGGCAGCTCAACGGCATCGTGAGCTATCAATCGGGACAGCCGTTTTCGCCGCTCAACGCCACGCCGACCGGTCTTTGCGCCGATGCGAATGGCGACGGCATTCTCACCAACGATCGCCCGAGCCTCGGCAATCCACGCGCGCCCCTTACGTCCGTCGCGCTGCTCACTTCGCCTGGCTGCGCCATTCCCGCCGGCGGACTCAGCGTAGCGAACTACTCGATGGATCCCGCGAACGCGCATTTTGTGCAGGTTCCGCTCGGCCTCAAGCCCGGCGAACTCTTCAGCGTTGGCACTGAGCAATATAAGGCTGAAAATGCCGGCCGCAACAGCTTGTTTGGCCCGAATCTAGTCGAATGGGACGCGGCGGTAGTGAAAAATTTCACTTTCGGCGAATCGAAGGTATTGCAGTTCCGCTGGGAAGTCTACGACGCGCTCAATCATGCGAATGCCGGCTTCACCATTGGCAACGTCTTCGCCGCCAACGCGCAGCCGACTCCGGCTTACGCCTTCTCGCCGAGCCGCACTCCCGCTTCGGTAACCGGCGTGATCCCGGAAAACGCGCTCGATGCCACGATTCTTTCCGGATCGACCAGGAAGAACTCGTTTCTCACCACGCAATTCATGAACACCAGTGCCCGCACGATGCAGTTCGGCGTGAAGTTCACGTTCTAAGCGCCGCGCGCATTCGAGGGCGCAGCAAGCATGCGTCCCTACGACCTAGAAAAATGTCGGCGCGCCCCGCGGGCGCGCCTGCGCAAAAGCCATAGTCTCCTGCAAAACCTCATGCAAAATATCGGCGTGATCGACGCACCGGCTTGCCTCGCCGCCGCGTGCCCTGCGGGAGTTGCAGTGATATATTCCCTGCTGCGTCCCAGCGGAGGCGCGCATGAGCAATTTCTGCCGCGACACGGCAAGACCACATGGCTGGAAGACTCTGGTCGCTGTATTTTTCACGTTCTTTATTCCAGCAGTCAGTGGCACATTTGCGCGTCCGCAGTCTGCGCCCGCGCAGTCGTTCGATGTCATTTCCATAAAACCGAACCACGCAATGAATGCGGGGTCTTCTCTCGGCGACGCTATACCGGGAAGCTTTACGGTCAAAAACGTCTCACTGCTGTACCTGGTGGAATACGCTTACGACGTGAAACAAGGCCAGATTGAAGGCTTGCCTTCCTGGGCGAGTTCCGAGAAATACGACATCATTGCGAAAATCGACGACGCGGCCACGGCACAAGAAAAATCTTTTCCGTACAATCAACGATCTCGGCTGGCCAAGGCGCGCGTCCAAGGACTGTTCGCCGATCGCTTCGGATTGAAGCTTCATCATGAGGTAAAAGATCTGCCCGTTCTGGAACTAACGGTTGCGAAGGGAGGCCCAAAACTTAGCGAAGCAGCCGCCACACCGACCGCAGGCGACGCGCATCCTTTGCCCCCGGGTTCGCTGGGCATGAGGATGAATGGCGGGGACTGGATCATTGCTGCCAACCTGTCGCCCTTACGCAACCTGATTAATCCCCTCTCGGCACAACCGGAGGTTAGTGGCCGTGTCCTGTTGGATCGAACGGGCCTGAACGGGAAGTACACTTTTACGTTACAGTGGGCGCGCGAGAGTCTCTCAGCCGCGACGGCGCCGGCGTCCGAGACGCCCGGTCCATCGCTATTCACCGCGCTCGAAGATCAGCTCGGCCTTCGCC
>JBOGMU010000041.1:0-16216 GCA_050746865.1 Candidatus Acidiferrales bacterium
CTTTGGCTGTAAGCGGCAATGTGGACGCTGAGCCTCTTTACGTCTCGAATCTCACGGTGAATGGCGCCGGCCACAACGTGGTGTTCGTGGTGACCGAGCAGGACATGGCGTATGCGTTCGATGCGGACACATTCGCGCAACTATGGAGCAAGTCGGTTGGGAATGGGGAGTCTCCCGCAGGCATGGTTGACGGTTGCAATCAGGTAGAGCCCAAGATCGGTGTGACGTCGACGCCCGTGATCGATCTTGCGGCAGGGCCCCTCGGAACGATGTTTCTTGTTGCAATGACGCAAGATTCCGGCAGCAACTATCACCAACGGTTACACGCGCTCGATCTCACGACCGGCAACGAGCAGTTCGGCAGTCCGGTCGCGATATCCGCGACGTACACGATTCCCGGGACGTCGACAACGGACACATTTAATCCGATGCAGTACAAGGAACGCGCGGGGCTGCTCTTGGTGAATGGAACGATTTATCTCAGTTGGGCGTCGCACTGCGATGTCGATCCGTATCAGGGCTGGATCATGGCCTATAGTGAAAGTACCCTCCAGCCGGGCCCCGTTCTTAACATCACGCCGAGCGGCAGCAACGCACGCGGGGCAATCTGGATGGCGAACACCGCGATGAATGCGGACTCATCAGGCAACATTTACTTTCTGGCTGCGAACGGCGTTTTCGGCGACGGCAGCGGGAATCCGCCGCTGACGAGCGGGTTTCCTTCGACGCCGAATTATGGCAACGCATTCATGAAGCTATCAACGACGGGGAATACGTTGATGGTCGCGGATTACTTCGCGATGTTCAACGCGAATGACGAATCCAACTCCGATACGGATCTCGGATCGGGCGGCGCGATCCTGTTACCCGATCTGGTTGATTCGGGCGGGGTCACGCGCCATCTTGCCGTGGGCGCCGGCAAAGATGGATACATCTACGTGGTGAATCGCGACTCGATGGGGAAGTTCAACGCGAACAGCGATACGGCGATCTATCAGAAATTGAACGATCCAAGCGGAGATGGCAGCGGGTCCACGGTGGTTGGCGCGGTCTTCTCGATGCCCGCCTACTTCAACAACACCGTGTACTATGGCGGATCCGGTGATAATCTGAAGGCATTCACCATCGCAAACGCGAAACTCGGCACTTCCGCGGCATTCCAGAGCTCGAACACGATAGGGTATCCCGGATGTACGCCGAGTATTTCCGCCAACGGCACGTCGAATGGAATTGTTTGGTGCATCAAGGCAGGCAGCAGCGGCGTGCTTTCGGCCTATAACGCCGCAAATCTCTCGCAGCTTTACAGCAGTCCGTCATTTGCCGATTCCAGCGATGTGAAATTCGTCACACCGATGATCGCGAATGGGAAGGTGTACGTTGGAGTTCAGGGCGGCGTGGTTGTGTTCGGCCTGCTTGGAAACTGAGTTTACCTTCCATTTTCTTACGTCACGCAAAAGATTAAGAGAAAGTGCTGAGGCTGGCTGCGTCGCGGGCGAGCTTTAGGATGACGACTGCCTTGAGATGTCCGGTGAGAGCGCCGAACGAGAAGGCAAGTCCGCCACTGAAAGGCAATCCAAGTTCAACACCCACCCACCGAAAAGCGACCCCAAAATTTGCGGCAACGATGGCCGCCGTACCGCACACGAAATGACTGCAAAGGCGCCCGCCCAAAAGGCGTCCGCTACCGATCCAAAGCCTTTTATGAGGAAGGCTTCGAGTTGGTTTGCGACGATTGGGCGCTGGAGAGCGCGGAGTGATCGCACGTTGCTTGTCCAGCTTCGCAGGCCAAGGCATTACGTTCGGCTTTCGCCTGGGAGACATGGCCTGACTGTGCGGGCGTGAGCAATGAGGGATCGCAGAAGACGTCATTCGTCTCGCACTCGAGGAAGTTTCTTGTTTTTTGCGCGTGATTGACCTGCTGCAAATGCTCCGGATTGAGCTGCGACTTATCACAGAGGCTGTCGCCCGTTTCGCATAGGAGCAGATTACGTTGCCGATTGAGGCTGGCGACTTCCGTTTGTTCATTGCGTGTGAGGAGCGAAAGATCGCACGAGCCGAGACCTGTTTCGCAATTTACGCGATTTTGATCCTCGAGAATCTTCTCGATGCTCTGCGCCTGTTCGGGAGTAAGAAGCGATTTGTCGCACATGTCAGGAGTTGTTTCGCAGGCGAGCAGATTGCGCTGGCGATCGAGTTGAGCCACTTCATTCGATTCGTCCGGCGTGAGCCTCGAGCGATCGCAATCGGAGTAACCATTGAGACAGAGCGACAGGTTCTGTTCACTCTTTAGGTCGGCGAGTTGTTTCGTCTGGACCGGCGTAAGCAGCGATCGATTGCAAGTTAGAAATCCGTTTATACAGCTCTTTAGGTTGTCTGACGGGCTCGTGACTTGGGAAGTTGAAGATTGCGCGAAAGTTGCGGGGACTAGAGCAAATAGCAGAATCAGGATGGAACCCATGTATTTCATTGCTGGAGCCTCGCTTAAATTGAAATCTCCAAAGGCGAGGGGAGCCACCGATGTCGTGCAGTGGCGAAAGGAAAGTCGTACACAGCAATTATTCGCGGTCTCTCCTCTATTTATGAGACGAATCAAATGGCGTTCGGTTAGTCAATTTTGCGGGTCTGGATGAGAACCGTGGAGTGGCAAGCAGGCGGCGACGGAGGTGCCATTTTGGTCGGAATCGATTTTTAAGGTGCCACCCACACTTCTGACGCGTTCGCGCATGCCGCGCAGGCCCACTCCGGCGCTTTCGCCGGAGGAAAGACGTGACTTCGTCTCTTCGTTGATGCCATGACCCTGATCTCGAATTTCGAGAAGAATCTCGGAGCACGTGCGCGAAAGGCGGATGAGCGCGGTGGAACTGCCGGAGTGGCGATGGATGTTTGTTAGGCTCTCCTGAACGATGCGGAACAGAGTGAGTTCGTAATCCTGTGGCAGCCGCTCCATTTTCGCAGGAATTTCGAGTTTCACGTCCACGTTGCTGCGCTCAGCAAATCCTTCCACGTACCAGGCTAGCGCGGAAAGCAGGCCCATCTCGTCGAGCATAGGAGGATGGAGAAGATACGAGATGGTCCGGATCTCATTGGAAAGGTGCTCAGCAAGTTCGGAAATTTCAGCGAGCGACTTGACCGACGTGGGGCTGAAATTCGACTGCTCCCGCGCCATGCGGGAAGCGCTGATGCTGATTCCCGCGGCAAGCTGGCCCATGCTGTCGTGCAATTCGCGGGCGATGTGGCGGCGCTCCTGATCCTGCATTTGCAAAAGCCTGCCTGAGAACTCACGCTCTTTAATGGCCTCTTCGGCCTTTTTGCGGACGGTAATATCGCGCGTGACGTTGGAGGCGCCAACGATGCGCCCGTCAGAATCGCGGACTGGGGAGATCGTGACGGAAACGTCGATGACGGAGCCGTCTTTCCGCAGACGGATCGTCTCTTCGTGCTCAACGCGCTGGCCGGCGGCTAGCTTGGCGATGATTTCCTTCTCGTGCTCATGAAGATGGGGAGGGATGACGATCATGATCGACTGGCCGATAGCTTCTTCAGCCGTGTAACCCAGCATGCGCTCGGCGGCGGCATTCCAACTGGTGATGAGGCCGTCAAGATTTTTGGAGACGATTGCATCGTCAGAAGACGCGACGATCGCGGCAAGCTGATATTGGGCCTGCTCGCTTTTTTGCAACGCTTCTTCCGTGCGCTTTAGTTCGGTGACATCAATGACGACGCCGAACATGCGTTCCTGATTGCCAATTCTGCGGCCTTTGGAACGGAACCATCGCAGTCCTTTTACCGGATGCACAAAGCGGTATTCGAAATCAATTTCTCCAGATCGATACCCTTCGTCCATCAGGCGGAAGACGCGTTCCCGATCTTCGGGATGCACGCGGGAGCGCCATTGCGTGAAGAGCGTGTCATCCTGATGTGTGCCAAATATTTCGTGAAGTTCATCGGAAAGAACAGCCAAGTGAACTGGATCCCATTCCCACGAACCGATTCCGGCGGCGGCTTGAGAGAGGCGAAGGCGTTGTTCGCTGGACTCGACGGCTTGACGCGCGGCAACCTGTGCGGTGACTTCGACGCCGTGATACAAGAGGCCTTCGATTTGCCCTGAGGCGTTTCGAACGGGCTGGATGGTGAAATCAATATAGATTTGCTGGGATTTGCCCTCGGGCGTTTCGATAAGAACGGGATTTTCCGTGCCGACATATTCGACGCCTGTGCGGTACACGCGGTCGAGCATGTCGAGGTATCCTTGCGATACTAGTTCCGGTATTGCTTCTCGTGCGGGCTTACCGACGAGATTCTCGATGGCGGCGCGACGCGACGTGCGAAGGCATTCGCTATTGACGAAGGTGAATCGGTGCTCGGGCCCATGAAGCAAAGCGAGGCCAGCAGGCGCATTAGTGAAAAGTTGTTGTAGTTGGGTCAACTGGAGTTCGGCCTGAGCGTGCAGGGTTTCAAGGCGTTCGGAAAGCCCGCGAAAACGAGCTTCGCTTTCGCGCAGGGCGGCCTCGGCTTTGCAACGCTGGATGAAAGAGGCAGCCTGGCGGGCATAGAGGTCCAGACGGCGCAACGAATCAGCGCTGGGACGATGCGGGGAGCGGAAATGCGTTGAGAGCATGCCGAGAGGCTTTCCATCAACATCGAGAAGCGGCACAGAGATCACAGCGCGATAGCCCGCCGCGCGAGCGACGTCGCGAAGTTCCGCGTAAGCGTCATCGTGTTCGATATCTTCGATAATGACGCGCTCACCCGAAGTCAAAGCTCTTCCGCAACTCGATTGATCGACGGCACAGACCTCGCGGAAAAAGGAGAGGAAGTCCTCCTGGAAACCGCATTGGGCGGCGATATATAAAGTTCCGCGGCCGGGTTCAATCAATTGGACATTGCCCTTATCCGCACCCAGCGTTTCCATCACGCCGCCGAGCATGGAAAAGAGACCTTCCTGTAAGTTCGACGTTCGGAGGAGGCGGCTCGTCCAATCGTTGAGTTTGGCAAGTGCTCTCGCTTCCTCTTGACGCGAGGCCGCCGTATTGGCCAATTCAAGCTGAGTTTGGAACAATTGTTCTTCGGCAGCTTTGCGCGCCGAGATGTCTTCCACAACGGCGATGAAATATTTGATCTTGCTATCGGAAGCTCGCACGGCGCTGACGGTCAGATTCACCCACACTGTCGACCGATCCTTGCGGATGTAACGCTTTTCCAAAAAGTATTGGTCGATTTCGCCGGAGGCGACTCTTGCGGCTTGGGCAAGGTCAGGGGAAAGATCGGCGGGATGCGTGATTTCTTGAAACGTCATTCCGCGGAGCTCTTTTTGCGTGTAGCCGACGATTCCGCAGAGTTTATCGTTCGCGCGCAAAAAATGGCCGTCTTCGGAAACGAGAGCCATGCCTACAGCCGCCTGCTCGAACGTGAGTCGAAAGCGCTCTTCGCTTTCGGCCAATTCTTTTTCAAATGCCATGGCACGCTGGAGGATCGTCCTCTCGTCCGGCGGTTTGTTGGTGTGAGCGGCGATCTTAGGTTCAAAGAATGCTTCGCCGTGACGAAGTCTCCTGATTCCGGCGAGCAGGTCGGTCGACATGGAGGATTTTCGGACGTACGCGCCTGCACCGGCCTTGAGCGCCTGGCGCATCATTTCGGGAGAATCGTGTTGGCTGAGTACGAGAACTTGCGTTTGCGGCAAAATTTCGCGGACCTTGCGCGTGGCGTCGAGGCCGTTGAGATTCGGCATGCTGATGTCCATGACGACCAAGTCCGGCTTGAGATCCTGCGCCTTGGTAACGGCGTCGCGGCCATCGATTGCTTCGCCGCAGATCTCGCATTCGGGGTCGGCGGAAAGAAGAGAGCGCACTCCATTGCGGACGATCTCATGGTCATCGGCTATGAGAATGCGCATGAATCCCTGGTACTTCTTGCCAACGGGTCAATCAGGTCTTGGCCGGTTCGGCTAGTGTAGCCCCATATCAGGCTTGCAACATAACGTGAGACCGGATTCAGCCTCTATACAGCGAATGCTGTATGCGGCCGGAAGAGCAAGGCTTGGCCAGAAATTCCGGTCACGCGGAGCCGTCGGCCGGCGCGGGTTCCCACGAACGGATGCGCGGCAATGCGGGACTATTGGGTCACGATGATCGACCGGTCGCCATATGGAAACGCTCCCTGCACTTTGCTGTGGTAATATGCGCGCGTTCCCGCATTCACGATGAGCCCTTTGGCCGCGTGCGGCTTTGGCCAACACGATTTTCTGTAAGGAGGATTTCCGTATGCAACGCCGCAATTTCCTGAAAACCGCAATGAGCCTGCCCTTGCTTGCCGCTGCGGACGAGAAGGTAGCGCGAGCTGCGACTGGAGTGCCGTCGCCGAAAATTAAAGACATCGGCGTGATTGAATGCGAACCGGCTGGCGTGCGACTGACGGTCGTCAAGGTAACGACGGACCAGGATGGTTTGTACGGCTATGGATGTGCGACGTTTACGCAACGCGCCGATCTTGTCCGTCCGGCGGTGGAAAAATATCTAAAGCCGCTGCTTCTCGGGCGAGCTGCCGATCGCATCGAGGATGTGTGGCAATCTTGTTACGACAGCTCGTATTGGAAGAATGGTGGTGTCCTTAACAATGCGATCAGCGGTGTCGACGAGGCGCTGTGGGACATCAAAGGCCGCCAGGCCGGCATGCCCGTGTATCAGCTGCTGGGGGGGAAATGCCGCGAAGCCGTCGATACGTATGCGCATGCGAGCGGCAATGATTTTCCCGATGTGGTGGCATCCGCGAAGAAATATATGGAGCAGGGATTTCGCAATGTACGCGTGCAGATCGGGATTCCCGGAATGGCCGGATACTCGTCATCAGGTGGCGGAGCCGCCACAAATTTTAAACCGTTGGAACCCGGTCCTTTTTATGAGCCGGCGTATGACTTACGGCGCAGTTTGAAAATGCTGGAGATTTGCCGCGAACAATTGGGTGAAGAAGTTGGGCTCATCCATGATGTACACGAGCGCCTCACGCCAAATGAGGGCGTTCAGTTCTGCAAGGAATCGGAAAAGTTCCACATGTTCTTTGTGGAGGATCCGCTTTCGCCGGAAGACATCGATTATTTTCGGCAAATCCGGCAGAACTGCGACACGCCAATAGCCATGGGCGAGCTTTTCAATAGCCCTCACGAGTGGCAACCGCTGATCGAGCAGCGGCTGATCGATTATATTCGGTGCCACCTGTCGCAAGTAGGCGGTCTGACGCCTGCGCGAAAAATCGCCATTCTGGCAGAGCAGTACGGCGTGAAAACGGCGTGGCATGGGCCGGGAGATGTTTCGCCTGTCGGACACATGGCGCAGGTGTCGCTCGATATCGTGAGCACCAATTTCGGAATTCAGGAGTACACGCCATTTAACGAGCGCACACAGGCGATCTTTCATGGTTGCCCGGTGATGAAGGACGGCTATCTGTGGGTCAACGAAACGCCCGGCTGGGGAATTGAGATAGATGAGAAGGAGGCCGCAAAAGCACCTTTTACACCGGGCAGAAATAATTTGAATGGCGGTTGGGGAGTGATCCGCACGTTAGATGGAACGGTAATCAAGCAGTAGAGCGGCGTATACGTTTGGCGGCGCTCGCTACTTTGGCCTTAAAGATTTCGGGATACTTTCGCGAAACGCCTCACGCAACCTCCTACTACGGCCGATTCTCAGGGATGTATACTCAGATTTCTGTGAATAGGGTCCGTATTTATTCACGATCGAGCGGTGCAATCGGCTGCGGTCACTTTGAGAAAACATGCTGACGAGGACTGACGCAAACATGGCTGATGACGACCGGCCGCGCCTGAGTACGAACCAGAAAGCGCTGAAGATCAATCTCGAATCCGTGTTTTATGGCACCTTTGCCGAAATCGGCGCGGGGCAGGAAGTGGCGCGTTGGTTCTTCAAGGTTGGCGGCGCAGCGGGCACAATCGCGAAGTCCATTTCCGCTTACGACATGACGGTGAGCGATGCGATTTACGGGCATTCAAAGCGATATGTCTCGCGCGAGCGCCTGCAAGGCATGTTGAATTACGAACATGCCCTCAATCTGGAACGCCTAACTCCCGTGCGGGGCGATACGACGGCATTTTTCACGTTCGCCAATACGGTTGCGGCTCGCAACTATTCGGGCACGAACGAGTGCCACGGGTGGATGGGCGTGAAATACCAGACGCAGCCGCGCGATGAGGACAGCCAAATCGTCATCCATGTGCGCATGCTCGATAACACCAGCGAGCTCCAGCAGGAGGCGCTCGGCATTGTCGGTGTGAACCTGCTTTACGGCGCGTTTTTCCTACATCACAAGCCGCAATGGCTGCTCGAATCGCTGATCGATAACCTAGGGACGCATCGCATTGAGATCGACATGATCGAGTTCTCGGGCATTGAGTTTCGGCGCGTCGATAACCGCGTGATGAGCCTCAAGCTCGTGCAGCTCGGGTTAAGCGGCGCAGCTATGTTTGGGCCGTCCGGCGAAGTGTTGCAGCCATCGGAGGTGTTGCGCAAGCGGCCGATTCTCGTCGAACGCGGAAGCTTTCGGCCAGTGACCAAGGTCAACATCGACATGATCGAGTGCGCGCGCAAACGATTTGCGGCTGAGCCGGAGGTCGAGGCCGACGAGATCGTCGAATTGATGGAAATCACGATGCGTAATCTGCTGGCGGATGGCGCGCTCAATCTGTCCGATTTTTTGGCGCGCGCGGAAGTGCTTGCCGCCGTGGGAAAGACCGTCCTGATTTCCGATTATTTCGAATACTACCGCCTCGCCGCGTATTTGACACGCTACACGTCGAAACCGATTGCCGTAACGATGGGTATGGCGAGCGTAGTCGATCTCTTCAAGGAAGAGTATTACGCCGGACTCGAGGGCCGCACCCTCGAGGCGTTCGGAAGGCTTTTCACGAAGGACTTGCGCATCTACGGTTATCCTTTGCGTGATTCGGCGAACGGCCAGTTGACTACGGTACAGAATTTTAAGCTCGCGGACTCACATCTACAGCATCTTTACGCGTATCTTGTCGAGCAGGGACGCATCAAGCAGCTCGACAATTTTGACGAATCGATCCTGAGCATTTTTTCGCGCGACGTATTGAAGCGCATCAAAAACGAAGATTGCTCGTGGGAAGCGATGGTGCCGGCGGAAGTCGCTGCGATGATCAAAAAACATCGATACTTCGGCTACCGCGAATCGGAAGTGCGGGACACCGCGCGCGCCTAATAACCTCGGGCAGCAACCCATTCAGAATCAATACCCTCCTTCAAGACTGATGCTCCGATTGCCGTTTCATGTCGATCACGGAACTTTTACACGCGACGTTCCGTAGTAATAGTGTGATGGCAAAATCGCCAAGAACGTCTGGTCGCGCTCTCCAAGTTCTTATTCTTACCGTTACCTCACTGTATCTTCCAGCCGCACCATCATCGGCCGCATACCAAACGCAATTGGCAACCGAGCCGTCGTCGACACAGCCGCCCGTGCGATTTGAGATTGCTTCCATCCGACCGCACCGTTTCGCGGGTGACGAGCCTTCCAACCGCCGCGTCCTTTCCGGTGGACGCTTCGTCGCGACCGCCACCACCGTCCGCACGCTTCTCCGCATTGCCTTTGGCACTGATGACAATCTCATGTCCGGCGCGCCCAGCTGGGTCGATGGTGAGACTTTCGATATCGACGCCATCACGGCCAATCACGCCGAAATCAAGGCACCACAGCAACTTCAACAACTTATCCTGTCGCTTCTCGAAGACCGCTTTCAGTTAAAGTTTCATCGCGAGCAAAAGGAAGGAGCCGTGTACTGGCTGGAACTCGAGAGCCCAGGAAAACTCGGTCCCTCCCTTAAGCTAAGCACTCCGGAATCGCAGCCCAGCATGAGCACCAACTCCAACGGCTCAACAAGCGCGATGAAAGTTTCCAAGATGTCCATGTCGGATATTGCCGGCGCGTTTCGTCGCCAGGCTGGCCGTCCGGTCGAGGATCACACTGGCGTCAAAGGCAGCTTCGACTTCCAGATCGAATGGGCTCCCCAAGAGACTCAAGATTCCGTAGTCCCATCGTTCAGCACCGTCCTGAAGGAACAACTCGGCCTCAAACTACAATCGGCGAAAGGGACCATCGAAACGTTCGTCATAGACCAGCTCGCCCGCCCGTCCGCCAATTAACCCATAGGATGAGAAGGCAAAGACGCAGCTTGGACAGTTCTGCGCCGCCCCGTGGCTGAGCAAGCGCCTTCGCACCATTTGTTTTGTCAGCCAGGAAAAATGCGCCCGCGTGAGACAATATCGCCCATGACCGCACGATCGTTCTCCGCCGGAGCCGTGCAATTCGGGCGTGGGGCGCCTTTATTTTTGATCGCGGGCCCCTGCGTGATCGAAAGTGAATCGCATGCCACGATGATGGCTGAGCGGATCGCGGAGATTGCGGGCGGGCTCGGCGTTCCGTTGATTTTCAAGGCGTCGTATGACAAGGCGAATCGGTCATCCGTGTCATCCTATCGCGGGCCAGGATTGCAGGAGGGATTGCGCATCCTTGCGGCAATCAAGAAACGCACTGGATTGCCAGTTCTCACCGATGTGCATGAGGTTTCACATGTCGGGCCGGCTGCTGAGGTTTGCGCCGTGCTGCAAATTCCTGCGTTTCTTTGCCGGCAGACGGACTTGCTAGTGGCGGTGGGAAAATCGGGGCGCGTGGCGAATATCAAGAAAGGGCAATTTCTTTCGCCGTGGGATATCGCGAATGCGGCTGAAAAAGTGGCGAGCACCGGCAACGAGAAAATTATTCTCACCGAACGCGGCACTTCTTTTGGTTACAAAAATCTCGTTGTCGATATGCGTTCATTTCCGATCATGCACAAGCTCGGCTATCCTGTTGTTTTCGACGTGACACATTCGGTGCAACTGCCCGGCGGGGAAGGGAAATCGAGCGGCGGGCAGCCGGAGTTCATCGAGCCCCTCGCTCGCGCGGGCGTTGCGGCGGGCGTGGATGGAATTTTTCTCGAAGTTCATGACAATCCTGCAAAGGCGCTCTCGGATGGGGCGAACGCATTGCCGCTGTCGGAATTGCGCCGCGTGCTGGAGCGCGTAGGGAAAATCGCGAGTGTCGTTCGCGAATGGAAGTAGCGGGGTATTACGCGCCAAATAAACCCGCTCGCTTCCGGATCACTGCTGCGAGAAAAATAAACGAGCGTATTCGGCCTTACTCACCCTACGAGGTTCCTCGTCAAAATGCCAAAGTGTCTGTGTGGTTTCGCCTGGGCGCGTCAGATCGACAGACAACGGTTTGGGAGGCCATGTCGGGCCATGGAACGTGATCGTCACCGACTGACCCTTCAATACGACCTTGTGCTGAGCCGGGGTCTGACGTAAATCCCGCATCGACCATCCTCCGATGTCGTCGAACTCCCACGGATGGTGCAAATCGGCATCACTTATGTTTTTCTGGGATTCGAGCGACCGAGTTTCCTCTCGCGTTGCTGGTTGGAAGCGGCTTCCTGACCATTTCCATGCTTTTGGTGCTGAGATTGCGTAAATCTGGCCTTCAAAAAGCCGATAAGTAGAGACGCAGTCAACATCCGTGTCATAGCTTTCGGTATCTTCGTGAGTAACGCGAATTACGGTGACATTCAAGCAACGCTCATCACTCGGCGGCCTGACGTGACCGAGGCTTACGAACAGCGGTTCTAACGCATACCGTAGGTAAGGCATCCGAGCACCCGCGTTTCCACCACCCATGAACAGAAGGGCTTCAGCCTCGTTCCAAAAAAGAACGCCCCCAGCTGAACCCCGAACGACGTAAATTCTCGGATAAAGCGCCGACGCTGATACAATTCCAGCTACGATCAAGACCATTAGCCATTTTTTCGACACCATAGGCGCCCCAGTGAGAGCTCACTAATTCTGGCCCATCTAGTAGCCCAGGCATAGCTCCACGCCTAGATTGGCGTTCCATCTGGTTACGATTCACTCAGTTACTCGTTAGATCAGCTTGTATTTTGTGGCGAGGTAGCCGGCGATTCCGGCGAGGGAATCCTGCGCCGCGTGCTGCATCATGCCGGGGCGCAGACTCTTTCGGTACCAAGCGAGAATGCCGAAGAGCGCGCCGTAAACCGTAATCGCGATGACGGAGCGCCAGCCCTGATATAGATGCGCCGAGCCGAAGACGATCGCTTGCAGCGCAATGGCGATCCAGGCGGTGCCGGTCCACGCAAGAAACTGCCGTTGCAAATAGCCGCGAAAGACGAATTCTTCGCAAAAGCCTGCTGTTACTGCGAGGGCGACAAACACGCCTACTTCCGTCCAGTTCTGCGGCAAAAGCGGCTTGGCCGATTCGACGCCGCTGAAGTGCAATATCAATTGAAGCAGAGCTAGCGCGATGAGGACAACGCACCAGAAGAGAAATGCCGTGGCCACGTCAATGAGAAAGTCTTCGAAGCGTCTCCATTTGCCACCGATTATTTCGCTGATGCGGACCTTGCGCGGCATCAGGCCGAGCAGCCATACGTAGCAGAAGAGTAGCAACTCGTAAATCATGGTGGCGAGATAGATGGGAATCCGTGTGGAGAAGTGCGATGCCTGCGCCATGAAGCGCGGCCGGCCCTGATACGCCGAGATACCAACGATGATAAGAATCAAAAGTGCGGTGTGCCACCACGGGCCGACGGGTGTGGCGCGCGGCGGTTCATGATCGCTTGGCGCGGGCAGAGGAGCAGTCGTCATTGAATCGTCACGGTAGGCGAAACCATAATTGTAGCAGGTGCGACTGCAGAAACGGGTGCGGCTGGATTGTGGCAGGCTGCGTTCTGCGTTGCCGCGAACGACGCTCGGCGATGTGTTATATAGGGATCGCGGCGAACCTCGACAGATGTAGGGTGGCAATTCGAAGGAGGCGAAAGGCGAATGATACCGATAAAAACCTGCATGCTCGATGCGCTGTGTTTTCTTTTATTGGCAGCGCCGATAGCAAATGCGTCCGACCTCCAGAAAAAAATCGAAGCAATGACGGCCGCGTATAACGGGCACGTTGCGCTGTATGCGAAGAACTTGGCGGCCGGCGAGACGGTGACTCTGGATGCCGAAAAGCCGGTACAGACGGCTTCGGTGATCAAGCTGGCGTTGATGCTGCAAGCGTTCGAACAGATACGTGACGGGAAATTGAAACTATCGCAGCCGGTGACGCTGACAGAGGCAAATCAGGTAGCCGGCTCGGGCATTCTGGCGCAACTCGATCCGGGGTTGACGCTCACGCTGAAAGACACAATTACGTTGATGATCACGCTTAGCGACAACACGGCGACGAATATGTTGATCGATGTGGTTGGATTGCGGCCGACGAACGAAATGGTAGCTCGGATGGGCCTGAAGAACACGTATTTTTACAAGAAAGTCTTCGTGCCGGCCACTGAAGCGATGCCGTCCGACCAAAAGCAATTCGGACTAGGAAAAACGACGGCTGAAGAGATGGCGAAGCTGATCGAGAGCATCTATCGTTGCGATTTACGCGACCACGAGTTGTGCACGGAGATGATTACGATCATGCGCAAGCAGCAGTATCGGGCGATGATCCCGCGTTATCTGGTCGCGCCGGACAGCAGGGACCCTCTTTCGCCAATTGCCGACAAGATCGGCATGCTGGATGCGGTGCGGAACGACGTGGCGCTGGTGTACACTGCGAAAGGGCCGGTGATCCTTTCGATTTTCACGTACGACAATCCAGATAAATCGTGGACGCCTGAGAATCGGGCCGAAATGTTAATTGGGAGGCTCGCGCAAACGATTATCAATACATGGTCCCCAGAGGGATTGGCGGCTAGCGTGGCTGAACCTCTCAGTAGCTCGGCGGCGAAGCCATAGCCCTACAATCAAAACAGTTCGGCGTGCCGTTTTGCTGAACCAGCAGCGGGGAGATATACGCGCCGTCAACGAAGCGATATAATAGAGGTACCAACGGGGGCGACACGGTTTCGACGGAAGCTGTCGCGGCTCGAAGGCATGCCGGGCGCCACCTGCCCGCAATCGGGTGGAACAACACAACTGGCAACTCACAGTTGGCTCTCGCAGCCTAAATAAAATTAGGCAGCGCGTCTCCTCAGGCGTCACCTACGCGTTTGAGATGAGGCGTCACACAGTAGGCTGGCCATCGCGTTTCGGTCCGTAATGCGGCGGCGAGATCATCGGACTAGCCGTCTTCGCGTCTTGCCCGCTCTGAGCGCTGGCGGCGAAACCTTCGGAACGGGATAAGCATGTAGTCTTCGGGTGGCAAGGCTTCTCGGACGGGGGTTCAACTCCCCCCGCCTCCACCATTTTTTCATTGCCTCAGTTTTTCGGCCGGCGCAAAGGCAGGTGCATTTTGGCTCAGGATTATCTGCTCAAGACGGAACCCTCCGAGTACTCATTCGAGATGTTGCTTCGCGACAAAGTTACCGTATGGGACGGCGTCTCGAATCCGGCGGCGGTGAAGCATCTGCGCGAAATGGAGCCGGGCGCGCGGCTGATCATTTATGAAACGGGAGATCGAAGAAGCACGGCCGGCACGGCATCGGTGGTAAAAGTGAATGCGGCCGACCCGCGCAAGCCGCAGGTTCAGATCAAAGCGGGCAAGAAGCTTTCCAGGTCCGTTTCGCTCGAGCAAATCAAGACCGACAAATTGTTTGCAGACTCCCCGCTTGTCCGCCAGGGACGACTCTCCGTAGTGCCGCTGACGCCCTCGCAGTACGAAACGCTCACGAAAGAATAAGTTTCGGCAAAACAAGACAGCACGATTTCGAATAGACACGAGTCTCGCTGCGGCTGATTTGAGGCGAATAGCGACAGTCGTTGCGCGAAAATATTTTTCGCGGCGTGCACATTTCGCTTGCATCGAGCGTGGATATCCGTATTCTGCACTTTGCGGGCTCGCTCCTCACGCGCCTGAAAGAGAGCGAGGGCCGCTGACGGAGGACGCGACAAACAATTGAGCACCATATCCCTCCCAGCCCAATTCCCTTCCCGGGCAGTTTCCTCCACAAAAAAGAAAGTCGCAAAGCTGACTCTGTGGCCGCTGGTGGCCGCCACGTTCTTCATGGTGTCCGGCGGAACCTACGGCACCGAAGACATTATTCATGGCGCGGGCTATGGGCTGGGCATTTTCCTTCTGGTGCTGACGCCACTGATCTGGAGCCTGCCCACCACGTACATGATCGGCGAGCTTTCCAGCGCCCTGCCGGAAGAAGGCGGCTATTACGCATGGGTGCGCCGCGGAATGGGAAATTTCTGGGGATTTCAGGAGGCCTGGCTTTCGCTGGTGGCCAGCATTTTTGATATGGCCATTTATCCCACGCTGTTCGTCGCCTATCTTTCGCGGCTGATTCCCTGGTTCGGGGCGGGACACCACGGCGTGATGGTGGGGCTGGGCGTGGTGACGGTCTGCGCGCTGATGAACATCGCGGGAATTCGCGTGGTGGCCACCACTTCTCTGTGGCTGTTTTTCCTGCTTTCCGCGCCCTTCGCCCTGATCGTGCTGATTGCCCCCTTGAAAATGGGCGCGCTAACGGCCGTGGCGACTTCACCGACCACTTCCACGGTGGGGCTGGTGGGCGGATTGCTGATCTGCATGTGGAATTACATGGGCTGGGACAACGCCTCGACGATTGCCGCCGAAGTGAAAAATCCGCAGAAGACGTATCCGCGGGCCATGCTGCTGGCGGTGCTGGTTGTAGCCGTCACTTACGTCCTGCCCTTCGTGGCCATGTGGGTGATGGGAGTTCCGGCTTCGTCATTTGAGACCGGCTCGTGGGTCGATCTTGCGGGACTTATGGGCGGGTTGGTGGGCGGGCCATTCCTGGCGCGCGGGCTTCGCGTGGCGCTGGTCCTGGGCGGCATGATGAGCGCGTTTGGGATGTTCAACGCGCTGGTGATGAGCTACTCGCGGCTGCCGCTGGCGATGGCCCAGGATGGAATGCTGCCGTCCGTCTTCGGCAAGCTGCGCAAGAAGACACGCGCGCCCTGGGTTGCGATTCTGGTCCTCGCGGGATGCTGGGCCTTGTGCTTGAATCTGGGCTTTGAGCGGCTGATTACCATCGACATTATGTTGTACGGCATGGCCCTGGGGCTCGAATTTGTGGCGCTGATTGCCCTGCGCATCAAGGAACCGCATCTGCCGCGCCCCTTCCGCGTTCCCGGCGGGACCTGGGGAGCCATTCTGGTCGGAGTTTTCCCCATGTTGTTGCTGG
>JBOGMU010000042.1:0-24875 GCA_050746865.1 Candidatus Acidiferrales bacterium
GTCGAAACCTCGCAGCCACCATCGTAGCGGCTCGCGGCTCGTTCGCCACCGGTCTTGCTTCAACGACCACCCCTTTGCATCTACCGCCCCGTCCGATCGTACCCTCGGACGCACGCCTGTTTTCACCGTTCGTTTTCATACTATCTGAGGTGAGTTCGGGACAAAATAGGTTGTCAGTCCAGTTAGAAGCGAGAACACGCGGCCCTGGGATGTCGTTGGCTAGTGACCAGCGAGGAGCGCAATAATTTCTGGGCTTTATCTCCGAGACGCTCCAGACTTTTGAGGGTAGGTGGTACCCAAGAGACAACACACAGAATGCCGAAAGGCATTTTGCGGATTTGAGCAGCAGCGTTCGCGGGCGATACATGTCGGCGATTCCTCGGGTGACCTGCCAGCGACAGAACGAGGCTTTTGGACCATATTGGGTGTTCATACGCAGCCAACTCTAACGGTTCGAACGGCGCGGCACTTCGGACGGCGGTGTCGCTTCGACCCGAAAGGACCGCTCATAATTGATGAAGAGCTGAGGCCAAAGTGGCGTCGACTCTACGAGGCGTTGCTCGATATCCGAGAGTTTTAAGACCATTTGCGAAGTCTGGAAACGAGTTCCAGGCATATGGTCTTCCTCAAAACACGCAAGGTACGAATTCAAGAAGACGCGAAACACGCGGAGTTGCCGGCGTGGCGAGAGTCGCTCGATAATGTATTAGACTCTTTCCTTTCGAGTTGGGCCTAGGCACTTCGGTGCGTTGCACTTCAGGCGCCGGCTTGTGCCAAGTAGGCTAGAAGATCCTCATCGCGGTCCGACGCTGACGCGCTGAGACATAACTCAGCACGATTTGATGTTGCGCCTAGCGCTATCTGCCAGACAGCCAACGATGCGGTCAGCGCTATCCCAAAGACATCTGCCGCGAGCCTTAAGTGGTTGGGCGTAAATAACCGCGCTTCTTGACATTGGCGATGTGCGCCACTACTGCAAGAACGTCAGTAAGTTCGGCAATTTCAGAATATTAGCTTCAGCTTCGATTAGGGATTGATAAGCTATGCTGGCTTGGCTGAAGGTCGACGAGGCCTTCGCAAGGTCGGCGGCGTCGATATTGTTCTCTTGGGTTGCGAGCTGAGTTCGTTCGCTGGCAAGGAAGTTCCTCGTCGATTGCAATTGAGTTAGCGACGAGCCATACGCCACGCGTTCACCGTTAAATACGCTGGCGGCGGTTCCAAGCATTACGCTCGCGGAGCCGATACCGGAGTTGTCCTGGATGGCAGTGATCAGCCCTTGAATGGCACCCATGAGGCTTCCTGAAGGATTCAGGAATAGCTGATCGCCCGGAACATTGGTCGCGACGGTCGCCCCGTTGTCGGTTTCCACAGCTACGAACGAGCTATTTCCGTTGTACGCGACGCCATTCGGCGACGTCGAATCAAGTGCGAAGGGCGTAGTTTCCACGAGAGAGCCTCCGAACAAATACGTACCCCCGTAAGCAGTATTCGCGAGAGAGACCAATTGCTGCTGAATACCGGAAAGTTGGCTTACGATGGCCTGCCGATCGACATTTGAAAGGGTTGAGTTTCCAGCTTCAACGCCTAGAGAAATCGCTTGATTAACGGCTGTGACCGCAGAACTCAGTGCCGAGTCTGCCGTTTGAAGCCGATCCTGCAGATTGCTGACACTGGTGGTGAAAGTGTCGGTTTGGCTCTGCACGGCGTGATTCAGGATTAGTGCAGCCATGCCGGCGGGATCGTCAGAAGGTTGGTTAATGGTGCGGCCGGACGCGATCTGTTGATTGGCTTCGTTCAATTGTTGCTGAGTTTGCGCGAGACCGGCGACCATGTCCGGGATGATGTTTGGGTTGACGCGGATGCTCATGGAATTTTCTCTCTTAATTCAGCGGTGATTCAAAACAACAAATCGCGACCGCGGAGTTCGTGAAGAAGGGGCCACGAACATCCGGTGCAGCTTGGACCGCGAGCGGCTGAAAGGCGACCGCTACGAAACTGACGATGATAGCCATGAGTACGCGGCGCCAGAACAGCAAAACACAATGCGACTAACTTGCCGGGACCATATTGATTGCAGTCTGATACAGGCTCGCGACAACAGTAGCGACACGCGACGCGGCTTCGTACGCGTTTTGATACTGGATAAAACTTGCGCCCTCCTCATTTAATGACACGCCTGAAACTGAATTGATTTGATCATTGAGCTGTTGGATCAGAAGAGTCCCGCCGGTGAGTTGACTCGATGCCGTCGCGGCGTCATTCCCGATCTGCGAGACCATACCTGCGTAATAGGCGACCGGAGCTTGACCGTTTACGATATTCTGTTTTTGCAAATCCGCGAGTGCCGTTGCGTTTGCATTATCGCCAGGTGTTCCGTCACCGCTGGCAGCGATCAGGTTTGGATCTGTAATCGTTATGGCCATATTGAGGGCCGCGCCGGAAACCCCGGTGGGCGGCTGAAAAACGTCTCCTCCTGCATTGCCGTTTGGGTCAAAGCCAGCCGCGTTTTGCGTGTTCACGGCGTTCTCGACGCTGTACGCAAGCGTGTCCAGGTTGTTTTGCAGCGACGGAATCTCCTGATCGCGGAGTTGAATGTCGCCCGCGAGAGTTCCTCCCTGAATCGAGGAGGTGATGTCCGTTCCCTGCGCATAAACGTCGTGGAAACTCGTGCCAGCGTTTACCCCGGTTTGAAAATCGAAACTCTCATTGCCAACCACCAACTCACCGCCGTTATTCGTCGTAAGAGTGACGGTGTTGCCGTTTGCCACAATTGTCCGCACATCAACCAAACCCGAAAGCTGCGTGATCAACTGGGCGCGCTGATCTTCGAACGAATTCGTATTAAGGCCGGCACCCGCCGTTGTGGCAATTTCTCCATTGAGCGTGGCGATTTGGGCTGTGATTTGATTGATTTGCTGAACGGTCTCGACGACACCCTGATCGGAATTCTGCTGTTGCTGAACTAGAGTGGTCGCACTCTGCCGGAAGCCTGCCGCTAGGCTTTGCGCCGCGCCAATGACGGCCTGACGGTCGCCGGCATTTGTGGGATCGGCGGAGAGCGATTGGAAACTGTTAAAAAAAGTGCTGAGCAGACTTTGCAGACCCGTGCCGGAGGCTTCGTTGAATACACTCTGAATCTGGTTCATACCGTTCGTGAAGGTGTTCAGGCTGCCCTGTGTTTGCGTTTCCTGATTGAATCGAAGCTGAAGAATGTTGTTGCGAATGCTTTGAATGTTCGCGAGATCAACGCCACCACCGAAATTTAGATTCCCGTACTGCGCGGGCGGCGCTTCCTCGAGTTTTGCAACTTGCCGTGTGTAGCCAGGGGTGTTTACGTTTGAGATGTTGTTACTCGTGACGGCAAGCGCGCCCTGATCTGTAAGCATCGCCTGCACGGCAATGGCTAGACTCGATCCGAGGCTCATCGCACCGCTCCTCTCCGAACGGCGGCCGCGGATTCGGAAGTACCGGAGGGGCGACCGTACGTAGGTGCAAAGGACGCCAGGACATTTCCGAGAATCGCAAGAGTCCGGCGCGAGCCTTCGATGAGAACAGAGTGCGTGCGGTTCAGATTCCGCAGCTCTCCTTCCGCGATTGCGAGTTTCGTTACAACATCGCGAATCGGTTCGGCGAAATTTGGATCGATCCGAGCGGTAAGTTCGCGAAGATCGCTTTTCTCGGGATCAAGACCGCTTGCGGTGCAGGCGGCGTGCCAAGCAGTCTTCCGATCGTTCTCGATTTCGCGCCATTCTTCGCATATCGCAGTTTGCGAAGCGATGTGCTGATATATTGCGTCGAGATTCATCGTGCCGTACGCAGTGCGACTGGCAACCAGATCCGCCGAAAGCCCGCGGAAAAGACGGAGTTGTTTTTCCAGAGCCCCAAGCAGCGCGCCGCTTTCAATTGAGGAACTCATGCCAGCGTGTCCAATTCGTGTTCGTCGCCACCGTCGCAGCCGGTTGGTTCGACTACCGGAACCGCTTGGGCGGCGTGCTTTGTGTGCGGTTTGCGTTTTTGTCCGTTCGCAGATGTCCCGGTTTCCGGCTCGCGGAAGGAATTTATCGCGGTAATTTTGGAGGGTTGGTCGAACATTTGAGACTCCGGTGCCGATTCCGGAACGACGTTTTCCACAAACTAAGGCTCACTCCTTCTCGCGCCTTTTACTCACAGCCATAAAAAACTCTGGTGTGGGAGAAGGCCTCGATCCAGGGATATCCCTGACCGATTCAAACACGCGACTTTGGCGCGAACTACGCTTTCGCATGGAAATCGCGAGCCATCGCTTGCGCGATTTGATGATTGCTCACCGAATGTGTGCCGTTTTGAATCGCATTCTTCAGCGTTGCGACGCGGTCAGCGCGGACATCAGGCACTTTACTCGCGTGAGCGCTTAATTTTGCGAATTGCTGTGCTTCGGACGACAGGTCGGCTTTGTCTGTTCCGGACGAATGTCCGCCATGCGAACTGCGCGGACTGTGAACTTGGTTCGCGGCCCCTGTTGCGCCTGCTGCTGATGGTCCGTGGCCAGCCTGTGGTTCGAATTCCGAATTGATCTTCACGAATATCGCTCCCGGAGCAGTACCGCTCCACTATTCTGTATCGGCTACCAATGAGAAGACTTTAATGCAATGGCACGACGCGGCGCCCGCACCTTTAGTGAATCGACCAGATGCTAGCCTGACTTGACCGAAGATTAAGTCGCGCTATTACTGTGCCTTAAGAGAGGCACCGCAGGAGTTTCCGCGCCGCCCTCTTCAGCATTAGAGAGCAAGCTGTTCACCAACATCGCGCCGATTCCTAGCCCGCCGCGGGAAGCGACCGCACTCGACATGGCTTGGATGCCCATAGCGTCAAGAGTATCGTGTCCCGGATCCGCGCTATCGTCCTGCTCGCCCAAGCCGCTGTCTTTCATCGATGACCACCACTTGGCGAGAAGCATGGCCTCGAAATCTGTCGCGGCTCGTTTAAGCTTTTGCACGTGAGGCGGATCGCTCGCCGATATCGCGAGCGGATTTTGAGCGTTGATTGGCTGAGACGCTGGCAAATTACCAATGTTCATTTCTAGATCACCTCAAGATCGGCCTGGAGTGCGCCTGCAGCTTTGATTGCCTGCAGAATCGCGACGATATCGTGCGAAGTGGCGCCGATGGCTTGCAGTCCCCGAACAAGGTCTTCAACCGTGGCACCTTCCCTCAACGTGACTTCCTGCGCTGGTGCGGACTGTGCCTGAACATTTGTCTGCGGGACGGTAGTGGTCTGCCCGTTTGGCGCGAACGGAGCGGGCTGTGAGACCTGATACGTGGTGGTGATGTCCACGGCCAAACTGCCTTGTAGAATCGAACAGGCGCCGAGGCTTACGTCGCGGCCAAGCACGACTGTGCCGGTGCGTTCGTTAATCACAACCTTGGCAACAGGGGGAATATTCACTGCAATATCTTCGATTTTGGCGAGCAACGCGGGTATGCCGTCTGGCGCGATGCCGAATGGATTGATATTTACGCGGCTGCCGTCGACCGCGTGTGCAACACCGTTGCCCAAGGCCTTATTGATGGCGACGGCAGCGTCGTTCGACACCGAGAAGTCGGGGTCATTGAGGAGAAGAGAAATCATGCTCATGTGCGAGAGATCGACAGAGACATCGCGTTCGACGATAGCGCCGTTGGAAATGAGACCCACGGTCGGCTGGTTCACGACGACGCTGTTTGTTTTCGTTCCAGCAGTGTAGCCGGCAATTGTGAGCGAACCTTGTGCTTCGGCGAACACTTGGCCGTCGCTGGCGTGCAACGGCGTAAGAAGCAGAATGCCGCCTTCAATGCTCTTGGCGTCGCCGACGGAGGAAACGGTGACGTCGACGTGAGTGCCGGGGCGGGCGAAGGGTGGGAGGGTGGCGGTGACCATGACGGCGGCGACGTTGCGGATCTGCACGGAGGAAACGGGGATCTGCAAACCCATGCGAGCCATGATGTTGGCAAGAGTCTGCGTCGAAAAGAAGGTCTGTTGGCTATCGCCGGTGCGCTTGAGTCCTGCCACTAAACCATAGCCAATCAAGAGGTTATCGCGGACTCCTTCGAAAGACGAGATGTCGCGGAGGCGGACTTGGCGGGGCGCGAAGCTTGGACTCTGAGCGGCAGAGGACGCTTCGGCAGATGCGGACGCAGAGCTCTGACCGGCTAAAATAACGAGCAGGATCAGGCCAAAACCACCCGCGAATTGTGCCAATTTTGGCGCGAAGTGCGCCTTAAAATGGGGTTGTGGGGCAAATTTTGGCGTGTTTGGCGCCATAAAATCTCCTTAATTTCGCTAACTTCAAAAATTCAGGACGCGGAGCAGGATGCGGACGACCACGTTCGGTTCTCGGGTCGTCTCGCTGATCACACCATTCCCCTTCAAGCTGACTTCGAGGTGACTGATCGCCGTAGAGGCGACGAAATTGGCCGGCGTCAGGTCTTCCCTGCGGATGATGCCGCGCAGGATCATCGTCTCCTTCTGATTGGTGACCAGGACGTCCCGGCGAGCCTCGATCACAAGATTGCCATCGGGCAAAACTTCGGTGACGCTGGCGGCCAGGGTGGTTGTGAGCGAAGTGGCAAGAGCCGTCTGGCCTTTACCGTTAAGCGATTGCGTCGAGTTGGGCGAAAAGAGATTTTGCGCGCGTGCGTTCGTGGTGCCGAGCAATGCTGCGAGGCTCGATGAAGCTGAGAATGCGCGCGACGTCTGGGCGCTTTCCTGCTGCGCGGAACTTGTGGATTCAATGATGTTGATGGTGACGAGATCGCCGACGAAGCGCGCCTTCGTGTCCGTGGCAAGGTCGCTCATGCGGCCGTTGGGATCCCAGAGGCTGCCCGTGCTGCGAAATTCATTGTCGGGTGTTGATTTGCGCGCCGTGGCTAGGTAGGCGTCGAGAGAATCGACGGATTGAGTTTTAGTTTTTGCGGAAGCGACGATGGCAAGGCACAGGAACAAAAGCGGCAGCAATACGATGGCTTTAGAGCGCGCGGAGTAGACGGCGCAGCTTGCATCGGAACAAGCAAGGATGAGGGGGCCTTCCCGGAGAATCGTCCGGGACGCAAAGGCTGCGTCGCTTCGCTCGGGATGACGAAATCTATCCTTAGTCTCAAAATGTTGGTATCGGCTGCGACTTCTGGTGATCCTCTGCATATAGCTCCCTCAGTAGTCGATTTCAGCGGTTTGCGCCGTGACGATTCGCGCGGCAAGAATTTTTCCCGACGGCTCGATTTGCACGCGGATTTGCTGATCGGCGCGTCCTGTTTGGAGGGCTTTGCCTTTCGTCATGATGCGCATCCCTGCCCCTTGCACGATCACTTGGATTGGATTGCCGGCGTGGACGAGCACGGGTGCTTGAGGTTTGCGTAGCGCCGACGCTCCATTGGCGATTTTCAGGTCAATTCGTTCGTTGTCTTCTTTCACCGCGCTTTTTCGCCGCCGAGACGGCGGCGCTACGGGTGCCTCGGTCGGTCCCGCATCGTCGGCGCGTTTATTTGTTACCGCAACTGATTCCAGCTTGCGATCGACGGTGACCCAAAATGGCGGAATGCGCGGCTCGGATATTGTCCAGAGCGCGACGTGGGTTGTGTTTGAGACGGGGCGCGCTTCAATTTGAGTGACCTCAAGATTTGGGTGTGTTCCAGTGACGGCGACGGGCGAGATGATCGTTATGTCTGCCGGTGAGAGGGGCGGTTCCGTTGAGAAGCCGTTCGTCACGAGCGATTTTTGGATTGCGGCTGCGATTTCGGCGCGGGTGAGCGGGCGGCGATGGATGGGAGTTCCCGCGGCGAGAGACGTTGCGATGAGCAGTGGCGCGATAGCGGCGAGTTTTATTTTTATTTGCATATTCACAAAAAGAGAACCCAAAAGCCGGCCATGCGAAAACCAACGGCAGCAGCAACGCCAGAAATTCAAAAGAAAAGACGCCCGCCTGAAGGCGGCCGCTACAAAAGCGACGGCAAACGCAAAGCACAACCTGCGGAAGCGACAAAGACCGTCGCTTAACGTGATTGAACGGCCCCGCAAACGGGGCGCAGCAAGCATGCGCCCCTACGAGCAACAGCCACGGCAAAGGCGGCCGCTACAAAAGCACGGCAAAACCAAAAGCGACGGCTACGGGTTACGTTGTGAGGCCGTTGAGGGCCTGGAACATTTCGTCGGCGGCGCGCACGACGCGGGAATTCGCTTCGTAGGAGCGCTGCGCGAGGATCATGTTGACGAATTCGGCTACAACATCGACGTTGGATTGCTCGACGTAACCTTGTTGGATCGTGCCGAGGCCTTCGGCTCCTCCGGGCGTGCCGACGATCGGATCGCCCGAAGCGGTCGTGGCCGTGAAAAGATTTTGACCGATGCTATTGAGCCCGCCGGGATTTTGAAACGTGGCGAGTTGAAGCGTGCCGACCTGTGCGGGTTGCTGCTGGCCCGGTTCGGTAACGCTGACCGTGCCATCGTTGCCGATCGTGATCGTGAGCGCATCCGGAGGAATCGTGACGCCGGGCTGCACTTGGTTGCCGTCTTGCGTGACCAGGTTGCCGACGTTATCGACGGCGAAATTTCCAGCGCGCGTGTACGCGATTTCGCCGCTCGGCAAAAGCACCTGGAAAAAGCCGGGGCCTTGGATCGCGAGGTCGAGCGGGTTGCCGGTGGAATTGAGATTGCCCTGCCGCTGGATGACCTCCGTGGCGGCGGAGCGAGCGCCTAGCCCGACTTGCAGGCCAGCGGGGATGATCGTCTGCTGGGTATTGGGTGCGCCGGGGGTTATCACGCTCTGGTAGAGCAAGTCCTCGAACTGTAGGCGGCGGCTGCGGAAGCCGGCTGTGTTCGCGTTGGAAAGATTGTTGGCGATATTGTCGAGACTCAGTTCTTGAGTTTCCATGCCGCTCGCGGCGGTGTAAAGAGAGCGAAACATTATTTAGGCCTCCGAAAATGCGGGATTAGTGAGACGAGGAAAGTCGAAAACAAAGAGGGGTCCTTCGCTTCGCTCGGGATGACGACATTTCCTTTAAGGAATATGAGGGGAGTTGCAGAAATAAGTGCAACGGCAAAAGCGCCCGACTGAAAGGCGAGTCGGCCGCTACAAAAGTCAACGGCAAAGACGCCCACCGAGAAACGCGCCCAAAATACGCGCGCAACGGTGGCCGCTACAAGGGCAAGAGCTGGAACAAAGGCAATAAACGAGCCAAGGATCGGGGGAACAAACAAGGAGGGATCCTTCGCTTCGCTCAGGATGACGGGTTTTTCTTTTGTCGGAAAAGAGCCACAACGACCGAACTCTCTGGCTGGGTAATCAGCGCCGGTTGCAACAGGGGCGCAGCAAGCAGCGCCCCTACGATGGCGTATTAGGCCTGAGCGAGTAGCGCTGGCCGCAGTAGCGCCCGTACGGCTGCGCATTAGGCCGGAGCGAGCAAGGCTCCTATGATCGGGTAAGAGGCGTGTGTTTTCGTTAGTCACGGGCGAGGTCCGTTACGGCTGTGCGGTTGAAATCGTCGAGAAAGATCGAGAGCGTGCGCTCGAGCATCTCGGAGTGGCGCTGTAGCGCGATGAGTTCGACAGTCTCCTTCACAGGGCTGACGTTGGAGGATTCGAGCATGCCTTCGGCAAGAGTGTAATTTGTAGCGTCCTTCCCGGCTCCGGCGGTGGCAATGAAATTCGTGGCACCCTCGGGAAGTAGTTCTGTATCCGGGGAGAATTCGGTGAGGCGGAGAATGCCAGCGACTGCTCCGGCGACGGAGATTGCGCCGTCCTTCGCGATTTTGACTTCGCCTTGCGGCAGTTGAATCGGCAAATTGTTCGGACCGAGAACCAGATCCTCGTCTTGATTGACGAGCTGCCCGACGGCATTCACGTGGAACGATCCGTTACGCGTATATCGGACGCCGCGAGGTGTTTTGAGGACGAAGAACGCTCCGCCTTTGATGGCGACGTCGAGCGGATTCCCGGTTGAGATGAAATTGCCTTGGTCGAGATTCACGTCCGCACCGCCGAGGACACCATAGTCGTTTGTGGCGATGTTGAGCGGGCTGAGAAGCTGATTGCCGATTCCGGCCGAGACACCCTCGTAGTATTCGAATTGGCCGCGAAAGCCGGTCGTGTTTACGTTGGCGAGATTATTGGCGACGAGGTCGAGCGCCTGCATGCGCGCTGCTAGTCCGGTGAATGCTGCGTAGTATCCGCTGTCCATTTGGTTCTTCCCAAATCGAAGGGATGCAAGCGGCGCGCCAAATTTTTCGCGCGTTTGGACGATTGAAAATACAGGAGTTGTTGCCAGGCAATGCGCGGGTGTACTGAAATGAACCTTTGAGCGATCACATTTTGCCGGGCAGTGATTGCCTGGTTCGATTTAGCCACGGAGGCAGGGAGGCACGGAGTTAGGAGGTATAGGAGGTCGAGGAGGTACAGGAGATGAAGGAGGAGGCAAAAGCGACCGTTCCGGGCTATGGCTGGGCGTGATTGGTTTGGAGAATTGCTAAATCGACGGAGTTGCCGACGACCAGAGATCAATTAGGGTGCGGAGACGGCTTGTACCGAGGACGACGACGGCTTCTTCGACTGTGCTCAGCGGCTCATCAGGCGCCGGAACGAGGGAGACGGCAGGCTGGAGGATCAGCGATTCGAGATCGGGATGGCGGCGGATTTCGTTGCTGACGCCGGAAAGATCGACGGGTGCGGAAGCGAGCAGTTTCGTGAGGCGGTGCGCTGCTTCGCGCGTCCCGGGCTTACTGGAAATTTGGCAACCGGATGTAATTCTGCTGTCTGTCAGTTTTCGGGATGGATTGTCGAGTGTGATCGGCATTGCGTTCCCCTGCGTCAAGACTAGGTCATGGAATTTATCGGCGCGGCGGCTCGGGTCTTTAGGCACTCTTAGCCAGCGAGACAGAGGCACAAAGAAGCATAAGAGAGTGGCCCTGACATTTTGTGCCGTCACTGCCGAAAAATGGCGCTTCGTCGGGATAACGACGAACGGCTGCTAATCATGCGGCCACCTTTGGCCGCATGTGTACACGTCCAACCGCACCGCCTTAGCGGGTACCACAGGAGCTGGATCAGGAACAAGCTGGCTATGAGCGTCGCGTACGCTGCCCTGGTCAATTCGTCATGAAAAACGTCAGAGGAACCCACAATTGGGACAGCGCGGCTGCACGTATTCCGAGATGCCGCCGAAATCGATGAGGGCGGGCGGATATCGATTAGCTTTGAGCAGTTCATCCGACGATTCGGCATGGACGGCGGTGGAGCGTCGGGCGACATGGATGGCGTGCGGGGCGGCGAGTCACCGCTACGTTATTACAACATGCAATTGCACGTGACAGCCTGCAAACTGCTGTGCCGTGCTCTTCAGAGTTACTAACCGCATTCATGTCTTCGCGCAGAACGACACTTGAGGGTGGTGTTCGCAAAGGCTCCAATCGGAAAGCGAAAAGCGCCCGACCAAAATTCGGGTCGGCTGCTACAAAAGCAACAATTAAACCAGAGCAAAGGCGGCCGCTTTGTGGCGCAGAGATGTGAATGTGGAGAAAAAAAGCGGCGCAGGGAAAAGGTGCGGCCGGAGTAGAATGGCGCTGAGGAATGGAATGAAATCTTTGGGAATGTTCGTTTTGGTGCTGGCGGCAGGAGGCGTCGCGATTGCGGGCGGCGCGAATAGCACGGCATCTGTGACTGCTCTGCCGAAGATTACTGCGGTGCACGTACCGGATGGCGGAATTCAGCCGCAGACGGCGATGGATCGCGACGGAGTGCTGCACATGGTTTATTTCAAAGGCGATCCTTCGGCGGGCGATGCGGAATATGTGGAGCGCAAGCCGGGCGGGAGGCATTTTTCGGCGCCGATTCGCGTGAATAGCCAGCCGGGGAGCGTGATGGCGGTTGGGACGGTGCGCGGGCCGCAGATGGCGCTGGGGCGAGACGGCGAAGTTTTTGTGGTGTGGATGGGATCGAAGCAGGCGAAGCCGACCGGGCCGAAAGGAGCGGACCCGATTCTCTTTTCGCGATTGAATGCTTCGCGCACAGCGTTTGAGCCGCAGCGGAGCCTGATGCAGTGGGCGACGGGAATCAACGGTGGGCTATCGGTCGCGGCGGATCAAAGCGGCAATGTATACGCGATGTGGCACGCGACGGGCACGACTCCGGGAGAGGCGAACCGGCGTGTTTACGTGGCGCGTTCGATGGACAGCGGAAAAACGTTTGCGCGGGAAACGGCGGTGTCGCCTGCTCCGCTGGGCGCTTGCGGATGCTGCGGGATGCGCGGATTCGTGGACGATCGCGGGACGCTCTATATTTCGTATCGCGCGGCGGGAGAGAACGTGCATCGCGATATGACGCTGCTGGTTTCGACCGATCATGCGAAGACGTTTCGCGCGACGACTGTGGCGGCCTGGAAGCTGGATGCGTGCCCGATGAGCACGAATTATCTGAGTGAAGCGGATGGGCACGTTTTCGCGGCGTGGGAGACGATGGGGCAAGTTTATTTCGACGAGATTAATCCCCGGACGTTTGCGCTTTCGGCGTCGTTTTCTGCGCCGGGCGATGCGCAGGACCGGAAGCATCCGTCCATCGGCGCAAATTCGCGCGAGCAAGCGCTGCTCGCGTGGACCGAGGGCACGGCGTGGTCAAAGGGCGGCTCGCTCGCTTGGCAGCTTTATGACGAGGCGGGAAAACCGATTGGTGCGGAGGGACACGCGGATGGTGTGCCGGTTTGGGGATTGGCGAGCGTGGTACCCGAACGCGATGGGAACTTTACGATTTTGTACTGAAGTCGCGGTTCTAAACGAGTAATCGCAACTACAGTAGTAGATTTGTTTCTAATTGCTCGCTGATTGGACTGCACTGGTCTTGGCGAGTATGCTTTGCGCATGGTTCTGCCACGGCCTATTTGCATTATATTCTCGCTCTCGCCCCGCAGTTTCTGCCAGGTTTGGCAACACAGTCTTCAGACGAACTGCCACGATTCTCTATTCCACAACACTCCCCTTGTGCTGACCAGCCAACGTCACTAAGGGAATTGATGAGCTCCTTCGTAAAAGGGCGAGTCCCCTCCGCCGCCGAGCTCACTGGCACGTGGGTTGGGATCGGGTTTGTCGGACATTATGTGAGTCTTAACTGCGCCGGTGTCAAGCGCAGCGGCAAATTCGAATGGGTGATGATCGCTGACGGATATGCGGTCGAAATAGATATGATCGGATCGTATTCTCAAAAGGCTGCGTTTAAACTAGACCGCAAGGGTAATCTTGCGCTGCCGGTTGATTTTGAAGGAGACGAGGTCCCCATTTATCGTTGCCGCCTCACGCCAAGAAAAACGCTGGCCCGCTTCGTGGGAACTCCGCCAAATGTAGATGGCGTGGAGTTCAAAAAGATGCCCGCCGCGAACGACGAAGTCTTCAGAGATTCCAGCGTTCGATAAGTGCCTGCCTGTTTTTTCGGACGTTGCGCCCAATTTTGGGACAGTGTACGTTAAACACCGTTTGAACCTACATGAGAGGTTTTGCCGATGAGACTGCGCTTGATTAGAGTCGCAGCGCTTCTTCCCCTACTCACCGTCTCGGGTGCGGTTTCCGCCGTGCGTGCTCAGCAGCAGGAGCGGGCACCGGCGGTGCCGCTGGTGGTGCACAACCCCTATTTCAGCATTTGGTCGATGAACGACCATTTGACGGATGGGCCGACGCGGCATTGGACGGGTACACCCCAAGCGTTGGCGGGATTGGCGCGAATTGACGGGCAGGTATTTCGTTACATGGGCAACGCGCCGCGCGGCGTGATGGCGATGAAACAGGTTTCGCTCGCGATTGCGCCGACGCATACGACGTATATGTTTGAAGAGAGCGGAGTGAGGCTGACGCTCGCGTTTTTCACTCCGGCGCTTTTGCAGGATATGGATGTGCTTTCGCGGCCTGTGACTTATCTGACGTGGACTGCAGCGAGCACGGACGGAGCGGCGCACAAAGTGGACGTGCTGCTCGACGTTGATCCGTTGATTGCGGTAAACACGGACGACGAGGAAGTGACGTGGGGACGTTCGCAGGAAGCGGGGCTTGCGGTGATGAATGTGGGCTCGCGCGATCAACAGGCGCTGAATCGTTCGGGCGATAATTTGCGGATCGACTGGGGATATTTTCATTTGGCCGTGCCAGTTTCCCCAAGGGCGCAGGCGGGGGCGCAAGCGATGACGGCGTTTTCGTCAACAGCGATCCGCGATTTTGCGCAGGACGGAAAGATTGCGGCGGATGACGACATGGATATGCCGCGGACTCCGCACGATGGCGCGGCGCACCTGGCGGCGGAGTTGACGCTGAATTGCGATCCGGCACGTTCGGCAACGCAGCATGTGCTGGTCGCGTACACGCAGGGATATGCGATTGAGTATCTGGAGCGGAAGCTGCGTCCGTATTGGCAGCGGAACGGCGAGAGCGTCGGGCAGATGCTGAGCGATGCGGAGGCGCAATATGCGTCGCTCGATGCGCGCGGAAAGAAATATGACGACGAGTTGACGGCGGACCTGAAACGCGCGGGCGGCGATGGTTATGCGGAGCTGGCCGTGCTCGCGTATCGGCAGGCGCTCGGCGCGCACATGCTCGTGGCGGACGAGGCGGGCCGGCCGATGCTGTTTGCGAAAGAGAATTTTTCCAACGGCGATATCGCTACGGTTGACGTGCTGTATCCTTCATCGCCATTTTTTCTGCTGCTGAATCCGGCGATGCTTGAGGCGCAGGTGCGGCCGGTGCTAAATTACGCGAGCCTGCCGCGATGGAAGTTCCTGTTTGCGCCGCACGATTTGGGGCGGTATCCGCTGGCCGATGGGCAGAAATACGGCGGCGGCGAAAAGACGGAAGAAAATCAGATGCCGGTGGAAGAGAGCGGCAATCTGTTGATATTGGGCGCGGCAATCGGTCAGGCCGAGGGCGATTGGCATGTGGCGCGCGAGTATTGGCCGGAATTTACGAAATGGGCGGAGTACGTGCGCGACAAAGGGCTTGATCCGGAGAATCAGCTTTGCACGGACGATTTCGCGGGACACTTGGCGCACAACGCGAATCTTTCAATCAAGGCGATCGAGGGACTGGGCGCGTATTCGCTGATGGCGCGCGGGCTGGGCGAAGCGAGCGTGGCGGACGATTATCTGGCGACGGCGAAAAAGATGGCGGCGAGTTGGCAGCAGATGGACGCGGATGGCGATCATTATAAGCTGGCGTTTGATAAACCGGGAACGTGGAGCGAGAAATACAATCTCGTTTGGGACGAGCTGCTTGGGCTGCATCTCTTCCCCGCTTCGGTGCGCGAGACGGAGTTGAAATTTTATGTCGCGCATTTGAACGAATACGGATTGCCGCTCGATAATCGCGCGGATTATACGAAGCTCGATTGGGAATTGTGGACGGCGACGCTGGCCAGCAATCAATCGCAATTCGATGCGCTTGTGGCGCCGATTGTGAAGTGGATGAACGAAACGCCTTCGCGTGTGCCGCTGACAGATTGGTACGATACGAAGACCGGGAAACAACAGGGATTTCAAGCGCGATCTGTGGTGGGCGGACTCTTTATCAAGGCGCTGGCGGATAAATCGCTGACGCAAAAGTGGCGGGACGCGGCGAAGGCGAAGGCAGCAGGATCACCGACTCAATGAAGAATCGGAACGGAACGCGTATCTTCATCTTACTGAAAACATTCTTGCGAGCCGTGCATTTCCGGAGAATAAGTGCCATGCTACCGAGAGGAGGTTAAAGTTATGAAGTCTCTCTACAGATCCTTATTTCTCGTCGCTTTGGCGCTTCTGCTAGTCCCTCTCGTCAACGCTCAAACCACGAAGTTCACAGCCACTCTTTCCGGCAGCGAGTCTGTCCCGGCCGTCAACACACCAGCGCATGGCACTGCCACGTTTGAGTTAAGCCAAAACGGAGACAGCCTCACGTATACGCTTTCGGTGACTGACATTGAGAACGTCACGATGGTGCACATCCATATCGGCCCTGCTGGAAAGAGCGGTCCAGTGGCGGTGTGGCTATACCCATCCAAGCCACCGGCCGCCACGAAAGAAGGAAAGTTTTCCGGCGAACTGGCGAAGGGAACGATTACCGCAGCAAACCTCGCTGGCCCGCTTGAAGGAAAGACGATCGCTGACCTCGTGACCGACATAAAGGATGGAAATGCGTACGTCAACGTTCACACGACGGCGCATTCTGGCGGCGAAATCAGAGGCCAGATCAAGTAGCGCGCGCGATTTCGCAAGCCCGATTCGCGAGCGGCGTAGGAAGTACCCAGCCAAAAAATTCTGAAACTTGTAAGGCGTTCGGCAGGCGCGGACGAGAACTTGGATTTCTCCTGTGTTCGCCAGGGTCGAGCGCTTGGAGCAGCTTGTCGGTTTCGCCGCCCAAATCGCGAGCGCGGCGAGCGGATTGCTCAATCGCGATGCGCTGGATAGTTTTGCTGGCGAAGTAGCCGAAAGTCGCGCCAACCGCGGCGCCGCCAAGGCTTTCGATGAAAAATTCGCTAATGCTCTCGCTTATTCTGAAGCAGCCGGTCTGAATCTGCTGAGCAAAATCAGGAACAGGACGCTGCCGTACCCTCGTTGAGAAGGCTTTCTCCCTCCACGATCACAGAGAGGTGCGAGGTAATGCCGGCTCGCGGGAAATTGCGGGCACAGAGGTTTGATCGGTTGCCGCGATGATCGCTCCAAAGATAAGAGCCATCCACAGCGGCAGCGCCGAGAAATTCGACCGCGATGCTCGTCGACATGTTTCGTGCAATCTCGGAGAGTGATGGCGCACGAAATCCATCGCTGTTTCTGCTCTTCCCCCCTTTGGCTGAGGTTTTCACGCGCAATGGAACAGGCGCGAATCGCACCGCGAGAACGCGCGGATTTGTGCTAAGTTATCTAGTTTCGCGGCCAAGGTGATGCTCCTTGTCTGGCCGCGCTACCAGGAGAAGCGATCCATGAAGAAGTCATACAGCGGCGTGGCCGTGCCGGCCGACGGGCAGACAATTGAATACTCGGGCGGCGCATTCAAGGTGCCGGACCGGCCAGTCATTCCGTTTATTGAGGGTGACGGGACGGGACGCGATATCTGGAAGGCGTCACGGCGCGTGTTTGACGCGGCCGTAGAGAAGGCTTACGGCGGCAAGAAGAAGATTGCTTGGCTCGAGGTTTACGCCGGCGAGAAATCGTTCAATCAGTTCAAGGAGTGGTTGCCGCAGGACACGGTCGATGCGATCCGCGATTTCCGGATTGCGATCAAAGGGCCGCTGACGACGCCCGTGGGCGGCGGCATTCGCTCGCTGAACGTGACGCTACGGCAGGTGCTCGATCTTTATGCGTGCGTGCGGCCGGTGCGGTATTACGCGGGCGTGCCTTCGCCGGTGCGGCATCCCGAAAATATGAACGTGGTGATCTTTCGCGAAAATACCGAAGACGTTTACGCCGGCATCGAGTGGAAATCGGGCACGCCGGAAGTGAAGAAGCTGATCGATTTCCTGAACAACGACATGCTGAAGGGCGGATCGAAAAAAGTTCGCGAAGATTCGGGTATCGGCATCAAGCCGATTTCGCCGACCGGGACAAAGCGCCTGGTACGTCGCGCGATCCAGCACGCGGTCGAAAACAAGCGCACCGTGGTGACGCTCGTCCACAAGGGCAACATCATGAAGTTCACCGAGGGCGCGTTTCGCGATTGGGGTTATGAGTTGGCTACGCAGGAATTTCGCCAACACGTGGTGACCGAGCGCGAGAGCTGGATTCTGGATAACCAGGATCGCGATGCGAATCTGGCCGTCGAGAAAAATGCGGCGATGATCGAGCCAGGACTTGAACAAGCGACCGAGGACTTCCGCACAAGGATCTACGCTGAAGTGAAGCAGACGCTCGACGCGATTTACGGCACGCACGGCCATGGGCAGTGGAAAAAGAAGATTCTGATTAATGACCGGATCGCCGATTCCGTTTTCCAGCAAGTGCTGACGCGCGCCGGCGAGTATCAAGTGTTCGCGACGCCGAATTTGAATGGCGACTATCTCTCGGATGCGTGTGCCGCGCAGGTGGGCGGCCTCGGCATCGCACCGGGCGCGAATATTGGTGACGGGTTCGGCGTATTTGAGGCAACACACGGCACTGCGCCGAAATACGCGGATAAAGACATGATCAATCCAGGATCCGTCATGCTTTCCGGTATGATGATGCTGGATTTCATGGGTTGGAAAGAAGCGGCGAAGCTCATCGAGGACGGGCTCGCGACAACGATTCAACAGAAGCGCGTGACGTACGATCTCGAACGGCTTATGCCGGGAGCGACGAAGCTAAAGACGTCCGAATTTGCTTCGGCCATTACCGAGAATATGGATGCCGCGGTGGCGGCGCGATAGACATTTTGCACGGCACAATTAAAAGGAGAAGGCAGGATGCGGAAGAAAGTTACGGTGGTGGGTGGCGGATTCGTGGGGTCGACGACGGCGCAGCGAATTCATGATTCGGGTCTTGCCGATGTGGTGTTAACGGACATTCTTGAAGGAGTTCCAGCCGGCAAAGCGCTCGATATGGCGGAATCCGCGCCAATATTGGCGACGGATGCGCAAGCGGCGGGAATCTCGACGGCAAACGGCGACTACGAAGCCACGGCCAACAGCGACATCATCGTGATTACGGCCGGGTTCCCACGCAAGCCGGGCATGAGCCGCGACGATTTGCTCAAGGCGAACTATGATGTTATCAAGGCCGTAGTCGAGAAAGTCGCTAAGCTTTCGCCAAAGGCGATTCTGATTGTGGTCACGAACCCACTCGATGCAATGGCGCAGGCAGCATTCAAAGTCAGCGGGTTCCCGAAAGATCGCGTGCTGGGCATGGCCGGAGTGCTGGACTCGGCGCGAATGAGCACATTTGTGGCGCGTGAACTGAACGTTTCGATTGAAAACGTGCATTCCTTCGTGCTCGGCGGCCATGGCGACGACATGGTGCCGCTGGCGCGCTATTCGACCGTGGCCGGAGTGCCGCTTCCTGAATTGATTCCCGCCGATCGCCTCGAAGCGATCATTACGCGCACGCGAAAAGGCGGTGCGGAGATTGTAAATCTGCTGAAGACTGGCTCTGCCTATTACGCGCCATCAGCGGCAGCCGTCGAAATGGTCGAAGCAATCCTAAAGGACAAAAAGAAGATACTTCCTTGCGCGGTTTATCTCGAAGGGGAATACGGGATCAAGGGACTGTTCGTTGGCGTGCCCGTGAAGCTTGGCGCGGGTGGCGTGGAACAGATTCTCGAAATAAAACTGACAGCTGAGGAGAAAGCGGCGCTCGATAAATCTGCGAGTTCGGTGCGCGAGTTGGTGAATGTCCTCGGTTTGTAATTAGCTGAATGGCACACGGCCCACGGCAATTCCCGATTATCTGAACGGCGTCTGATAAGCTCATGGCAGGAGCATTCCCTCTGCCATGGGCTTATTCGGCAAAAAACGAGACCTGCGGGAACCCGCACGTCTCCGTTATGACGGCATCGCCGGCGAGTCGGCGCCGAGCGTGGCAAACCATCGACTTACGCTGGATCTTTCGCGCGCGATGGAGCTTGCGACGATGCTCGCAAGCAGCCGCGCTTCGCAATTCATCGAAATCACCGATCTGCTTGCGGGACTTTACATTTACGAATGGGACCGCCTCGCTTCGTACTGGCCCGAAGAAAACCGGGAACATGTGGAAGAGATGCTCCAGGAAATCTGCCAAATCAGCCCGCAGCGCTGGAATTACTGGATTACCCTTTACGACTCACGGCGCAAGGAATCCGAGCCGCAACCGCGCTGGAAGCAGTTTGGAAAGCACAAGCAGAAGGTTCGTCGTGCGCCCTCGCCCGCTCCTTCCACAGGATTGCGCGCGGCGTTCGACGCCGCGGAATGGGTGTCGCCGTTTCGCGATTCACAAGCAGCCGCGGAGAAAGGGGCGCGCGATGCAGGCACAATTCCCGTTTTGACGGCTGAATGTGTGCTGCTCTGCATCGCGAAATATACCTCGTCGGAAGTCGGAAAAAAGCTCGCGCATAGCGGCCTGAATATCGATCAACTGGAACGTGCAGTACTCGATCCAAAGCGCTCTCCGCTGCGGTAGCACCGTAACCAGAGCGATGGTCGGAGCGAACGGATTAATCTCCGCCGGAAAGCTCGGAAAGCCAACTATGGAGTACCTGCAGCTGATCTTCTGCCGGTTCGACGAACCCAACGCCCATTCCCATGTTTTCCTGGACGTAGATGATTTTGCCCACCGATTCAAATGAGCCGGTATCATTGCAAATCCGAACGCGAATAGCCGTGTCCTTCGGCAGAGTGTTCAGAATATCGACGTAGCAGCCAAATCTGCTGATTTCTGAAACGCGCCCGGAGATGCGAGTGCCCGTCCCGTCTCGATGATGTCGGCCGCGGCTATGAACATGAAACGCGGAGCGGTTCGCCTCTCAGCGTATGGACCGCCAATCTTTGTAGGCTCGCTCATTTGTTCACCAACAAATGCTCCATGAAATTAATCATGCCCGTCTCGGGTCGGGCGACCTACTCCTTCGAAATGGCCTTGCTGCGAAAAAGGCACCGACGCATTTGCCGAAATCGAGGCAATGGAATCGCAGAACGAGCGACGTACCAGGGCCGGCAAGGGAACCAAAACCATGGATTAACGTTCCGTCCTGGGAAAACTCGACGCCCAACGCGCGGGCGAGATATTTTGCCGTTCGAACAGGCCAATTCGTAAGTTGCGGATTTTTTGCTTCGTATACGAAGCAAGCGTCTGAGGATTGGAAAAGGGGCGCGTATAATCCTTTCAGCGCACGTCTCATCTGATAAATCGAAACTAGTTGATTTAGGCTGAGGGGTGCGGTTAAGGTCTTCGGGACTGTTTCATTTCGGAACACATCAAATGGGCCAACTAGCAAGAACGGGCGAGCAAATAAGGGAGTTGAGGAATCGACTGGGTGTGACGACTCGCGAGGTGGAAGTCTACAGCCGCGCAATTGCGGACGACTGCCAAAATGAGGAGTTCTACATCTCCAACGCATGGCTCACCCAGCTCGAAAACAAGGGCTCGGCCCCCAGCATTTTCAAGCTTTATAGCATGAGCGTCATTTATCGCATTAAGTTCGGCGATCTATTGATGATTTATGGCGTCGACTTAGGTGCGACGCAGCGCCACCGCTTCGAATTGCCTCTGCAGCACACGCATCTGGCCGCGTTTGAGGCACCCGACCCGGAACAGGCGGTCACCTTCCCCGTCCGGTTCGATCCGAGCTTTAGCCTGGACAAAACAAACCTGATTTCGCGTATGGTCGAAATCTGGGGCGAAGTACCCATCGCGCTGATTCAGCGGCTTGACTTCCGCAATTGCCAATACGGGTTTATCGGAAAGGACGACTACTCAATGTCTCCCCTTATCCGGCCCGGCTCCTTTGTGCAAATCGATAGCGAAGCAGTCCGCGTGCAGGGGCACGACTGGCGCACCGAATTCGATCGCCCAATTTATTTCGTGGAGCTCCGCGATTCGTATGCCTGTTCCTGGTGTGAGGTAAAGAATTCCGAGATCACACTGATTCCACACCCTTTATCGGGCTGCTCGATTCGGCAGTTTGCTTATCCTGATGAAGCGGAAATCATCGGGCAGGTAACGGGATTGGCGATGCGCCTTGTGCCAGCGACGACGGAGGATGAGCCTGGCGCATTTCCACGATTGCCAAAGCGGTCCTGAGGTTCGCGAACAGGAATTCCGTGGCCAAAGGGTCGCTTTCCACAGGCACGGTCACGCGGTAAGGCTCCAGCTTCTTCCATGCAACAATGAATTTGTCCGCACTGAGGTGCACAGAAGCCATATAGTCTTCCATCTGCGTGACTAAGTCGCGCAGGTTTGTCCCAATCAGCTCTCGGAATGTTTCCCGATGGCACTCGGCGAGCGCCTGGCAAGTCACGTCTTGTCCATAGGTTACGGCCAACCCATCGTGATAGTAGAGTCCGCTATTGTAATCCCTGGTTGAGGCCAAATAGATGAGGCGATCAAGCGGACGGGCCAATTTGGAAAGAGTTCGGCGATGGAGATCGCTGATTGCATCTTCGACGCTTCGCAGCCCTGGGGTCGGCATTGGCTGGGTTCCCCTAACAATTCGAACTATGCACTAAAATGGAGGCAAACTGCCAGTGGGGCCGCCGAGACCCTCTAAGCCGGCACCCGAAAGAAAAGCCAGGGACCGGGCGGAAATCTCACAGACCCTCGTAGCGGCCTCAGCCACCATGTCAACAATGACCTGGGCGGCATACGGTCCACCTACGAGGATGGCGAATTTCAAAGCGCTGCAACTAACAAGCAAAACCGTAAAATTCCACGCCAGCAAGAGCTCCGTCTTGAATTCCAAGCGAGCATAAAAGCGAGCTGACCCGAGGTGAAGGTGGCGCAAGTGCCGAATTTGGCCTTGCACGCGCTCAACCCAGAGCAACGCGACTCGTTTGCGCTGTTGGAAGAACGTGGATTGCACCGCAGGCGAACGCAACGAAAGCACAAATTCCAAATCTTCTCGCGCAAAAATACGGGCGACCAGATCCTGAGGCAACAGCTCTGACCATAACGTATAAAGCGCCTGACGCGCTCCTATAAGGGCGCGAGCCCCTCCCTCCGCCTTGCCCCGCCTGGCCAGGAGAGCCAGGAGCAGGAAAAGCAGCGCGCCGACACCTAAGAAAAAGAGCAACTGTAGCATCAGTTAACGATCCGCCTGACTATGGTACCGAAATTTTATAGAAATGTCTCAATGCTGCCCAATAAATCATTTCGTCTCTTGGGGTAGCAAGCAAGCCGCTCTCCATGTAACAGGGTCTCCGCATCCACCGAGCGTAAAGCCAATAGAATCCTAGTGAAAGGGCACTGCAGGGCAGCGACATCGCCGCGTAATTGGGAATGCATCTCGGGACATTGCCCTGGTTGAAACACCGGCTGCTCGCCACACAAAGCAGTTCCCTTCCTAGCGCGACATGCGCGAGCAGTCCGCGCGCTCAATCTAGTATCCGAAGGCGTTCTGGCATGGAATGCAGCAACTCGTCGGCCTGCTTTGTAATCTTGGCCGCACCTTCCAACTTTGGTGGCGGATAGTACGACCACAAATACACCAAATACATAGCGGTGGATGCGCAATAAATGGCAGGCTGCAAGAAATCCCAGACTTTAACGAACGAGACGGGAAAACGGGATTCAAGACTCAGAGTTACGAGATTTGAAGCGATATAAAGACCGTATCCGACGAGCATCCCTCTCAGATTGCGGCCTAAAGGCACTCCAAAAAAAAACAGCAGCCGTCAGCCCCAACAAAAGCGCCGTTTGCACAAAAGGAAAATCCCGCTCCAGGGCAACCAGATGAGATAGCGGGGCGTATGCTCCGTGGCCGACGATATATAAGACCAGAAAGAGACCCACAGCAGAGTAAACGGTATATCGCGCCACGGAGGCGAAGATCCGCGTGGACGCCGTTAAGGCGAATGCATGGCGCAAAATGTCGAGCAAGATGCCACAGGCGGCGAAAGCCGTCAAAAACTCCGTTTCCCAATAGTATGCGCTGAAAACCACGCGGTGCATGAGGAAAACCCAAAGAGCAGGGGCACTTGAAGCGAAGCTGAGGGCAATTTGAGCATAAAAAAAGCCGTAATGCCGCCACAAACCGGCCGCGGCTCCCCGTAACAGAATGGCGGCCTGCAAGGCCAGACCTATGCACCAAACCAAAAACTCGGCTGCGATCCTTGGATTCGTCAATAGCGATGACATGATCAGCCACGCGTTGGACGCCCAATGTGCGAACGCATCGCTTCGATCTGCGCCTTCGTAAGCGAGGCAAGAGCCTCATAGCCAGGTTCGTCGGGCGGGTCGACCGGCGGCGCCGGGTTGGGCTCGTAAGACCACAGCGCGATGAGCCAAGTCAACAAAGAGAGGTCAAATGCGATCGGACGAAAGGTCCGTAGAGCGTCGACCCTTGCATGGTAGTAAAGACGCAACGCCAGACTAATGACACTAGCGGCTAGATAGACACCATAGCCATAAATCATACCGCGCATGTTCCTGCCCAAAGCAATCCCGTAATAAAAAATCGTGCCGACGATGCCCAGGAAAAAAAGAATCTGAGCGGCTCGAACATTCCTTTCGAGTTCGACCTCTGAATTTGCCAACGCGGCGGATGAGGACCCGAAAAGATAAAACAATCCGACGAGAAACAATATCGCGAAGACAATCGCGCACAGGGCTTTCGCCACTTTATCGGCTCCGGGATACGCATCAAGTACATGCCCAAATATCTCAAGTACCAACCCACAGCCGACGAAAAGGCTCAGAAACTCAAAAGGCCAAAAGACGGTTGCATAGCTTGCGGGGTATTCAAGCAGAACAAAATAGCTGATTGCGGTTACAACAAAACTCGTGCCTATATACGTGTAGAAATAAGGGTAACTCCTGAGCATTCGGCACTTCAAGCCGCGGAACAGGAGCAGGACCTGAAAAAGAATCCCAACAAGAGAGATGGTGTTGGTAAACACCCGGAATGAGCCCCAGATAGGCATCATACTAGCATGAAGAAGCCGATAGGGAGAGATGCCGATGCATCACTCCCTATCGGAAACTCAGCTCACGCAATGCCGCCGCCTCCCGGTGGATCAGGCAACGGCATATCAGCTACGAATCCACCACCTCCCGGTGGGTCAGGCAGCGGCATATCAGCTACGAATCCGCCGCCTCCCGGTGGGTCGGGCAGCGGCATATCAGCTACGATTCCACCACATCCCGGTGGGTCAGGCAGCGGCATATCGGCCGCTTTCGTTCCGAGACTCATCCCACGGAGCTGAACATGGGTGACCGGGACGGCAAACATTGTGAGTCCAAGTGCTATTAGGTAAGCTAAACTCTT
>JBOGMU010000043.1:0-49151 GCA_050746865.1 Candidatus Acidiferrales bacterium
TGCTGGTGTTGAGACTCAGTCCGGCCGGCAATCCCGTCGCGCCGTAGCTGGTCGGCGAGTTCGTTGCCGTGATCTGATACGAGAACGCAGCGCCAACTGTTCCGCTTGCCGTCGTCGCACTTGTGACCACGGGTTTGGCGACGGCAATCGTGAGCGTTAGAGTCGCATTCCCCGTACCCGCGCCATTCGTGGCACTTAGGGTTACAGTTGAAGTGCCTGCGGTGGTCGGCGTGCCAGAAATGAGACCTGTGCTGGTGTTGAGACTCAGTCCGGCCGGCAATCCCGTCGCGCCGTAGCTGGTCGGCGAGTTCGTTGCCGTGATCTGGTATGAGAAGGTGCTTCCGACTGTCGCGGTCGCCGTCTTCACGCTGGTGATTGTGGGAGCGCTCAGGCCAGTCTGGCCCGTGCCCGAGAGGCTGATCACCAGGGACGACGGCGTCCCATTCGTGGTAAGCGTAATCGAACCATTTGAAAGGCTGGTCGATGATGGATCGAATGTCGCGTTGAAGCTCGCGCTGCCGCCCGCTGCAATCGTTGTGGAAGTGCTGAGCCCGGTCTGACCGAAACCTGCGCCGGTCACACTGATCTGTGAGAACGTCAACGCTGTGTTCCCGTTATTTTTCAACGTAATCGGCTGGGAATTGGTGTTCCCGATTGTCACGGTGCCAAACGCCACGCTCGACGGCGTCGCCGCGACCTGCGCCTGCAGTCCCGTGCCGCTTAGCGCAATCGTGCTAGGCGAGCCAGGAACATTACTTGCGATAGAGATGCTGCCCGAAGCGCTGCCGCTCGCGGTCGGCGCGAAAGTGACGGTGAACGTAGTATTCGCGCCGGCGTTGATCGATGTCGGCTGTAAGTTCATGGTGTAGCCCGCACCCGAGATCGTGGCGGCGGTGATGCTCAGCATGGCGTTGCCGGTGTTGGTTAGCGTGACGGTCTTGCTCGAGTTGCCGCCCACGTTCACATTGCCAAATGCCACCGAAGATGGGTTCACGTTCATCTGCGGCTGCGTTGCGGTGCCGCTTCCAGCGAGACTGATCACAAGTGGCGATCCCGGTGCGGTGCTGGTTATCGAAACACTTCCGCTGGCATTGCCCGCTGCCTTAGGCCCGAATGTGACGGTGAATGCGGCTGTCCCGCCGGGAGAGAGCGTTTGTGGCGATAAAGTGCTCATGCTGAAGCCGGTGCCGCCGGCGCTCGCGCCGCTGATGGACAGGTTCGCTGTGCCGGAATTGGTGAGCGTCACGTTCACAGACGCCGTGTTGCCGACCAGAATGCTTCCGAAGTTGATGCTTGAAGGATTCGCCGTAAGTGCGGCCTGAGTTCCTGTTCCATTTAGAGCAATGACGAGGGGGGAATTCGTTGCGGTCGATACAATCGTGATCGTTCCTGATCCGGTGCCGCCTACCGTGGGTGCAAACTTAGCCGTGACGGTAGCGCTCGCTCCCGCTGCTATGCTTTGGCCCGAAGCAATTCCGGTTGCGCTGAGACCCGCTCCAGCGGAGCCTAGGCTGTTGATCGTAATCGCCGAAGAGCCTGAGTTTGTCACCGTTATCGCTTGAGTGCTGCTATTCCCGACGAGGACATTGCCAAAATTGAAGCTACCAGGGTTCGCGACTAGTGTGCTGCCCGCCGTCACAGCACTGCCCGTCAGTGTAAGTGTCTGCGTTGGACTCGGCGCATTGTCGGTAAATTGAATGCCACCGTTCGCGCCGGTGCTCGATTGGGGTGTGAATTGCACGCTGAATGTTGACGACGTATTTGGAGCGATTGTCGCGGGCATTGACAGGCCGCTCATGCTGAATCCAGTTCCCGATACGGTTGCGGCGCTCACGGCCAAGTTCATGTTGCCTGTATTGCTGAGTGTCACGTTTTGCGCGCTTGTTTGGCCGACACTTATGTTGTTGAAGTTCAACGACGACGGGGAAAAGGCCGGGACGGCTTCGAGGCCCGTACCACTCAATGCAACTGCGAGGCTCGAATTCGTGGCGTCACTCGTAACAGTCAATGCTCCGGTCGCAGGCGTCATGGAAGTCGGTGCAAAACGAATTTGGACTGTGGCGGTTTGTCCCACTGCCAACGAACTCGACGGCGTGGCGCCAACCACAGTGAACACGGCACCAGAAACCGTTGCTCCGGAAATATTCACCGCGCCGGTACCAGTGTTCGTTATGGTCACGCTCTGCGTTGAGGTAGTTCCCACCGCTACATTTCCGAAGCCGATGGTGCGCGCAGAAGCGGCGAGAACTCCTCCGCCAGCGTTGCCTGCTCCGCTGTCATTCCCATTTGACGCGGCAGTCGTGTAGCCGGCGCACCCGGCAAGACTTACAGAAGCTAGGAGAATCGCAAATGCAATCAACGAACAAACAGCGAAATTCTCTTTTTTCGCCGCGGCACAGTTGCAGCTTTGTTTTGGCGTCGCCATGACGCGGAACACTGTATGCGTGTGTGACGTTGCGCCTCTACTGGACGTGAGGCGGGAGAAAGGGAGAAGGAAAAAACTGTTCGACGGCAGGCGAGAACTGTTCTTTCGTCATGTTCGGTGCAAAAAACACTCCTGTACCTTGTTGGGAATTGGCACAGTCGAACGTAAGGAGAAAACGCGATGGTCGTAGCGCGCGCTTTCTCGACCTTCTTATAAAGAGCCGGCGAAACGCAGGGAGAGCCTCGTCGCCAAGTCCGGCTCTTAGGGTTATCGGTGATGACTGAAAAGAATCTGCAGACTGGCGGGTTAATTCACACCGGTTTGCGCGACGATTCTAGGAGAGAGACGAGAAGCACTACGGGTTAGGAATCGATGCCGGTGCCTCATTCGAAGGCGCGCTGCTGCCCGCCGAATTGACCGCTTCCACCGTGTAGTAGTAGCTGCCACCCGACGTCACGCTGGTATCAGTGAAGGTCAAAAGATTGACAGGGGATGTATTGATCGGCGTCGTGCCCTCGCCGCCGGCCGAAGTGCCACGAAACACGTTGTACGTTACGCCGCCGGTCGGGCTCGCATTCCAACTCAATACGACGGAATGCATACCCGTACCCGACAGGGTCACAAGTGCTGGAGAATTGGTTGCATTACTGGCGATGCTGATGTTCGCGCCACTCACCACGCCACCTGATGTAGGAGCAAATGTCACTGTCAACGCCACCGATTGACCGGGTGTCAGAACTGTGCCATTGGTAATTCCACTTGCGGTGAATCCCGCGCCGGTGACGGTGACGCTAGAAATCGTGACGTTGGCATTGCCATTATTTTTTATCGACGTACTCTTCTGACTCGTGCTTTGATTCAGCACGTTACCGAAGGCAAGAGTTGCCGGGGTTGCGCCAAGCAACAAACTCGTCGCCTGACCATTGCCCGATAGATTGATTACCAGTGGCGAAGGCGAACCATTCGTCGCGAGTGTGATCGAGCCATTCGCGGTGCCGGTTGCAGAAGCATTGAACGTTGCATTGAACGTTGTGGTGGCACCTGCAGCAATCGTCGTTGACGTGGTCAGTCCGGTTTGGCCGAAGCCGGTTCCCGCTACGCTCACCTGGGAGAAAGTCAGAGTCTGATTGCCTGGGTTCCGCAGAATAATCGGTATCGAATCCGTGTAGCCGACTGCAATGCCGCCGAAATTCACGCTCGTCGGGTTTGCGGAGATCTGCGCTTGCAAGCCGGTGCCGGTGAGCGCAATTGACAGCGAGGGATTGGACGCGTCGCTAGTGACGCTTAGAGTGCCTGTCGCCGGTGTAGTCGAACTCGGTGCGAACTGTACCTGTACCGTATCGGTTTGTCCTGCTGCCAACGTGGCGCTGCCGCTGCCGCTGATGACGGTGAAGACGCCGCCGGATATAGAAGCGGCGGATATATTCACCGTGTCCGTGCCGGTATTGGTGACGCTTAGGGGCAGCGTCGTTGTGCTACCCACGGCGAGGTTGCCAAAGCTGAGGCTGGTTGTGGAAGGCGTGAGAACGCCTGTACTTGTGCCGCCCCCGCCCGTGCCGGAACCGCCCGTGCTCTGGGCATTGGACGTGTAACCGGAGCAACCTGAGAAGCCTACGGCAACAATGACTATCAAAAAGGCGAATAGACCAAGGCAAACATTCGGTTTGCCTCTGAGGACCCTGGGCGGGCGGCTTACCTTTTGTGTTCGCATCGAGTCCGAGTTTAGGTGGCGCAAGTCACGTCTTCTACTGGCCGGGAGGACAAAGAAAGGGCAAGAGTTAGCACCTGTCCCATAGGGAATTGCTTCCCTTTGTACGCTTACTTGCCGGGCGGAGCCTTCGCGAGTGCGGAATTAAGCGCTTGAGACGCCCCTCCTTTAGAAATGCCGAATCAATTGCGATTAGAATGGGTCGCTCTGCTTTGTTTTCAGTGAGTTAGCCGGGTTTTTAATTCTTGGCAGTTGCGATTAGACGCCGATGGGCAGACTGGCCTGATTCCATAATTGCTACATACATCGTAGACGGATCAGCAGGGCCGCTCGCGGCGGAGGCAGACGTCATGTCTTGGCTGGGGCTATGTCCAGGCGATTTTCCACATTGCCCTCGCCTACGACCGCCGTGGCCTTGGCTAGTACGGCGGACTTTTCATTGTCCGAGCGGACGCCGCCGAGCAGAGTGACGCGTCCGTGGCTCGTGGAAATTTGGATGCGGCGCGCGTTGGCGGAAAGAGAGGCGTCCGCGGCAATGGCTTCGCGGATTTTGGCTGTAGTTGCCTGATCGGACGGCTCCAGATTCTGACGGCTGAAAGCGGAGGCGATCCTACCTGTGACGCGACCATTACCAACATAGCCTGCGGGCCCCTGAGCTTGTGCCGAGCCTGGTATTGCGAGCAATGCGAGAACGGCGGGAACAGCGAGATGATGCGCGCGGAACTTCATCACGTGCTTTCTCCTTGATCGTGTTGAGACAGCCGGCGCGAATTGCAGAAACCGGCGCGGGGACGCGCTGCGCTGCGGTGAACCCGATTCCGCGGCGGCATTCGAGGATGCTTATATCACGGCTAAGACGCGATACAGTGAACGCTGCAAAAAATTCTTGGAAGTTTTTGTACGCGGCGCGGTACTGGAAGTAATAGGCGACAATAGTAGTCTCACGCGCAAAATTTCCCAACGAGGAGTAGAGCCGGCGATGCAGAAGAACGTTCCTATCCTTTTTCTGAGAAACATCGCTCGGGGAGACGAGGCTTGTTGAAGCTTGCGGGCTAAAGTAAAGTCTTGGTTCGGCTTTTCTCCGCCGACTTTGCGAAATTCTGACATCGATCTGGCCGGGGAAACTGCGTTCATGAAAGTGCCCATTCTCGATCTGAAGAACGAGTACGCCGAACTGCGCGAGGAGGTTCTCGCGGCGATTGACCGCGTCGGACGCGAGGCGGCCTTCATTCTCGGACCGGAAACCGAAGCCTTCGAGCGCGAATTCGCGGCATTCTGCGAAACGAAGCATTGCATCGCGGTGAATTCGGGAACCTCTGCGCTGCATCTGGGATTGCTTGCGCTGGGCGTTCAGCCGGGCGACGAAGTAATCACGACGCCGAATAGCTTTCTGGCTACGGCAGAAGCCATCACGTATTGCGGCGGCGTTCCTGTGTTCGTAGACATCGATCCTGCGACAGCGAATTTGGACGCGAAGCTGGTGGAACGCACGATTACGCCGCGGACGAAGGCAATTTTGCCTGTGCACCTCTACGGACGCCCGGCGAATATGGATGCGCTACGCGAGATCGCTGTGCGGCACAATTTGCGCATCTTGGAAGACGCGGCGCAGGCACACGGCGCGCGATATCGAGGTCGCCGGGTCGGTTCCCTAGGAAATGCGGCAGCGTTCAGCTTTTATCCGACCAAGAATCTCGGAGCATATGGTGAAGGCGGCGCGATTACGACGAACGACGATAACGTGGCAAAATTTGCGCGGGCGGCGCGATCGCACGGCCAAGTGGCGCGATATCAGCATGAATTTGTGGGCTACAACTACCGGATGGACGGCTTTCAGGCAGCTGTGCTGCGCGTGAAGTTGCGGCGGCTATTCGCCTGGACCGAGAAACGCCGGCAAATCGCGTTTGAATACCGGCGATTGCTTGCGGGCGCGCATCTTGATTTGCCGGTCGACGATTCCCGCGACGAATGTGTGTACCACCAATTTGTGGTTTACGCGAATAATCGCAGGGTGCTGATTGCAGCACTTACCGCTGCCGAAATTGAGACTGTGGTGCATTACCCGACGCCGATTCATCTGCAACCTGCTTACTCAGCGCTTGGATATCCGCGGGGGACGTTTCCGCATGCCGAGCGCGCTTGCGAGCGCGTACTGAGCCTGCCGATTTATCCTGCCATGGACCTCGAGCAAGTTGCGTACGTGGCGAAATCGGTTCGCGAAGCGGTAGGGAAAGCATAACAAAGAGTTGCATTCGGGCGAGGCGCGCCACGAGCAACTCAGGGGAGCAAGAATTTCCGTAATTTCCGGAGAGCCGCGGCAGCGGGTTCCACCTTCCGAGAGGCTGCGGCGGCTCGAGGATGTCCACACCTGTGTATTTTCGCGGCGGGACACCCCGCCGATTTCCGGCAGTTGAAGGCTGCGGCTCCTCATGGCGGCGCGTGAATTCGAACGGCATACGGAGATTATAACGCGGCGCGAAAGAAATGGCTCGCGCGCGGGTGAGTGCGAGACTATGCTTCGTGGCAGCCACAGCCAGGACTGGCTCTGCCACGGGAACCTATCGATGAAGAAGTTTGCGAGTGTCGATGAGTACATTGCGGCGCTTCACGGCCTGACAAAGGAAAGGCTGCGAGAACTTCGAAAGATAATTCGTGAGGCGGCTCCAGACGCTGAGGAAGTCATCAGCTACAGCATGCCTGCGTTGAAATCGAACGGAGCGCTGCTCGTTTGGTACGCGGTTTTCAAGGAGCATATCGGTTTCTATCCGAAGGCGTCCGGAATCGCCGCGTTTAAGTCAGAATTGGTGGGCTACAAAACCTCGAAGGGCGCGATTCAGTTCCCACTTGAGAAGGCAATTCCCGCGCGCCTAGTGAAGAAGATCGTCAGGTTCAGAGTCAAAGAGAATGAAGCAAAGTCCTGACGCCCGTCGCCGGCTGAATACGAAATCCGTTGTGATAATCAAGCTAGGGACTTTCGCCCAAAGCATATTTCAATGTTTGAGCTGCGCATGTACTCTAAATTTGTACCGCACCTACGGCGCTCGAAATTTGTCTAGCGTGTTTCGCCAGTCTCACGGATGGGGCTAAATTGTGTCGCGCCTATGGCGCTTAAATTGAACGATGCTGGAGAAGAAAACTACTTCGGAACGTCTGGCGGCGTTTTCCGATGGCGTGTTCGCTGTGATCAGGTAGTCCTGATTCGCTGCGGTGAAGTGGCGAACATCGAGAGTGGCTTTGAAATCGGGCGAGAAGGACAGCCCTTTGACGATGCTTTCTTCGGTGCTGAATGTATCTTGTTCTGAAAGATTATCGTGGTTGTCGAGACCGGCAAACATGCCGTGTTTTGCGGGGAATGGCGCCAGCCTTTTTGCCACGGCGAGACCGTAAGATCGGATAACGCCTTTTGCTCCGAGCGCCTTGGCTCCTTCGAAAGTAGCGTCGATCTCTTCGTCCGTGTAGGTGTCATTTAGATTGACATAATAGTTAAAGATGCTGATGCCGGCGTCATCGAACTCCTGCTTCACCTTTTGTAATAGCCCGGGCCCCTTGAGAGCCGCCATTCGCGAGTCTTATTGCGCGCTACGGCCGCGTCAATGCCCGGTCCCGTAAAACGAGGCTCAACCCAAACAGCATGAAGCTCAACGACGCCCGAACCGTTTTGGATCATGCGCTGGATGAGAATGGGGCGATGCTCAATGCTCATCGGGAGATCGTTATAGCAAAACGGCTGCAATCCAAATTGCACGCCGCGGATATTGGAATCGATCTTGGCGGCCGCCTGCAGATCGGCGGTGTTGAGCATGCCGCCGAAAAGCAGCCGCGAATGGGGAACTCAAAGCAATCTTACTGAATTGACGCCGCGTGAGATTCACGAGACCGCCCGAGCAAGAGACACAGGATCGCTTTTGGATCAACAGCAATAGTCCGCTTTGGAAGGAAAGTCAGAGATTCTGCTTGGTCCTTGCCTGGCCTACAGAAGCTTCAGTTCAGGGAAATTGAGTTTGTAGCGGCCAGGATCGAGTGTCATAAAACGGTCGGCTTGAACAAGAGCGTGCGCACCGATGATGAAGTCCGCCAGCAGTCGCTTCGATTCCTGCGCAGTACGACGCCTGCGACTTGCATATTTCGAGTAACGACGACCGGCCTGCAACCACGCCTCCCGTGTGATATCGAAATCCACGGAGATGCCCGTTTCAGATAGAAAGGCATCGATCGAAGAAGCCGGGAAAGTCGGATGAGCAAGGGATTCCGCGTAAACAGGAGCGCTCACAATGAGAGATCCGTCTTGCCTGGCATTCCCGAGAGCTACGGCGACTTTGGCGGCTATAAGTTCGTTAGACCACAGAGCCGACAGGACGTTCGTATCCAAAGCTGTCCTCATCTTTTACGCCGCCCGTCCTCCTCGTCCCGCATGGATCGAACCCAGGCGTTTATCTCCTTCACATTCCGAAACGCGGGAGCAACGCCGACATACTTAAGGAATGGATTTTCGGGAGGGCGTTCCGGGAGCAAAATCGCTTGCGAGTCCTTGAAGACAAATTCGACACGGTCGCCCGGCTTAACGCCCAACCGTTTACGGACCTCCAGGGGGACCGTAATTTGCCCTTTACTGCTAATCTTACTGGAATGACTCATCTTTACTTATCTCCTTTACAGTAAAGATAGCATGTTTTACTCAAATACGGCAATGCCCGCTCGCACCGGCGTGAGCGGGCATTGCGACTGTGCCGTCTCTTATGGCTCAGAAGCCGCTGAAGAAGAGGGGCGCGTCGAGTTTTGAGGCGTAACTCGGGCGATAGCGCTCTGTGTTGTAGAGGCGGGCGACATCGACCTTGCGCGGGCCGAGCGAAGCTTCCGGAATCGGCACGTGCGTATATTTGCCGTTTTGGATGGCAACCATGCGGCCGGTGAGGCCGTCGCCGATCAATTTCACCGCGATATTGCCAAACGTGAGGCCGATGATCTGGTCGATCGTGTCCGGCTCGCCGCTGCGAAGATCGTAGGTGAGATCGCTGATTACCATCTCGTTGCCCGTACGCTTGCGGATTTCCTCGCCGAGCGCCTGACCGATGTCGACCTTCTTGCGATGGCCGAAGGCGTCGGCCTCGCCGTACTCCTGGATCGCGCCTTCTGTCCAGGTCGCACCTTCGGATGCGACAACGAGTGCGTAGCCGCTGGGATTGTTCTTTTTGTCCTCAACGAGAAGGTCGCAGATCCGTTGGACGTCGAACGGATATTCAGGAAGCAGGCAGCGAATTGAAGTGACGTAAGCCGTGTAGAGCGCGGTGAAACCGGCATCACGACCAAAAATGCGGAAGATACCGATGCGTTCGTGAGAGCCGATAGTCGTGCGTTGGCGTGTGATGGCGTCGCGCGCGCGTGTGACCGCCGTAGAGAAGCCGATGCAATATTCCGTCGCCTGGACATCGTTGTCCATCGTTTTGGGAACGGCGATGGTGGGGAAGCCGGCTTTCGAGAGAGCGGAAGCGAAGCTGAGCGTGTCGTCACCGCCGATCGCGACGAGCGTGCCGATGCCGAGCTTTTCGAGATTTTCGATAACGACCGAGGTGAGGTTGTAGATTTTGCCGTCGAACGGCAACTTCTTGATCTGGTCCTGCGTGAACGTCTTGGGCAATTTGGCGGGCGCAACTTTGCGCGGGTTGGTGCGCGACGTGTGCAGCACGGTGCCGCCGGTGCGTTCGATGGACCGCGTATTCTCGCGCGTAAGGGGCCAGACGTACGTCGGATCTTCGGGGCCGTTCATGTACGTGAGGCCTTCCCAGCCCTTGCGGATGCCGATCACTTCGCGGCCTTGCGCGGTAGTGCCGTAGACGACGGACTTGATTACGGGATTCAGGCCGGGGACGTCGCCGCCGCCTGTAAGAATGCCGACTTTATTTCCACCAGCCATTTACTTGAGTCTCCTCGTAGAGTCAGACGCATCGGGCTCCCCACATGAGCCGCGCGGCCCGAATTTAGTTGATTTAGCGAACAGCCATCGTAGCAATCCACGGCAAAAAACGGAAATGGGAAACAAGATACGAGATTTTTGCGCGGACAAAACCAAGAGATGCCTTTCAGGTTGCTTCGCAGCCTTCCGGATGACGCATTTTATGCTTTGCGATGTCAGAGAGGGCGAGAGGAGACGATTTCTTGCGCGTCGGGCGTGAGGCGGACTTCGTGCCAACGATTGCGCGCGTGTTGGCCTGAAATGCGAACTTTCAAATAATTTGGAGTGATGGCTTCGGTCCATGCGTCGGTGTATCGCGCCAGCGTGAGCGCGCGGATCGGAATACCGGCCTCCTTCGCACGAAAGTCGTGAGCCTTTTGTTCTCCGATCGCACGCAGCGCACGGGCCCGTTCGCGAATGCGGGCGGCAGGAACCTGATTCGGCAGATTTGCCGCTTCCGTGCCGGGGCGAGCGGAAAATGAGAACACGTGGAGATATGTGAACGGCATGGTCTTTACAAAGGAGACCGTTGCTTCGAAGTCTGACTCGGTTTCCTCCGGGAAGCCGGCGATTACGTCGGCGCCAATCGCTGCGTCCGGTAGCATTTTGCGAATCAGTTCGATGCGGGCGGCGTAATGTTCGGGTCTATACCAGCGATGCATGGCGCGTAAGATGCGTTCCGAACCGGATTGCAGAGGCGCGTGAAAATGTGGCGCGATCCGCTCCGCTGATGCGACCAGCGTGACAAAATCCTCAGTGATGTGCTGCGGCTCGATCGAGCTAAAGCGAAGTTGCTCGAGCGCGGTTTCGTCAAGAATGCGGCGAACGACGTCTGCTAGCGGCACTCGTGGAATGAAATCACGGCCGTAGCTGCCCAGGTTAATGCCGCTGAGGACGACTTCGCGTACGCCTGCTTCGACATATTGGCGCACGGACAGGATGATTTCGTCGGGCGGGAGGCTGCGACTGCGGCCGCGAACGGACGGAATGATGCAGTAGGCGCATCGATTGTTGCAACCGTCCTGGATTTTTAGTATGGGTCGCGTCGCATCACCCGCAAGCGATTCGGCTTTACCGCGCTGCACATCGATTTCCGCGAGGATGTCGCCGAGCAAAATGGGCGCAACGATTGAGGAGCTTTCACGGCCGAGAGTAAGCTTCGCCAGCGGGAAGAAATCGCGTGCCAATTCCGGAATTTCGCGTTGGCGGGAATTTCCCACGACGTAGGAGACACCTTCGAGGCCGCCGATTTCCTCGGGTGCGCGTTGCGCATAGCAGCCGGTGACGATGATGCGTGCGGCCGGATTCGTACGATGGATTTTGCGGATCGCTTCGCGCGACTGTGCGTCTGCGGCGGACGTGACCGTGCAAGTATTCAGGATGACGACTTCGGCGGAATCGTGCGCGCTCGTCTGTGACCAGCCGTCACCGAGCATGGCATGGCGCATGGCGACGGCGTCTGCTTCTGTGGCGCGGCAACCGAAATTTTCGATTGAGAATGTGGGCATCGGCCTAGGAGAAAATTATAGCAGCAGGCCACATTTGTGTAGACCAAAGGGGAAGCAACCGGGGAACGGTGCGCGGCCTTCTAGTAGAGCGCGTTGGGTGTGGTTTTTAGAGGCGCACGAAAACGCCTCGGGCCGGGGAAAGCCATGCCCGAGGCGTTTCGACGCGGTAATGAATTAGACCGATGCGCTGGCGGTGCTACGCGAACGCAAGTTGGACTTGTCGTCGTCGGCGTCGCCGGTTTTATCGATTTCGATGGAACCTTTGAAGTAAGCGCCGTCTTCGATCATGATGCGAGCCGTCGTGAGGTCGCCCACAACAGAACCGTCTTTCTTGATTTCGATCCGGTCGCGTGCGCGAAGATTGCCCTTCACATTGCCGTAGACGACTACTTCGCGGGCAATGACGTCCGCCGTAAGACGCGCGCTGGCCCCGATAGTGAGTCTTCGATCTTCGAGGTTGACCAAGCCCTCGACGCTGCCGTCGATGGCGAGGTCTTCGTTACCGGTGATTTCACCCTTTACATGCAAACTCGCACCGAGCCGCGCTGTGCCGCCGCTGGCGCTCGGAGTGTTAAACGTTGAATCCAATGGTGCCATTGTTCTTGCCTCCCCGGGGAAAGATGGTGCCGATGCTGGTGGATTTTGTGAAACGTTTGGTCTAGGTTGCTGCGGGAGCGGCGTCCTAGCGGGAGTTTCGGGTTTCTTTTCTCCCCACATGTACCGTTACCCTCCTTGGGCCCTATTGCGTTTGAACTTTGCCGGTGTGCGAACTCGGCGACTGGGACACTCAATGTAATTCCGACAAGAAGGGACGCCAAATCCAAAATGGAACACTTGTGTCTGGGCGATTAACAGATGATAGGGAGAAAGGACGGGGTTGTATATAGGAAAGGGCGAAAGAGGAGGATGGTTCATAGTGGTGCAAGGCGCCTGCCACTGCTTCGATTGCTACGTAAGAGCGCAACTAAAAAAGCCCCTGCTTCTTGATCGACTACATTAAGAACTCTGTTCTGCGTAGATGACACTCGCGTCGGTATTGCTGACGGGCTCGACCGACGCTTCTACGCGCGGGCGAGGACTATCGAGCATCGTCACTCCTTGATCGTCGGCGAGCATGCGAAACGTCGGGGATAATTCGTAGAGCTCTTCGAAAGAGCCTGCACAAGCTTCCAACTGCGATTCTCCTGGCGCAAGGCCTTCGGAGTCGCGCAACACGAGGAACTTCGTGCAAAGGCGACGCACCGTGGATAGGCGATGAGTGATGATAAGCGCGCCCATGTGACCGCCCAAGAGTTCTTCAAGACCTTTTTGGACTGCTTTCTCTGTGGTCGCATCAAGCGAGGCTGTAGCTTCGTCTACGACCATGAACATTGGTTTGCGCATGGCGGCAGCCCCGATCATTAGGCGCTGTTGCTCGCCGCCGGAAAGTTCGATGCCGTGGCGGCCGACGCGCGTATCGAGGCCCGCTGTTAGGCGGTCACCGAAATCGATCTTGAGCTTGCGCATAATCGACCAGAGTTCTTCGTCAGGCACATTGATGGGTTCGTCTGTGAAACGGTAAAGCAGGTTATCGCGAATGGTGCCGTCGAATACCTGCGCCTGCTGCGGCACGTAGGCTATGAGATTGAGCCAGGAAGACAGACGGACTTCGCGCAAGTCCTGGCCATCAATCAATATTGCGCCTGACGTGGGGTCCATATAGCGCATGAGAAGACGCATGATTGTGGTCTTGCCGGCGCCCGAGGGGCCTATCAGAGCGGCCTTTTCGCCGGGCTCGATTGTGAAACTGACATTGCGAAGAATTGCGGGGCCCGGCTTGGACGCTCCCATTTCGGCGTCGTCGAGACGTGGCAGATCGCGCTTTTCTGTGCTGTAGGAGTAGGACACAGCGCGCATTTCCACACGGGCGCCATTTTTTCTCTTGAGTTCGATGGCATTCGGTTTGTCGGTGACATCCGGTGGGACGGTAAGCGTGAGCATGGCCGTACGAATGGCGGGCATATTCCAGTTGATCTGGTGTTCGATATGACCGATGTTCCAGATGCTCTCGCTCACTTTGGTCGCGTACATGAGGAGCGGCACGAAGACGCCATCCGACCAGTCGCCCTGCCAAATCCGCCAGGCGCCATACGCGAGTGTGCCCAAGAGCACGAAACGGTTCGAGTACCCGCGCCACGTAACCTTTCCGATGAACCAGAGCCAGAATTTCCGCTCCTCGTGAAGGACGTTTTTGAAAGACCGGCTTTGGTACGAGATTTCCTCGCGTTCTTTTGCGCAGGTCTTAACGCGCTCGATTTTCTCCCAGCGTTCATGCTCCCAGCGGTTGATGCGCCGGAATTCTTTGTCGAAGGGCACGCATTTCTCAGAAATATTGCGGTTCAAATAGACGAGCCAGACCAGATAGCTTGCGAGCAGCAAGGTCATAAAAAAGCCGGCCTGCGGAACGCGGAGCCAAAGAAGTGTGAGTGCGACTATGAGCGAGATCATCGAGGAAGAGCCCTCGAACATGAGCATATTTTCGAGTTGTTCGATACGTCCTTTTCCGCGCTCGATATTGGCTGTATTCAGATACGAGCTTTCCTGTAAATGCTGGCCCATGCTCTTTTCAAAGAAGAGTTCGTTCATGCGGCGCTTCAGTTGCCACAGATTCTCGCCTTGTGCATGCTCGCGGGCGATCATTTGCAGACGGTCAAAATAGCCGTACACCGTCACAAATATCGCCATACCAAGAAAGCTCAACTTAATCGCGCGAGCTTCGTGATGGATAAGGCCATCAACTAAATCCTTCGAAAGCCACGCGATGCCATTCAATGCCGTGGTCGAAATAGCAAGGCACACCAGCATTCGCCGGGTCCAACGGCGGCTCTCGGGATTGATGAATTCGCGATAAACCCAGCGACCTACGGCCACGCTCTCCTTCATCTCATGGAGGTAGTCGCTCCAGTTGCGAGAGATTTTCCGCGTATCTTGCGAGTCGATAATCACAAAGCGGCTCCTGAATACAATGTTCGGCCCGACTGGTCAGCGAGCGTGTGCGCTTGCACATGCTTAGACCTGCATAAGCAGGGCACAGGTTGAACGGGAAATACAATCTTACCAGCAACTGCCGGCTAGCGGGTCCGATGAGTCGCTATTGCAAATAGCGACGGCGGGGACTGCATTCGATGCTAAGTGGTGTGTTCAGGCACGAGTGAAATAGCTGGTGTAGGATTCGCGGCCAATTTGACAGAGCAGCACGAGGATGGCCTGATGTGCGGAGCGTTCGAGGAAGAATTAGGCGTCTTGCGAGCCCGAATTGTGCAGGGGGCCGAAGGGCTGTCAAGCATGGCTGTGTCGGCGAAGGCCGAGATTAGGGCCCGCGCCACCGCGGAGCATTGAGCCGGCGGCAGGAGATGAAGTGCGATGGCACGGGGCTCTGTCTATTGGCCTTGGTGATTTGCCGCCTGCGCGGAAGGGGAATCCTCCTTGGGCGAAGCTGGTTGCTGAAGCGTTCTTTTGCGCTCGTATTCGAGAGCGAGGACGAGCCACTGCTCAAATTCCTCTTCGACGGAAGGGGTTATGTTTTTCATGGGCCTAACCCAGGCCGAACAGACCCGTAGCAAAGTCCAGTCGGCGCAAATTTTCGTGTCTACCTCGTATAGCGGAAAAGGGTAGGGAAAAGGGTCAGGTTGTTAGGACAAATTTGAAAAACTTGTTGGTCACTAGTACTTACTTACATGTAGCGGTGTGCGGACGCTCGCATTAACTTGAGTTGAATTGCCCCGTAGGGCGGGTCGTCAGATCTAGAGGCACCTTTGGAGAGATATCTTCTTCACGGAGGGCCCAAAGCCGCGATCACGCTGATGCCGTTCCCATTTACGAACGGTCCGCCAATTCGCCTATACTCTAGAGGTTATGTCAAAAGTGCGCGTCAGCTCCTTCGCTGTTTCGCTTGACGGCTACGCTGCCGGCCCAAGTCAGAGTCTCGAGAATCCTCTCGGTATTCGCGGCCCCGAGCTGTTCGAATGGTTCTTCTCCACGCGCACGTGGAGACAGATGCATGGGGATGATGGGGGCTCGACTGGCGTTGACGATAATTGGGCCCGCCGAGGCATGGAGAATGTCGGTGCCTGGATTCTGGGACGTAACATGTTCGGCCCCGTTCGTGGTCCGTGGCCGGACGACTCATGGAAAGGCTGGTGGGGCGACGAGCCGCCGTATCACGTGCCCACGTTTGTGATGACACATCATCCGCGGCCGCCACTTGTGATGAAAGGCGGCACGACATTTCATTTCATAACGAACGGAATCGATGCCGCCCTGCACCAGGCGAAGGAGTCCGCGCAGGGTAAGGACGTGCGTATCGGCGGCGGCGTTGCCACGATCCAGCAATACCTTCGCGCAGGGCTCATAGATGAGCTACATCTCGTTTTTCGTCCGATCCTGATGGGCTCGGGCGAGAATCTATTCACAGGCCTGGACATGGCAAATCTTGGGTATCGGTGCACCGAACATGTCTCCACGGAACCCGCCATGCATGTGGTCCTCGCGAAAGGGACGTGATGCGTGTGGCATGCGGCCGCCAAGGCCCGAATAGCGGAAAGGCCGTCGAGAGGAACGGATTATCGGATATGATGAGGCGTTGCGATAAGCGGTGCAACTGAACGCACAATTCCATACCAGGGAACGGAGAATGGTGAGATGGCGATCTCGGTAGGGGCGGCAGCTCCAGATTTTACGTTGAAGGATCAGAATCAGAAGGAAGTGAAGCTTTCCGATTTCCAGGGCAAGAAGAACATAGTGGTAATGTTCTATCCTCTCGATTGGAGCCCTGTCTGTACGAACGAGCACGCATGTTTCGTAAACGACATGAAGAATTTCGAGAAGCTCGATGCGCAGGTGCTCGGGATTAGCGTAGATAGCGTGTGGTCACACAAGGCATTTGCGGAGAAGATGGGCATTCATTATCCTCTGCTGGCTGATTTTCAGCCGCGCGGCGCGGTCGGCGATAAATTTGGCGTCTACCTGGCCGACAAAGGAATTACCGGGCGGGCGATTGCAATCGTGGATCGTGCGGGCAAAGTGGCGTGGTTTAAGAATTACGATATTCCGACCGTGCCGGATATTAAGGAAGTGGCGGAAGCGTTGGGGAACGTGAAATAGGATTTGCCACAGAGACACGGAGGCCCACAGTCAGGAACCAAAGGAGAAACCGTGGGCAGCAACCACGCATGGCGCCTTAGCGGCGCCTCCCGGCCGGTTGCGTTCCTTAGGGCGAGGGCTTTTGGGTTTCCGAGAATGCGCGGATGTAATCGACTAATTGCCAGCGTTCGAGGTCGCTGAATTGGTCTTCGAACGCCGGCATGGGCCAGCTTCCTTTCGTAGTGACCCAATACAAATCTCCGTCGGTGCGACGGTCCATCTTGGCTGCATTGCGAAAGTCCGTCGGCGTTTTCCACAGACCTTGCGCTTTGTCTCCTTTGCCATCCCCGCTTGAGCCGTGGCAACTCGCACATTTTAAATTGTAATTGGTCTTGCCTTCCGCGAGAGCGGCCGGAGTCGGCGGGACGGGACTCTGCAAATCGTGGGCAGCACTTTCTTCGACGCGTTCGCGGGTGAAGGAGACGGCAAATACGAGCACGAGTGCACCGAGAATTACTAAGCCGATGTACCCAGGTGTTTTGGAGCGTCTGCGCCGGGATGACGGGATTGAAGTGGTCATGCGATTTTTAGCTACCTATAGTTAATATCAAAGTCGCATGAACAATCCGGGCAGCGACACCGGTACGCGCGCAGGCGCAGTAAACAGCGCGCCTGCGTCCATGCCACAACATATGCAGGATACTACCTTGTGACAACACGCATTTTCGCACAGTGTCAGGACTTTCCGGCGACGATTGCGTAAAGCAGCCAGACGTTCATGGCGAGGATTATCGTAGTCGCGAGACCTGCGAGATAGTTAGTGGTCCGACGGTTCACGTGTGCGCCCATGATGTCGGCTCGGCGCGTAAGCAGCAGCAGAGGGATCATTGCAAAGGGCAGGCAAAAGCTGAGCACAGCCTGGCTGAGAACGAGGGTCTTGAGCGGATCAAGACCGACCGCGATGACGACGATCGCGGGAATCATTGTGACTAACCGGCGCAGGAAGACGCTAATTTTGAAATTCATGAAGCCCTGCATGATGACTTGGCCAGCCATCGTGCCCACGGTTGACGAGGAGAGTCCCGAGCAGAGGAGAGCGGCAGCGAATGCGATGCCGGCGAATTTTCCGAGGAGAGGAATGAGCGTGGAATGCGCGCCTTCGATCGATGAGACGTGGATCCCATTACCGAAAAAAATGGCTGCAGCCATGACGACCATGGCGGAATTAATGAGCCACGCGCCGTTCATGGCGAGAAGAACGTCGAAGAGTTCCATTTTTCGGTGGCGGTGCTCGTTGCGATCGCTCTCCGTGCGGCGCGGCAGAACGAGCGAAGAATGCAGATAGATAACGTGGGGCATTACCGTTGCGCCGAGCATCGAAACGGCCAGATAGATAGAAGAGGAGTGAATCTCAGGAATGAACGTGTTCCTGATAATCGGCGCCCATGCAGGTTTGCTGGCGAACATTTCGAACGCGTAGGCGATACCGATGATTCCGACGAACGACATGATTACGCGCTCGAGCCATTGAAAACCGAACTGTTCGATAGCGAGAATCAGAATGACACAAACACCGGTGAGTATGGCGGCGGGAAGCAGTGCGATGCCGAGCAGCAAATAGAAGCCTAGCGCGGCGCCAAGGAATTCAGCGAGATCCGTGGCCATTGCAGCTATTTCTGCGGCGATCCAAAGGAAGACGTTCATGCCACGGGAGTATTCGGCGCGGCAGTTCTCAGGCAGAGTACGCCCAGTTGCGATTCCTAGTTTTGCAGCCAAGTACTGCACCAGGATCGCCATCGCGTTGGACCAGAGCAAAACCCAAAGCAGTTCGTAGCCGAAGCGAGCTCCACCTTCGATGTTCGTGGCGAAGTTGCCAGGGTCCATGTATGCGACGGAGGCGACGAAGGCTGGGCCGAGATACCACCAAGGCTCATGCAATTTTGCCCGTGCGCTTTGTGCGATGTTTTCCGGGACGTCTGCCACTTTACTGCCAGCGATTGTGTCCGTCATAAGTTAACCTACATGAACAATGAATATAAACTACAATTAACTAAAGCGCAAGTCAATGAATGCGTTTTGGATACAGGGAAAAAGAGATGAGCGTTTGTTATAGTGGACCGTCAGCAGGGAGGGAGAAAGCGGATGGCCGAGGCGCCAAAACCACAACAAGTGCAGATCAAAGCGGACGAGAAGGAGCTATTGGGACAGTACGCGAACCTGGTGGTGGTTCATCATAATGCGGAGGAGTTCACGCTGAATTTTGTGTATGTATATCCGACCGTGCCACAGGGGAAGCTCGTGGCGAGCATGATTGTGGCCCCCGCACATGCGAAGCGGCTAATGCGCGCGCTACAGGAGAACGTGTCTCGGTACGAGGCGCAGTTCGGCACGCTGCCGGAAGGCCCAATGCCGGATCCTAACGTGGGATTTGTGCAGTAGCACGTGGCGTCACGAGAACGCCAGTCCTGCCGCCGGGAACGAAATTGGCTTAGCAAGCCGGCTGATCGACTACCCACCTGCCATTTGGTTCGATAAATTCGACGCCGACAGCAAAATTGCTCTCCGCGGTGATCGTGCAATAAGCGACACGCGCGGTTGCGCGGAAAGAGCCCGTCATTGTAGAGATGACCATTTGGTCGTTGGTCTTCCACGGCCGCGTGCTGAGCACCCGCGCACCTCGCGGGCTCACGTTTTGGGTAAAGGTGGTTTCGGTGCCAGGAATTGCTTCATGACCCGTGATGCGGACGCCTACTTCCATTGGAACGCGTTTCTCGGTACGGACTGCAATGAATGACTTAGGGACCCCCATCCCAAGCGCCATATCCCCCTCCCAATTGTTTTTACAGGCACGCTGCGACATGCCGTATGCGTATCTTCTTTGGCCCGGTGCTGCCTTTCATCCGATAAAGTGAAACGTCTGCTGCGCCCAAGAGTTTTTCAACGCTAGTGCCGTCCGTGGGATACACAGCCACACCGACACTAACCGTGATTCGCGGGCGCAAGGTATCGTTTGCGAGACGGTCGCAAATGCGCTTCGCCGCTTGTTGTGCCTCGCTTGTTGTCGATTCGGGAAGAATCAGCGCGAACTCGTCGCCACCGTAGCGCGCTGCTGTATCGATGGCACGGCTGCCGTTTTTGAGAGCGATGGCGAGACGTTTGATTGCTTTAGTGCCCGTCAGATGGCCGTAGCGATCGTTGATTTTTTTCAGGCCATCGAGATCGAAAAGGAGCACAGCGAAACTGCGACCAGTGCGGCTGGAACGCTGGAGTTCGCTTTGGAGGACTTCGAACATCTGGCGATGATTCGCCAGGCCCGTCATAGGATCGAGATTCGCCTGACGGCTGACCTGATCGAAAAGCTGCGCGTTGTCGAGGAGCGTACCGCCGAGTACCACGATGTAGCTGAGGACGACCAAACCGTGCGCGAGCGTATACGGCGCATCGAGCATGCGACCTGACTCTGCCATTGCAAGGTTGCATAGCACGCTTAGAAGGGCAGCGATGAAGAGCGCGCGGTCGAGTGATGCGTCCGCGCGGCGAAGACGGCGGCCGTAGGCGACGGTAGCTCCAGTGAAGATCGCTGCGGGGATGAGTTCCCATGGGCGTGGAATCAGAGAGCCGGGATGAACTTTGAGAGCCGCAGGCATCATGAAGTAGAAGATGCTGGTAATGTAGGCGATTGCGCAGACGACTAGCGTGGCGCCAGCCATTTCCTTCGCGGGTTCGCGTGAGACGGGGATGCGATTTTCCACAACAAGGGCGGCTATCAAGAGGACCGCGAGAAGGGTTCGCCCCGCGAGCCAGCCTAGAGCGGTCTGATTCGGGTAAGCGCCGGCCGTGGCGACGAGCATGCCGCGGTAGAACGTTAGGCTGGCACCGACTTCGATGAGGCCGGCCAGCATAAAACCGAATGCCAAAATGAGCGAAATGCGGTCTCGAGTGCCTCGAAATCGAACCAGGGCATTTGCGGCAAAGGTGAAAGCGATCAGGCTACCCGCCATTTCAAGGTAGGTGTCGAGCAGAGGATCAGTCACGTACGATGAACCGCGAAGCATCCCAAGCAGAATGCAGTAAGCGAGCGCTGCGATGATACCTAGCAGCAAAATGCGAAAACGATGGATGAAGTGCCAAATTCTGTCCGGATGAACCACAAAGCCCCCAAGTACACGTGCCCCCGAGAAGTTAAAGCACGTAGTAGGCCGAAACTCTACATAGTTCTAGTACTAGAAAATCGTAGCATTATGGCGGGGTTATGCCTGGCCCATGCGAAGGAGAGTGACGTATTGGTCACCAGCTGGGCTGGCGCGGGCATGTAAAAACGAAAAGCACCGGGAAGAGGATTCCATACGATGTGGATTTCGGTTTTCGCTAAACCTTCGGCTGGGGAGCCGGCAAATTGTGGGCTAGACAGGCGCTCTGGAAGCCTTGGCGCTTGTGGGTGCCGTCGCAAAACGGCTTCTTTTCTGAGTGGCCGCAGCGACACAGTGAAATGGCAGTGCGCCCGGCTAGACCGAATGTTTTGCCGGTCGCGTCCACGATTTCAAAGTCGCCTTCGACGAATATGGAACCATTGTCGCGAACTGTGATCTTCGTGCCTGGCATCAAGCCTCCGTTACGAATGTGGCGGGTTTCGGTGTGCCGCCGTAGTACTCGTTCGATTTGCTCAGTATTTGGGCACTGACGAATCGACTTCGTCCGACCACGCCAGGATTCCGCCCTTCAAGTTCCAAATCTTCTTGAAACCGGCCTTGCGCAAGAAATCGACCGCTTCCGCCGAGCGTTTGCCGCTGCGGCAGTGTGCGACGATTTCCTTCGATGAATCGAGCTCCGCCGCGCGATGGGAAAGCTCGCCGAGCGGGATCAAGTGTCCACCGAGATTGCAGATCTGATATTCGTGCGGCTCACGTACGTCGAGAATATATAGATCGTCGCCGCGGTCGAGCCGCTCTTTCAACTCGCGCGGAGTAATTTCGGGAATGTTTGTCACGGTGCTTGGCGCCTCCTCGCCGCGAATACCGCAAAACTGGACATAGTCGATTAGTTCGGTGACGGTTGGGTGTTCTCCGCAGACCGGGCATTCCGGATTCTTACGCAGCTTGAGCTCGCGAAACTTCATACCCATAGCGTCGAAGAGCAGCAAGCGTCCGACGAGCGGATCGCCTTTGCCAAGAATGAGTTTTAGAGTCTCCGCCGCCTGAATGGTACCGACGATACCGGGCAGTACACCCAGCACTCCGCCTTCGGCGCAAGAAGGAACTAGACCGGGCGGGGGTGGTTCTGGGTAGAGGCAGCGATAGCATGGGCCACCCGGATAGCCGAAGATAGTGATCTGGCCGTCGAAGCGGAAGATTGAACCGTATACATTGGGCTTGCCGAGCAGGACGCAGGCGTCGTTCACGAGATAGCGCGTGGGGAAGTTATCCGTGCCATCCACGATGATGTCGTAGTCCTTGAATATTTCGAGGGCGTTGTCGCTCGAGAGATGCGTCTCGTGCACGTCAATTGTGATGTCTGGATTTAGTCCGCGCAAGCGCGCCGCGGCGGCCGCGACCTTCGGCTTGCCGACGTCGTCATTGGCGAACAGCACCTGACGTTGGAGGTTCGTGTTATCCACTACGTCGAAATCGACGATGCCGATGCGGCCGACACCCGCTGCTGCGAGATAAAGCCCGAGCGGCGCACCTAGGCCGCCTGTGCCGATGCAGAGCACCTTAGCGTTCTTGAGCTTGAGCTGACCGTCCATGCCGACTTCGGGCATGATCAGGTGACGGCTATAGCGAAGGATCTCTTCTTTCGAGAGCGTCGTGGCCGACTGATTCTGGGCCGGGGCTGCTGCGTGCGTTTCTGTTTTTGCTGGCACTGAAAATCTCCTACATCAAGAGGGCGCAGCAAGCATGCGCCCCTACGTCAATTCATGCGCGGCGAGTCCGACTGCCAGAGCACGCCCATCACGAAACATCAGAGCTAAAGGCCGCCTGCTATGGAGGGGACGATACTGATGGTGTCGCCTTCCTTCACTTTGGTTTGGTCCTTCTGGAGGTATCGGATGTCCTCGTCGTTCACGTATACGTTGACGAAGCTGCGCAGGCGCCCATCCTCCGTGAAGAGGTGGCGCTTGAGTTCGACGAACTGCCCCGTGAGAGCGGAAAGGGCCTCGCCGACCGTCGCCGCCTGCAGATGCACGCTGTCCTGTTTGCCCGCGTAGGCCCGCAGCGGCGTAGGGATCATCACTTTCACTGGCATCCGGTTCTCCTCATTGCCGATTTCCGCTTTCGGCGTTCTGATTGCGATTAGAAAAATTCTTGTCCTTTATTTTCAATAACTTACATCGGCGTTTAATTCTTTGCAGTTGCGATTAGAACCCTATTTTTCGCCTCAATCCGGGCTATTAGATGCCCATTCAGACGGTTACGGATTCAATTGCCTCAGGATCGTACGCCAAACGGTCATCTTGCAATCGCCAGGACGTCATCTCGTTTGGGACGCCATCTCGAATGCTTACAATAATATAGCTATACCAAGGCCACGCATGCTCGCGATCAAACTCGCTAGGGCGCGCCGGGGCATTGGGATGCGAATGATACCATCCGATCAGGTCAAGTTTCTTCTCTCTCGCAGTCCGATCGGCGAGAAGCACATCCTCGGGCGTAATCTCGAAACGATTGCGCGGGGAATCGTCTCGACGATTTGAAAGTGCAAAGAGCTCCTTCACTTCACGGCCGGAATCGTCGTCGCGGCCGAGAAGCGCCCCACAGCATTCATACGGAAACGTCTCGACCCCGTGAGCCTCGATACGGTGCGTCAATGCGTCGCCGATCTTCAATGTAAGCGCACTCAATCTTCGCTCCAGAATTTGTCAGTAAGGTATTTGTCGCCCGAATCGGGAAGGATGGTGACGATGACGGCGGGCGTATTGAGCGGCAGACGGCGCGCAACTGCCATCGAGGCGCATACAGCGGCACCCGCGCTGACCCCGATAAGCAAACCCTCTTCGCGCGCAAGGCGCTTCACCATCGCATGCGCATCTTCCGTTTGCACCTCGAGGTTTTCATCCGCCAGCGTGGAATCGTAAATCGGCGGAACGATTGAAGTAGCCATATACTTTAAGCCTTCGAGGCCGTGAAAGCCGGAATCGGGTTGCATGCTGATGCAGCGAACTTTTGGATTCAATTCGCGGAGCCGCCGCGTGACGCCCATAAATGTGCCGCTCGTGCCGAGGCCTGCGACGAAATGCGTGATCTCGCCGCGGGTCTGCTCCCAAATTTCCGGGCCGGTACCGGTGTAATGAGCCGCGGGGTTAGCAGGATTGCCATATTGATCGGGATAAAAGTAGCGGTCGGCATCGGCTTCGTAAATTTCGCGAACGCGACGAATGGCGCCATCGGTGGCCTCGTCGCCAGGCGTATAAACAATGTCAACGCCGTATGCGCTCAGGATGTGTTTGCGTTCCGGAGAGGCGCTCGACGGAAGGCACAGTTTTACCTTGTAGCCGAGCGCCGCGCCGATCATCGCGTAAGCAATGCCGGTGTTGCCGCTTGTGGCGTCAAGGATAACTTTGCCTGGACGTAGCAGGCCGCGCCGTTCGCCGTCGCGGATCATTGAATAAGCCGCGCGATCCTTCACGGAGCCGCCAGGATTGAACCATTCGGCCTTACCGAGAATTTGAACGTTGGGGAATTCGGCACCGATACGGTTGAGCGCGAGCAGCGGTGTATTACCGATACGATCGAGCAGGTGCTCGCCGATCCTGCTCGAATTCGGAGCCGCTGCCGCGGATGCGGTTTGTTGGTTCGCTGTAGTCAAATCGCGCTCTCTAAATAGTGCCACACTAAAGCCATGCCGCGCTGAAGGCCGCGGCGCTACGTAAACCTACGGCATACACCCATTCTTCATGTCGGTCGCGAACGGGGCACCGCGATCATACAGTCTAACAAATCGAATCAAACATTTGCACCGAACGACCGAATCCGGAGCCGGCCGCCGCGCCTCGAATTAACGGATACCACGGGTGCAGGCGACGTCGAGTTCATAACGAGCAACAAAATACGAGCCCACCTGACGATAACTGTGGTGCCGAAAACCGAACGATTCATAGATGGCGCGCAACTTGGGACGGTCCGCATCGCAATCCAAACGCAAGAAGCGGCGACCGACACAATGCGTGCGCTCGGCAGCCCAGGCCAGAAGCGCGGTCGAAATGCCTTTTCCCGTATAAAGGCGGCGGACCGCAAGCCGATGGACGTACACCGCACCTGGATTCGGGGCGTCCGGCCAGAAAAGCTGGTCCTCAAACTGAAACCTCACAGTGCCTGCCGGCTCACCGGCATACTCCGCCAGAAAGAAGAGGCCGGACCTAATTTCCACGCCGATTTTTTGTGGAATTAGTTCGCCATCCAGCCATAACGGCGCGCCTAGCTGTTCTTGCCAAAGAGCTACCTCCGTAAGAATACCCGACACGGTTTCCGCATCTTCCGGGACGGCTTGCCGAATTTCGATCAAGCTGGACATGTGCTCGTCGCCAGCGTGGATGAATCGAAGGTTTGGGTCAAGAAAATCGAGACTCGGAAAGCCTCAATACAGGGCCAATGCGGCATTCAGAGGAAGGCGCTTCTACATCGCTTGCCGAACATGCTTATAGTTCAATACGTTCGCAATCAAGAGATCGACAGGATGGCAAATAATTTGGTTCACTCGGGAGGGCGTTGAATGTATGAGTGTGCCCATCCGGGCGGGCAATATGGAGGTCTGGCGGGAACCGGGAATTTCGTTGTGTCGCAGAGCGGAATAGGTGTATGGTGCCAGCCGGAAATTCCGGATAAATGGCCGGGGCGGCAAGTCAAGCTCCTGCCTCCGTCGGAAGTCGCCCGCAGAATCACAAACAACCGAAGTCCGATGGAAGGAGGCATTCCGTGGTTATCAGACGCCGCTCTGCATCGCAGGCTATTCGCTATAATCGCTTTCTCCTTGTTGCCGCCTCTATACTCTTTTCTTTGGCTGGACGCACGCAGCCTGTAAGAGCCGGCGCGCCGGCGGCTTCTTTCCCTGCCGCGGCCCAAAGCACGCCCGCGCAGCCTCCCGCCGCGCGAACCCCAGCAAAATCATCTCCCGCAGTACCACGCAAGCAGGCGCCCGGCACAGCCGCTGCCGCGAAGAGGCCTCCCATTAAGTACTTCTGTTACTCCACGGATGCTGCGCAGCCTGCGGCTTATTTCAGCGCTATTTTCGACGTTCCCGACGCCGGAGGTGAGGCCGACAACTTTCTGCGATACGAGGGGGTCAAAATCGAGTTCGAGCGGTATCTCATTGTCAAATACAAATATCCGGCGCCCTCCAGGGATAACGATAACGTGGACTGCGAGCATCTGGGCGCCGGGAGCGATAAGCCGGACGCCGTGACCGCGAGGATGACTTCAGAGAAGCAAAGCGGTGAGGCCGCCGTCGCGGCGGCAAAGAAGCCGATCGTCGAAACCGGCTGGAAATCCACGGGAACGGTCAGCACCTCCGCAGCGCTAAGGAAACTGGCGACGGACTCAGCCAGTCAACAGGGCGCCGGCACCGATGCGAAGAAGCAACCCCCCGGTGGTGAGAAGACGGCGGACGCAGCGTCCTCCAGCCCCGCCTTCGTCTGGCATATGGAAACGAAGAAGGATGCTCTGACGGATGCGGTGACCTCGGAACCTTCGGCGACGAAGTTTTTCCTCACCGACCCGGCATTCTCTGTCACCGCCTCGGCTTATTGCAGCAGCAACGGCGTAAGCGTGTTCTTCCTGGCTGCAGCCGGCGCCAAAGATACGCCGCCGCAATATTCCTGGTACCAGAATCCCGACGACGACAGCGCACAGATCGCCGACGTTCGCATGCGCGTGGACGACCGCAGTGTCCACGTGGCGCACGGCTTTGAGAATGTGGACGGCCACACCGCTTACTTCAATTGGCTGGGCCTGCTCTTTTACGAGCCCGGCGTCGTCGCGCGCGCGGCCCAGGAACAGGCGGACAGCGCCAGCACCGGTATCGCGGCGCTCGACGGCCTCGTGGGAGGTCTTGTCCGTCAGCAGGCGCAGGCCAATTCGCAGCAATGGGCCGAAAGTTCCGCGGGGCCGCTCAGCGATCTCGTAAACGCGCGCAGCATCCGCGTCGAGCTGCCGCTTTTGAACCATGGTACCCCTCCCGTTGTCGATCTCAATCCTCAAGACAAGGTCCTCCACGAATTTGTGCAGACCTGCAACGCCCGATTTGCCGGCGGGCGACAGTAGGCCGCGGGTTGGGAATTTTTCGCTGCCGACCTACATCGCGATCGCGTACAAGCTGACGCCCTATCAACTGCAGGGTCTAGCGGACGGGCCTTCGATATCGAGGCGCGCGCCGATCACAAATCCCACCAAAGACCAGATGCGCCGGATGCTGGGGGTTCGCCTCGAGTTTTTTGGCTTTACAGGGTACGGAGAAATCCCTATCCTGAACCCTCATGTGGTACGTCAATAAGACTTTTAATCAGGCACAAATTGAGTCGCTTTCGCCCAAGGGCTTCACCGTGCGAAGCTCGGGTGGTGTGGTGCGGATCGAGAAGTACAACTGCGGCGCGGAGCTGCGCAAATCTTCCGAAGGTCGATTCCAGATGACGGTGATTCCGTCGATTATGGCGCAGGGACAGTTCACGCACCTCTGGGATGCGGGTTACCAAAAATTTCTTCTGACGCACGACGGCACGAAAATCCCCATTCGCGTGACGCAGCTTGAGGATTTGAGACGCTTCAATGAAGAATTGCGGACCGCCCTCGGCGTATCCACTTACTACAACGAGGCGCTCGGTTCGACCTGCCACTATAGTGTGTACGACCGTGTGAAGGGCCGCGTCGGCGATGTGCCGGACGAGACGGTTGGCGCGCACGAGCCGGCGGAGCATTGATTCTTCTGCTTTAAATAAGGTTTCCTTACCTAATTGGACTCCGACGTCCCCTGCAGGACTTGGTAGAACACGTTTGCATCTTCGTGCGAGCCAGCAAAAGAAGCCAAGAGGTCGTTTTTTGATGTGCGGCATCGCAGAGTAAGGAGATCGGCGGTACCGTTTTCATCGCTGCGCGATATGCGCCAGCAGGAAACCGTCCCATTGCCTACCCTCAGAGATCGATCGAGTGCGGCTGTTTCATTTGTGAAGTAGGTGATCGGTCTGTGCTCTGACGGATCCTGGGCGTAGAAGAGCATCTCTGAAAGAGGAGGGTTTATGTCCCAATACGGCGAGAACCCGACGCGAGCGATTCCTCGTCCAATTAACACGTACGTAAGGCTTGTATTCTCGCTTATGTACGATGTCAATGGCGGGCGTATGCGATAGCCGTGCAACACAATGCGGGACGGGTAGAAAAGATGCGACACAAGGCCCATGCTCTCCGGAAAAAACAAAAAGATCGAAAGGACCAGTAGGCTAGGAATCCATAACAGTTTGCAAAGTACCCTCCTCCGCCGGACGCTACGCTGGAGCTGGTCCGGACTTTTTGTGCGCTGGGCTAGCCATCTCTCAGCCTCTTCCCGAATCCATACTCTTCGCCTTGCATGACGGGCGTAAGCTAACACGGCCAGCGGGAAAAACAGGCCGAAAAAAGACAGCGTTGATATAAGAGGGTCGTAAACAGGCGAACCGGTACCGGACACAGAATCTGACCACGCGAGCAGGGAAAAGAACGCAAGATAGAAGATTAAAGACGCAGCGATTGCCGCGGTTACCCTGAGGGCGCGTCTCAATGAAAGTAGCATTGGGCCACAACATTAGACACCGAACATCCGCAGTGAGCGCACCGGCTTTATGTCGTTTGGTGTTGTGTTTGCAACGCATGTAACATTCAAAGCGTAACCGCGAGGGCTCTGTGGCTGAAGCGCTGGCATATGTCGATGATATTTTCTTTCAGGCGAAGCTGACGGAGGCTGCGCGGCAGCTTGGCGTTGAGTTGCGAACGTGTGCGAGTGCGGATGCGTTGGCTGCGGAAATTGCGAAGGGCAAGCCGAAACTTATTGTGGTGGATTTGAATGCACGCGCGAATTCTTTCGAGGCGATGGAGGTTGCGAAGAGGGATGCGCCAGATGTTCCGGTGATGGCATTTTTTTCGCATGTGCAGACGGAATTGGCCGAGAAGGCGCGGGCCGCGGGATGCACGCAAGTGATGCCGAGGTCGAAGTTCACGCGCGATCTGGCAACCATACTGGCGCGGACGAAATCCCAATCGTGATGCGAAATTTGGCTCGATCAGGCGGTGGAGAAGGGATAGAAACGTGGCTTCAGGGGCTAAAGCCGCATTCATTTTCGCCGCTTACGGCACGGCTGAAGCCGTGCCCTGCCGAATATCCGAGTTGCCACGCAAATTCTGAAAGCCCCGGCGTTCCCGTTCCGCATTCGTGGCTCAGCGATAGTGAGAACCGTTTGATCGGTGATCGGCTGGAAACAAAGCCGGTCGCTACGAGAGCAAAGCAAATTCAAAAGCGCCCACCGAGAAACACGCGCAAAAATCGCGCGCAACGGTGGCCGCTACAAAACCTAGGTGCGATTTCTGTGGTGCGGTCCGAACGTGAGTTTGGCTGTGTCAGTGATCAGGATGGTAAGAGCGCTGCCAGATTGGCCGGGCGAGGAGAGGGAAAAGCGCCCGACCGTAAGGCTGGTCGGCCGCTACAAGAACAAAGGCAAAGCCAAAAGTGCCCATCGAAGAACGCGCGCACGATTGCCTGCGGCGAAAAGGCAGAGGCGTGGCTTCAGTGGCTGAAGCCCTGTTCACGTCGCCGTCTTTACGGCGGGGCTGGAAGCCCCACCCTTCCTATTGCAGCGTCGCCCTATTCCTGGCAATTTTTCCGGATGCTGCTATTTGCGTGTGCGCTGGCGGTGTGGTGTTTGCTCGCGGTGTGTCCTGCGGGCGCACAAATGCAAACGGCGACGCAGCAGCAGGCGAATGTTGCCGATTCTGGTCCTGCAGCCGCGTTGACGCACGTTTTGAGTGCTGCGTGTCGCGGAGATGAAACCGCGTTTGGAAATTCGTTCACGGTTGAGAATGCCGTTGCGTATCGCGCTCTTCCGCCTGAAGAGCGCCAACGGCTGATGCAGCGGTTTTCTCTTTCCGACGACACGGGGAAACCGATGCTTTCGTCCGATCCAAACAATCACACAGTGATTCGTTGCGAGCGAGCCGGGAGCACGACGGAGTTTCGGTTCGGCGCGGCGCGCGTGCATGAGAATCTCGCGTTCATTCCCGTCAGTGTGGTAAACGGCCAGTCAGATGAATTCGGAATGGTGCGCGAGGGCGGATCGTGGAAGCTTTTATCGCTCGGGCTGGTGATGCTCGATATCAAGCAGCTTTCGGTGCAATGGGCGCAATCGGACATAGCTGCACGCGAGGATGGGGCGGCGGAAAATGTGGAGGCGCTGGGGAAGGCGATTGATGAGTACGAGCAGACATTTGGCAAATTGCCGGATTCATTGTTGCAATTGGGCGCCGGACCGGCGAAACAAGTGACGCCGGGAAATGCGGCGCTTGTGAGCGCGCCGCTAGCCGCGGGAACCGAAGGTGGTTATCGTTTTCTTTACCGAGTCACGAGCGATGCGAACTCCTCGCGCGGTCAATATGTGATCGAGGCGTTGCCGCAGGATTATGGAACGTCCGGCCGCAAATCATTTTTTCGGGACGCGAGCGGCAAGATACATGAAGCAGATGACCACGGCGCTTCGGCGAGCGCGGATGACCCCATCTGGCAGCCGGAAGCGGCGCAGTAGATTAGCGGTTTGCGAAAAATGCAAGAGGCCGCTAAGAAGAACTCCAAACAGTGAAAAGCAAGAGATGTCCTTCGCCGCGCCCTTTGAAACGGGCACGACTGAGGATGACGGCTAAAAACTACCAACTGCAAACTCACCTAAAAACAACACAACACCTTAAATACTAAACACGAAAATCTGAAGCAGAAAACAAAAATAGTACTTCCGCCGCAGCCGGTTAGAGAATCGGATATAATCCAGCCAAGCCGTACTACCTTTTATGGACCCTCAACCGGGCGCTCAACTTGTGAAGATTGAGGACGCAATCCGGCGAGCGAATCAGGAATTTTACGCCGCATTCGAATCGCTCGATCTGGCGCGAATGGAAGCCGTGTGGGCGCATGACGATTTCGTCGAGTGCGTGCAGCCGGGATGGGACCTGCTGTTGGGCTGGGACGAAGTGCGGGAGCGTTGGGCACGCGTTTTTGCGAATACTAGCCGCGTACGTGTGGCGCTAAGCACTGTGCGCGTGCGCGTGGAGGGAACGGTGGGTTGGGCGGCGTGTACTGTGCGACTTACGACGGCTTTTGCGGATGGCTTCGACGAGGCTGTGGTACAGGCGACGAATATCTTTGTGCTTCGCGAAGGGAAATGGTTTCTGGTGGTGCATCATGCGTCCGTGCTTCCCGAAGACCTGGAGTCGGAATCTACAGTGCAGTGACTTCGCCTGTATTTTCGCCGGGCATGTTCATTGCTATGCGGTGAACGGACGCTGTGGTATCCTTTTGCGTCGTTCAACGCGTTCACACCGGAAGGCGCGGCACCGAACGCACGCTCTCGTTCACATGCGAAAAACTCAATGGCGGTGCTGTCCCTGGTCATCTATGAAAACGAACGTGATTTCGAAACGGTAGACACGGAGCCCAGACCATGTCCACACCGGCACAAACGGCTAAAATGGCGACACTAAGTCTTGCTCATTCGCCTGACAGCGACGATGCCTTCATGTTTTATGCGCTGGCGACGGGGAAAGTGCGTTTGCCGGGCGTCAAGTTCGATCACGTCCTTTGCGACATCGAGACACTGAATAACGCTGCGCATCGAGAAGTCTATGATGTGACTGCGGTGAGCTTTTACGGATACTCATTTGTTGCGGACAAGTACGTGCTGCTCGATTGCGGCGCGAGCTTTGGCGAGGGTTACGGGCCAATCGTTGTGTCTTCGCATCCGTTGAAGAAGACGGATCTCGCCGGGCGGAAGATTGCGATTCCGGGCACGCGCACGACGTCTTATCTGGCGCTGAAGCTTTTCGAGCCGAATGTCGAGACGGTGACGATGCCGTTTGACAAGATTTTGGAAGCGGTGCAGGCGAAGGAAGTTGAGGCGGGGCTGCTCATTCACGAAGGGCAGCTACTCTTCCAGCAAATTGGGCTGCATCGCGTGGTCGATCTGGGGCAATGGTGGCACGAGCAAACGTCTTTGCCGCTTCCGTTGGGCGCGAATGCGATTCGGCGTAGTTTGGGACCGGAGTTGGGATATCAGGTGGCGCGCGTGATTCGCGACAGCGTCAGCTACGCCCTTGAGCATCGCGATGCTGCGCTGAATTACGCGCTGCAGTTTGCACGCGACATGGATCCTGTGCTCGCGGATAAGTTTGTGGGCATGTATGTGAATCGCTGGACGCTCGATTATGGCGACGAAGGGCGTCGAGCGGTTCGCGAATTGCTGGCGCGCGGAGCTGCGATTGGCATGCTGCCGTCCGGCTTCGAAGCCGAATTCCTTTCACAGGCGGCATAGTTCTTTTCCATCCATTTCCAGTGTTACCAGCATTCGAGCTGGAAGTGGTGCGTTCCTTTGGGCGTGAATCGCGAGTGCGCCGCCGGCCTCCTATTGACGGCGAGTCTTTTTCCGTCGAGGATAGAACTCCCATTCAGACTTTCACTGAGGCATGAATGCAACGCGTCCTCTCGACGTACCGCTATATAAGACAATCATTGAACGCTTCGTTGCTGGCGGAAATTTCGCGCGGCGGCATCAAGAACATCGAGGTTTGGTGCGCGCATCCGCATTTTAATTACGCCGAGCCGCAGGCAATTCGTGAGTTAGCCAGTGGTTTGGAGGAGTACGGACTTGCGTTGCATTCGCTGCATGCTCCGACGCAGCGGGATTTGGCTCCGGGGCGCGAGAGCGGCTTCCCGATTTCGATTTCGGATCCGGAGCGCGTCAGACGTATCGATGCTGTGGACGAAGTAAAACGCGCGCTGGAAGTGGCAGAGCGGATTCCGTTTCGCTATTTAATCCTGCATATAAGTAACAATCGCCAGGCGTCAGACGGACGATCGTTCGATGCTGCGTTCAATTCGCTCGAACACCTGGTTGTGTTCGCGAAGAATCGCGGCGTAACGATAGCGGTGGAGAATACGCCAGGTGAATTCGGGTCGGCGGCATCGCTGCAACAGTTCATCAAAGAGACGCACTTGAAAGATTTGCGGTATTGCTTTGATATCGGGCACGCCCATATCGATACGGGCGTTGCTGCGAGCCTCGAACTCATGCGCGGGCGAATCGTTACGACGCACCTGCACGATAATCATGGCGAGAAGGACGAACATCTGCTGCCCGGTGAGGGAACCGTAGATTGGGAGGCGGCGATGAAGACGTTGCGCGCGAATCCCGAGGAACTGCCGCTGGTGCTTGAGCTGAAGGAGAAGACGGGGGGTGATCCTTCGCTCGATAAGGTGTGCGAGGCATTCGATAAGCTTGAGGAAACTGCCGAAAGGGCGGTCGAAGGCGCGTGATCCCATCACCTTTTTAGTCGAATACTGCCGATGAATTCTGATTCTTCCAACCCTATTATTTCCATCGAACAAGCTGGCGCGCACGCCGGAAGTATCGTCACGATTCGCGGTTGGCTCTACAACCTGCGTGAATCGGGCAAGCTGCTTTTTCCGATTTTCCGCGATGGCACGGGGCTGATGCAGGGAGTGGTGTCGCTGAAGGAAAATCCAGCGGCGTTCGAGGCGCTGAAGGGATTGACGCAAGAATCGAGCGTAATTGCGGCGGGAAAGATTCAAGCTGAGCCGCGGGCTCCAGGCGGCTACGAGATGCACGTTTCGGAGGTAAAAGTCGTCCAGCGCGTGGCGGAATCGGAGCCGTATCCGATCCAGCTGAAGGAGCATGGCGTCGATTTTCTACTGGACCGGCGGCACTTGTGGATTCGCACGCCGAGGCAAGCGGCGATTTTGCGTGTTCGCGCTGAGGCAGTTCGTGCGGCGCGCAATTTCATGGACGAGCAGGGTTATGTGCTCACCGATGCGCCGGTGTTCACGCCGGCGGCTTGCGAAGGCACGACGACGCTTTTCGAAGTGAATTACATTGATGACCAGAAGGCCTACCTCACGCAATCGGGGCAGCTTTATGTGGAGGCGACGGCTGCGGCGCTCGGAAAGGTTTACACGTTTGGGCCAACGTTTCGCGCGGAAAAATCGAAAACGCGCCGGCATTTGACCGAGTTCTGGATGCTCGAACCCGAAGCGGCGTATTCGCATCTGGAAGACATGATGCAGCTTGGCGAAGGCCTCGTGAGCGCGATAGCGCAATCGGTGGCGAAAAATCGCGCGAAGGAATTGGCCGTATTGCAGCGCGATGCTTCAAAACTCGCAAAGATCGAACCGCCTTTTCCGCGGATAACGTATGAAGAGGCGATTGATGTGTTGCAACAGGCGGGGAATCCGACGAAATTCGGCGACGATTTCGGCGGCGATGAAGAGACGATCATTTCGCAACAATTTGAGAAACCCGTGATGATCCACCACTATCCTTCGGCGATGAAGGCGTTTTATATGGCCGAAGACGCGCAAAGGCCGGAGCTTGCGTTAAATTTCGACATGATCGCGCCCGAGGGCTACGGCGAAATTATCGGTGGTGGCGAGCGCCAGTCCAGTTACGAAACGCTCATTCGCAAGATTCACGAGAACAATTTGCCTGAAGAGGCGTTTCAATGGTATTTGGATTTGCGCCGCTACGGCAGCGTGCCGCACGCGGGCTTTGGGCTGGGATTGGAGCGCACGGTGGCGTGGCTGTGCGGCACCGAGCACATCCGCGAAGTGATCCCCTTCCCACGGATGCTTTATCGCGTCTATCCTTAGGGTGTCCGGACGCGGTTGGGGTCACGCGAAAGTACCGCCAGCATGCCTGAAAAAATACGAATCATCGGTGTGCCAATGGACCTGGGCGCGAGCCGCCGCGGTGTCGATATGGGGCCGTCTGCCTTGCGCGTGGCGGGATTGCAGCCTCGCCTGAAACAGCTTGGGCGTCAAGTGGAGGACATTGGGAATATTCAGGTGCGCCAGCCTGAAGAGCAGCCGTATGGCGAGAAGAAGGCGCGATTTTTGGGCGAGATCGCGGAGACTTGCAAGCTGCTCGCGGAGACAGTGAAGAAAACTTTGGACGAGGATCTTTTCCCGCTAGTGTTGGGAGGGGATCACTCAATCGCAACGGGAACCGTGGCAGGGGTCGCCGCGCATTTTCAAAAGGAATCGAAGCGTGTTGGGTTGATTTGGCTTGATGCGCACGGTGACATGAATACGCCGGAGACTTCGCCTTCGGGCAATATTCATGGGATGCCGCTGGCGGCGCTTGTGGGAAGCGGACCGGCCGAATTGACCGGCCTCGCGAGCTTCGTACCGATCGTCGAGCCCCGGAACGTGTCGCTGGTTGGCATTCGCGATTTGGATACTAAAGAGCGGCGCTTCGCAAAGGAATCGGGCGTTCATGTTTTCACGATGCGCGATATTGATGAACGTGGAATGCGCGAAGTGATGGCTGAGGCGCTGCGTTTTGCGGGAGACGATACCGCGGGAATTGCCGTGAGCCTTGATATGGATTTCGTGGATCCAGCGGATGCGCCAGGTGTCGGCACGCCCGTCCGCGGCGGGGTGACTTATCGCGAAGCGCACCTTGCGCTGGAGATGATTGCGGATACGCGCTCGATGGTTTCCTTCGAGTTGGTGGAGGTAAACCCGGTCATCGATTTGCACAATACCACGGCGACGCTCGGCGTCGAGTTGGTTCTCTCAGGGCTGGGGAAGAAAATTTTGTGAACGACGGTCTTTCTGCGGTTTCAAACGCGATTTTTCAGGTGGAGACAATCTTTCGATGAGTTCCCAAAAGCGGCTGCGCGTGGGTGTGCTTTTCGGGGGGCGTTCAGGCGAGCATGAGGTTTCCCTTGCCTCGGCCGCATCCGTAATTCGCGCTCTCGATCCGGAAAAATACGATGTGCTTCCCATCGGCATTGCGAAAGACGGGCGATGGCTTGTAGGCAACGGTGCGCAGAACATGCTGCCGGAAGTGCTGCGTACGGGGGAGCGTGTTTTTCTGCCACCCGATCCTACGGCGGCGACAATCGTTCCTGTCCAGCAGGGGGGGGGCCGCCCCAGCATCACGGTGGACGTGGTTTTCCCAGTATTGCACGGTACGTTTGGCGAAGATGGCACAATTCAAGGCTTTCTCGAACTGGCGGGTTTGCCTTACGTGGGGCCGGGAGTTTTGTCGTCTGCCGTCGGCATGGATAAGGACGTACAGAAAAGGCTTTTCGAGCAAGAGGGCTTGCCGATTGTGCCTTATATGACGATTCGGCGTTCCGACTGGGAGCGAGAGCCCAGGGCTGTTGTGCGGCTTATAAAAAAGAAGTTTAATTTTCCCGTGTTTGTGAAACCGGCGACGCTTGGATCCTCTGTTGGAATGTCGCGGGTGAAAACGGCGAAAGAGCTTTCACCTGCCCTTAATCTGGCATCCGAATTTGCGATGAAGATTCTTGTCGAACGCAACGTCGTCGGCCGGGAGATAGAGGTTGCCGTACTCGGTAACGATGAAGTGAAGTCTTCCATTCCTGGCGAAATCGTGCCACATCGCGAATTCTATGATTACACGGCGAAATATCTCGAGCAAGGAACGCAATTGGTGATTCCTGCGCCGCTTGCAAAAAAACAGGCAGCGCAGTTCCAGGATTTGGCTGTGCGCGCGTTTCGCGCGATCGATGGCGCTGGAATGGCTCGGTGCGACTTTTTCCTCGAGAAGCGCACAGGCAGGATTTTCATCAACGAGCTGAATACGATCCCTGGTTTCACGTCCATCAGCATGTATCCAAAGCTGTGGGAGGCGTCAGGTCTACCTTATTCGCAACTGATCGACCGGCTGATCGAGCTCGCGCTGGAAGCTCATCGTGAAAAGGCGCGAACCAAATATTCTATTGAGCTGCCGGCAGGTTCGGGCGGAGCGCTGGATTCCGGAGGCTAGTGCGGTCCGAAGACGTCTTAAATTTTATGGGCTCTGTACTATTTGCCTCGCATCGCATCTTTCAGACCTGCGATCCATGTATCCAAAACAGACTGAGAAGCCGGTCCAACGTGTGTAAAGACAACGCCCATGCCTAACATGGGGCGTCCGTAGACGACCTCCGCACGGGCGGTAAATTTCTCGCCATTGTGAACGATATGTACGTCCACATCGCTCCCGATAGGCCACATTTGCCGAGTGCTGATGTGACATCCGAAGGCGCTAAGATCGCTTATTACTTGGTTCAATCGGGCGGAAGATTGCACGTCCGTCAATTCGACTGGTGCGATCAACGGATAGCGACGCGGGCGAGGGCGCGGTGTCAACGATTATCTCCAAACCAACGAGCGGATATGGCGCGGCTTCAAAAAGGACCTGGTGTTGTCAGTAGTACGCTTCTTTGAAGACCGTTGTGAAGGCCATTTGTCTCACTAATGCGGGCTGGTTTGGGCTGCGCAATGTAGGTAATGCCACATAACACGGTGCGGACACAAGTCAGGTGAAGACTCTAATTTCAAGCGAGTGGCGACCGGATGCCCTCGAAGCCCCAGAGAGGGCAATGCTGTCTGCGCAGATTGGGCTTGCGGTAGCGGCGCGCTTTCGTGCAGATTACGCTGAATGGATACCATTGCCCCCAGCCCGGTATTGCGACGGTATCTCCCACTCGTGCTGGCAATTATAGCTGCGGTTTTGATCTGGCAAGCGAGTGAGATGTGGATCGTCGATTATCAAATGAAGACAGGCCGCCCGGCCGAATTGCGGAAAAGTGTCGCGCTCCTTCCGGGTAACGCTGAGGCGTGGGACAGGCTCGGACGCTATTATTTATTAAACTTTGCCAATCCCGACATTCCGCAGTCCATCTCAGATTTTCAACGTGCGGTGAAGATCGATCCGTTCTCAGAGAACTACTGGATGGATCTCGCGACCGCCTATGAGGCCATCGGCAATATAAGTGGAACGCAAGATTCGTACGTCGAAGCCTATAAGGCATATCCCACATCCGCAATTGTCGCGTGGAACTACGGCAATTTCCTTTTGCGTGAAGGGAAACAAACGCAGGCGTACGAGCAAATTCAACGGGCTGTTCGGGGTGATCGGAACCTTTTAACACTTGCCATCTCACGCGTGTGGCACTCGAACCGCGACGTAAATGAGCTGCTAGACCATGTGATACCGCCGGACGTAGATTCCTACTTCACGGCTTTGGACTTTTTCTCCCGGCTCAATGAACTTCAGGCGGGGCTTGCCGTTTGGCAGCGATTGGTAGCCCTGAAGCAGCCAATCGCTTTGGCGCGAACATATAACTTCTTTTCATCTTTGCTGCATTCCGAAGACAATGAAGACACGCTTCGGGTTTGGAACGATGCGGCGTCAGCAGCGGGCAAAACCGGCCTTATTATTCAGGGCGAATCGCTAGTTTCGGACGGCCTCTTTGAAAATGTGTTTCCCAATGGCGGGCTGGGATGGAGGTGGCAGAGCCAGCCTGGCGCAACCATCGACTTTGACAATTCCACGCCAAACGCAAAGGGAAGGTCCGTGCGCTTGGATTTCAATGGGGGTGTCAATGCGAACATCCAACAACCATTTCAATACGTTGCGGTCGAGCCTTCGCGCGCCTATCATTTTCACGCCTCGATACGCACATCCGATATTTCCACTGAGAGTGGGATGCATTTTTCCGTTGCTGGCGCGTTTCATGGCGGCATTAATCTGCAAAGTGCCAATCTGACGGGAACGAATCCTTGGACAAACGTGGACTTTGACGTCAACACCACTCCGGACACACACTTCCTTTCGGTCATGTTGTCGCGATCTCCCAGCAAGCGCTTCGACAATAAACTGAGTGGCTCAGTATGGATTGCCGATGTGTCGCTCGTGCCGGTGGCCGCTACAACGGGCGGTACACAATGAAAGTACTGGGTGTAGGCCTGTGCGTGCTCCTGACGTTTAGCGTGGCTTCGTTTGGGGCGGTCGAGGTCTGGTCTGAATCGGTAGTGGAAATTGGAGCCGCTCTTCTCCTGGTGCTGTGGGCATGCCTCGCGGTTTTGAACGCGAACGTGAAGATGCGCTGGAACCCTTTGAACTGGCCGATTCTAGGTTTTTGCGCGATCGGAGCCGCACAACTACTATTTCATGCCAGTGCGTATGCGTTTCTAACCCGAACAGAATTATTGCAGACTGTGACATGCTGGGCGTTTTTTTTCCTCGCGACTCAAGCGTTTCAAAGCCGTGAGGCGTTCAGAGCATTAGCGTGGTTCCTTATCCTTCTCGGTTTTGCCGTGTCCCTGCTGGGAATTATTCAGTATTTCACGTCGCACGACATTTATTGGATGTCAGAACTCACGGTGGACAACCCATTCGGGCCTTTCGTAAACCGGAATCACTTTGCAGGTTTTGTCGAACTGACGCTACCAACAGGTTTGGCGATGCTGACCCTGCGTGGCATCCGCCGCGAACAAGTGCCGCTCATGATCGTTCTGACGCTCGTTCCAATCAGTGCGGTGGTACTCGCGAGTTCGCGTGCCGGGATCATCTGCGTCGGGCTTGAAATTTGCGGAATAGCGGCTTTTCGATTGAGCCGTCGACGTGCGGAACGGGTGCGAATTGCGCCGGTGGCGATCGCCGTGGTGGCTGGTGCGATGCTGATCGGCTGGATCGGAGTAGGACATGCGGTCGAGCGGTTTTTGCCGAGCCATACCGCGGGTGTTCCTCTGGGGAAGCGACTTTCCATGACGCGTGGAGCACTGAATATTTTCCTCGATCACCCGTTAGCAGGTACCGGTCTGGGGACAACTATTGCGGTGTATCCGCGGTACGACACCATGTACGATGGGAGGGTCGTCGACCATGTGCATGACGACTATGCCGAGGCTCTTGCGGAAGCAGGTGTGCTCGGAGGTATATGCGGATTGGCCTTTCTGGTTTTATTGTTTCGGGAGGCCCGACGACACCTGATTGCGAATCAGGGGCATTTTTCGCGTGCGCTTCACGTGGGAGCTATAGCGGCGGTAGGGGCCATGTTGCTTCATAGCTTTGTGGACTTCAATTTACACATCCTCTCGAATGCTCTTCTTTTCTTGCTGCAGGCATTCGTGGCGACTGCGCCTTCGCTGCCTGCTGGCGGATCATCACGAAAGCTCCGCACGAGACCCGAAGCCCAAAGTCGATTGGCTGTCCAGACTCCTTGATGGCGAGGCACGAGAATTCGCCATTCGAGACGCGAGCTACATAGATCCTCGTGTGTTTGCTACTGGGAACCCTCGTTTACACTACAGACAAACCGCGGTTGACACTTACGGATTGGGTACGACATAGTGAAGTCCGGGGTCATTCTCTCTCAATGGTTTCGACAGTCCGGCGGGTATCGGACTGGCTCGTAGTTTTTTGCATTTGCGTCGTAGCGATAACGTTCGCCGCCGGTGTGTTGGCGGCGCAGAGCCAGGACGAGAATACACCGCAGCAGACAAATGACAGAATCGAGCAGCTCGCGGCTCTTGCGCGAACTACGGACACAGATCCGCCTCTGGGCGCCGGCGATGTGGTACACGTCGATGTTTTCGGCGTCCCGGAACTTTCCCGAGATGCGCGTGTTACAGACTCTGGAGTAATCGGTTTCCCGCTTGTTCCTGAACCCATCCCAGCCGCGGGGCTTACCCCTTTTCAATTGGAACAGAAGATTGAGCAGGTATTGTCCGCGGATGGGCTGATTTCTCATCCGCAGGTTTCAGTTTTTGTGAAAGAACAGGCAAGCCAGCCGGTAACCATTGTGGGCGCGGTGGCTCATCCGTCAGTGATACAGATCGTTAGACCGACTAGCCTGCTTGAGGCATTAGCCAACGCGGGCGGGGTCGCCGATGATGCCGGCAGCATGATTCTTATCACCAGAGCCACTCCGACAGCGCAGCACGTGCAACCGGTAAGCACAAAGAGCATAGACACACAGGATCCGCTGCCAGATGGCGGTGCGAAGACGATCAAGATCTCGATGTATGAACTGCTTAATTCCGGCAACAACGACTACAACATTCAAGTGCATGGAGGAGACATTATCAGCGTACCGCGCGCGGGCGTCGTTTACGTGCTGGGTTTCGGTGTGGCCCAACAAGGCGAATACGTACTTCAGGCGCGTGGCGATCAGATTACGGCGTTAAAGGCGGTGGCTTTGGCGCACGGCTTGACGAGCTTCGCAAAAGCGGACGACTCGGTAATCATGCGCACCGATCCGAAGACAGGGAAGCGGATCGAACTTCGCGTGCACTTGAAAAAGATTCAGCAACACAAAATGGACGACGTACCGCTGCTTTCCAATGACATTTTGTATGTGCCCGATAGCAAGGGGAAGAAGGCCCTCGCGCGTGGCACGGAGGCCGCAATCGGTATCGGTACCAGCGTGGCGATTTACCACGTGGCGTATTAAGAGAAATTCCAGCTCACATTCAGGCTCGAGGAAAACGGACCGCACACGCCGATGGAAGAAGCGACTAGATTTGCCCTTCGCGAACGGAAAGCCAGCGACGCACTGACTATTTTGCCGCCGCCGGCAGTATCGTGGGAACCGGCGCCGCGCGAACCACACCTGCTCGATTACCTGATTATTCTCCGCAAGCACCAATGGCTGATCCTTACGTTTGCACTTACGGTTGTGACCTTGGTTACGCTAGCGACGTTTAAAAAGAAGCCCGTCTATCAGGCAAGCGCGCGTGTTGAAGTAGACCGTAATGCGCAAAGCGTTCTTCCGTTCCAGAGTTCTGATTATTACCAGTACGCGGATGAGGAAGACTATATCGAGACGCAGACAAAGATTCTGCAGAGTGAGACTTTGGCGTTACAGACGATCAAGTCCTTGAATCTGGGACAATATCCTGAATTCGGTGGCACCGGCACTCCCGATTTTTCACAGGGAACGGCTGAAAATCGACCGGCCATTCTGGGCGCATTTCTGGGGCGACTCAGCGTTACACGTGTGCCGAATACCACGCTGATTGAAGTCGGTTTTACCGCTCAAGACCCGCAGCTAGCGGCAAGAGTCGTGAACGCACACCTGCTGAATTACAAGGAGGCCGACTTCCGCAGCAGCCAGACGGCGATTCAGGATGCATCGGACTGGCTATCTCAGGAACTCGACGACCTGCGCGTGAAGATGCAGAATGCGGAGGACGCGCGAGTCGCGTACGAGCGCCAGAACCAAATCTGGCCGATCGGCGACAATCAGCAGCAGAACATCACCACACAGAAGCTTGCCGATCTGAGCAAGACCGTAACGGACGCGCAAACGGATCTGGCGCAGAAAGAAGCGCTCTATCACATGGCGACTTCAGGCGATGTCGACGCCATGCCTGCTGCGCAAGCCAATCCTGTAATTCAGGGTCTACTTAAGCAAAAGAGCGATTTGGAAGCGCAGCATGCCTCGCTGCTGGCGCAGTTTGGTCCCAATTGGCCAAAGGTTCAGCAAGCTGCGGATCAGCGAACGGAAGTCGAAAAACAGCTCGACGACGCGCGTCGAGTGGTGGCCGATACAGCCGAGCACGAATACAACACGGCTCAAAATCGGCTTTCGATTCTCGAAGGGAATCTTGAGCAACAAAAAGCGCAGGCCAATCTTGAGGCGGAGAAGCTCGTCGAGTACGGCATTCTGCAGAACGATGCAAACGCGACGAAGCAACTCTATGACGGACTGAACCAAAAGTTAAAGGAAGCACAGATCGAAGCGGGCCTTAAATCGAGCAATATTCGGATCGTCGATGAGGCCCTTGTACCGACCTCGCCGGCGGGACCACAGAGGATGCGCAACATCCTTTTGGCATTGCTGGTTGGGCTCGTCGGCGGAGTGGGTCTTGCAGTATTTCGTGAATATCTCGACAACACAGTGAAGTCGCCGGACGATATCGAAAGACTGACGGGTCTACCTTCCTTGGCAGTTGTACCGAGTCTGCCGAACCCCGTGGGGCACACCGCGAAACTAGGACGGCTTGCGGGTGATTCCGGTAGTAACGCGGCGTCCACCGGTTCACGCGTGGAGCTCCTGGCCTACGTGCAACCGAAATCCCAGATTTCGGAGGCCTTCCGCGCGTTGCGGACTTCGCTGCTGCTTTCTCAGGCGGAGCATCCGCCACAGGTGATTCTGGTGACGAGCGCGCTGCCGCGCGAAGGGAAAACGACGGCTGCCGTGAACCTTGCAGTGACGCTCGCTCAACTGGGTGACCGGACGCTACTCGTCGATTGCGACCTGCGTAAGCCGGGTGTTCGACGCGCGCTGAATTTGACGGGGAGTCGCGATGCAGGATTGAGTTCCTATCTTGCGGGTGTTTGCTCGCTAGAAGACGTCACTGTGCCGCATCCCACGATCACCAATCTTTCGGCATTGACCACGGGTCCGGTTCCTCCGAGCCCGGCCGACTTGTTATCTTCGCATCGCATGCGAGACGGCATGGCAGAGCTCCGTCGTCGGTTCAAATTCATCGTTGTCGACTCGCCTCCCATTATGGCGGCCACCGATGCAGTGATTATTTCTGCACTCACTGATGGGGTGCTGCTCGTAGTTCGCAGCGGTCAGACACCGAAGGAAGCCTTCACACGGACGCGGGATTTGCTCACTGCGGTGAAGGGACGGATGCTCGGCGTTATCTTGAATGGCGTCAATGCCAACGCACCGGATTATTACTACTCGTATCGCTACTACCCATACGCCTATGGATACGGGTACGGGGAGGACGTCGCACCCAGTGCGCCAATTCCCATGGGCCCAGACAAGGACAACCTCTCAACTTAGGAGACGATCGTGCGTTATCTCATTACAGGCGGTGCTGGTTTTATTGGTTCACACCTCGCAGAGGTGCTCTTAGCGCGCGGTGATCGCGTATTCATTATCGATGACCTATCGACCGGCTGCGTCGATAACATTCGCCACATCAAAGGAAACGATCGCTTCCATTATTCGTTTGACTCCATCAAGAACAAGCATCTGCTGGCCGAGTTGGTGGACGAGTCCGATGTGATATTTCATTTTGCCGCGGCAGTGGGAGTGCGCCTGATTGTGGAGAGTCCAGTACGGACGATCGAGACGAACGTCTACGGAACACAGCTCGTTCTCGATGCTGCATCGAAGAAGAAGAAATTGGTGGTTACCGCTTCGACTTCGGAAGTCTATGGGAAGAGCGACAAGATTCCTTTCCAGGAGGATGCAGACCTTGTTCTCGGACCAACGACGAAAAGTCGTTGGAGTTATGCCGCGTCCAAGGCCCTCGACGAGTTTTTGGCTCTTTCCTATTGGAAGGAAAAGGGACAGCCGGTGATTGTTGTACGGTTTTTCAATACAGTAGGACCGCGACAAACTGGCCGCTATGGGATGGTTTTACCGAATTTCGTGAGACAGGCGCTTGATGACGCGCCGATCACGATTTATGGCAGCGGACAACAATCGCGTTGTTTCTGCCATGTCCGCGACACAATCGAGTCTCTGCTGCGTTTGACGGCTAATGAACGGGCAATCGGAGAAGTCGTCAATATCGGAACCGACCAAGAGATTTCGATTGAGGGGTTGGCGCGTTTGGTGAAGCAGCGAACAAAGAGCAATTCCACACTGGAATACGTTCCGTACGACCGCGCATATGAACCGGGTTTTGAAGACATGCTACGCCGGATGCCTTCACTTCAAAAGCTGCAATCGCTCGCCGGTTTTCGGCCCTCAATTCCTCTCGCTACAATTGTGGACGACGTAGCAGAGCATTTCCGATCAAAGAGTATTGCGGAGTTTGTTCCGGTCGTTACCACTCCAGCGGTGGCTGCGACGCTTCCATGATGCGGTTGCTCTTGCAGCAACTGCGTCCGATCGGTATTGATATCTGTTGGGCGCGCAGGCCAAAATTCCCGGCTATTTAGCGTATCCTTATGCCGAGGCTTGAGAAGACCATGAGTACGTCCGAGAGCGAACGCGAGGAGAGCGGCGTTTGCGCGCAGGATGCGAATTCCGCCCGATCGCTTCCTGTTTCGAATGGGGGGGCAGCGAGACGAAAGGCGGTTACGAGCTTAACCGTTCTTGTCCCGGCCTATAATGAACGATATCTGGTTGAGACGAGCCTCCGCAGGCTACAGGTGCTGGCAGAATCGCCCCTTCTTGAGCGAATCAAGATCGTCGTTGTCGACGACGGTTCCTCCGACGGTACCACGGAGATTTTGGCGCGTTTCCGCGTGACTCTTGAGGATGAGGAAGTCGATCCTAAACTTTCGTGGGTTTGGGCGCGGCATAACAAGAATAGCGGGAAGGGAGCGGCGATTCGCACCGGCCTGGAACATGCCGATACAGAGCTAGTCGTAATTCACGATGCCGATCTCGAATATCACCCCGGCGATTTGCTCCCGATGGTGGAATTGTTTTTATCCGAAGAAGCTGACGCGGTTTTTGGCTCGCGGTTCATGTCCGGCGGCCATAAACGCGCTCTATTTTTCCGGCACGCTTTAGGAAACAAACTGCTTACGTTCCTGTGCGACCTTGTCTGCGATCTGAACCTTACAGACATGGAAACCTGTTACAAGATGGTTAGGACGGATCTACTCAAGAGCATTCCCCTCGAAAGCGCCACGTTCGATGTGGAACCGGAACTGGCAATCAAGCTCGCCAAGCGCGGTAGCCGTATCTTTGAAGTGCCGATCAGCTATTCGGGCAGAACATACGCCGAAGGTAAGAAAATCGGCTGGAAGGACGGCGCGCGCGCGTTGTGGGCGATTGTGCATTACGCGTTTTCAGATCGCATTTACAATGCGGACGAGCGCGGCGGCGAAATATTGGAACGGATGAACCGCGCACCTCGTTTTAACCGTTGGATGGGCGACGTGGTAGCACCTCATCTGGGCGACCGCGTTTTGGAAATCGGCGCCGGCCGCGGAAATATGTCTCTTCAATTCATGCCTCGTTCAGTTTATTGGGCGACCGATGTGAATCCGTTCTATCTGGAATATCTGCTCACGCTGCGGCCAACTCGCCCTTATATGCGCGTGGCCTATACGGACGCGGAGAGGTTCGAGACGTATCCACAGGGGCAAGCTTTCGATTCTGTCGTATGCCTTAATGTGATCGAGCATGTGCCGGATGATGTCGGCGCGCTTCGCAATATTTGGAGTGTCCTCGAACCCGATGGATGCGCCGTAATTCTGGTTCCTTATGGGCCGAAGCTGTTTGGAACGCTCGATGAGGTGCTGGGACATTGCCGTCGCTACACAATGGACCAGCTGTCACTCGCTGCCAAGCAGGCCGGCTTCCGCATTGATGGAATTATCAAATTTAACCGGCCTGGCTCTCCTGCATGGTGGCTTAACGGACAAATATTGCGGAGAAGAACGTTTGGGCTCGCGCAAATCCGGATGCTGAATATTCTCACGCCGATCTTCCGTAAAGTCGACCGGTTGCTGCCATTCCCGCCGTTGTCGTTGATCGCTGTACTGCGAAAAGACGGTTCGGCACCCCCGCTTGAACAGAAGAGTAACTGACGTTCGCTGGATGTGATCGTGCAAATGCTGAGCAAATACGAGAAAATTCTGATCCTGATCTTTCTGGCGACGCTGCCCTTCGTGAATCCATGGGTAAGGGGAGACGGAGTCGGGTACTACGCGTTTGCTCGCGCACCGCTTATTCAGCACAACTTCGATTTCCGAAGCGACTGGGCGCACGCGAACACAAGTTTCCGCATGGGACGAGTTCATGAAGGCGCCGCTGCGCTAACGATTGATTCTGATCAATTTACTTCGACAGGTCATCTGGACAATCATTTTTCGGTTGGGCCGGCGATTCTCTGGATGCCATTTTTGCTTGTTGCACATGTTGCAGTAATGTTCGCGAACAGGCTTGGCGCTCGTGTTCTGGAGAATGGTTTTTCACGCCCGTATCTGCTGGCAATGGCGTTCGGAACTGCATTTTATGGATTTGCTGCCATTTGGATGGCATTCAGAATCGCACGGAAATTCGTGGCGGAGGAATGGGCGTTCGTTGCGAGTTTGGCAATTTGGTTTGCGAGTTCGTTGCCTGTGTACATGTATTTCAATCCTTCCTGGTCCCATGCCCAGTCCGCTTTCGCGGTGGCACTATTTTTGTGGTACTGGCTTCGGACGCTAAACGGCAGAACGCCATTGCAGTGGCTCGCTTTAGGGCTAATTGCCGGTCTCATGATGGACGTTTACTACATAAATGCCGTTCTGCTAGTGCTGCCGATGGGCGAGTCATTAGCTGCTTATTTCAGAGCGGCAGCGCAGCATTCGGGTCTGCAGGCGGCGCTAATCCTAGGTCGCGATGCATTGTTTTCCGTGGCGCTGATTGCAGCGTTTTTGCCGACTTTGATCACGAAAAAAATCATATACGGTAACTTTTTGAATTTTGGATACACGCCGCATTGGTATTGGAACTCGCCGGCATTTTTTAAGGTAGCTCTCTCGGCCGACCATGGGTTCCTGACGTGGACGCCAGTGTTGATCTTGGCCCTGATTGGGCTAGCCCTGCTCGCCCTGAAAGATGGGAAGACCGCATTCAGTTTGCTAACCGCTGTGATTTTTTACGTTTACGCAATTGGCTGTTACGAGGACTGGGATGGAATTTCGTCATTCGGGAACCGATTTTTTGTATCGCTAACGCCGATTTTTGTGATCGGACTAGGCGCATTTTTTGACTTGGTTGGCGAAGCGTTCGAGCGGCACAAGGGCGCATGGGTTCCGGGAGCGACAACGGCGGCGCTGATCGCTGTCAATTTGGGGATGATATTTCAGTGGGGAACGCATTTAATTCCCTCACGCGGTCCGATCTCGTTTCAGAAAGCTGCGTACAACGAAGTAGTGGTTGTGCCGGGAATGGCGATCGGGATGGCAAGGAATTACATGACGGGGCGCAGTGCTCTGATGAAGAAGATCGAAGAGCAAGATGTGAAGCAACTTAAGTCGAGAGATGCGAGCGAGTGACCGTGAGTGAGATGAGTGCAATTGGCGCGAATGCAGCAACGCCGTCCCCAGAAGTGCCGGTGCTGCGGATTGCGCCGGCGGGACGTTGGTGGGCGCTGCCGTTCGATGAATTGTGGGAATACCGGGAGCTGATTTATTTCTTCATTTGGCGCGACATCAAGGTCCGTTACAAGCAGACCGCGATGGGCGCTTCGTGGGCCGTGATTCAACCGCTCGCGACAATGCTTTTGTTTACATTGGTTTTCGGGAAGCTGGCGCATATTCCGTCCGACGGTTTGCCTTATGCCGTCTTTTATTATGCGGCGCTGCTGCCGTGGAATTATTTTGCTAGCGCGCTGCAAAAGACCAGTACGGTGGTGGTGAGCAATCAGCACATTTTGACGAAGGTGTATTTTCCGCGACTCACATTGCCGCTGTTCGCCGTCTTCACGGGGTTGGTGGACTTCGCTATCTCCTTTGGAATGTTTGTGATACTGCTGGCGTGGCATCACATTACGCCGACGCGGCATGCGCTGTGGTTTCCCGTGTTTTTGCTGATGGCGTTGCTCACGGCGCTTGGGGTCGGGCTCTGGCTAGCGGCGCTAAATGCTTTGTATAGAGACGTTTCGCAGATTTTGCCTTTTCTGATGCAATTCTGGATGTTCGGCTCGCCGGTGGTGTATTCGAGTTCGATGGTGCCAGCTAGGTGGCGCTGGCTCTATGGGTTAAACCCCATGTCGGGCGTGATTGAAGGATTCCGATGGTCGTTGGCCGGAAGCGGAACGGCGCCCGGGACTTTGTTTGCCGTGTCGGCCGTTATTGTAATTGCGATACTTATCAGCGGTTTGGCGTTCTATCAGAAGATGGAGACGGAGATCGCGGACCGGGCGTAGCGTGGCATTTCTTGCAGCATTTGCGACAGGCGGTATGACGCAAAAAGGCCAAAATGGCGCTTTAAAATGCGCTTAAAAGGACAAAAGGGACCGGGTTTGGCGCGATTGGCACCACAAACTGAGGCACAGGAAATAGAGGAGGCAAAGGAGCTCGGAGGTAGAGGAGAGAGCTACCGGATTTGGTGCGCGGCCAAAACGAGTGCGCTATCGATTATATAAAACCGAAAAGCGCCCGCCCAAAAGGCGGCCGCTACGAAACCAAAAGTCAAACGCGCCGGTACGGGGACGCGGCGCTCCCGGGGAAGATCAATTCGAAACGGTCAGCGGTTCGGGGCGTTTCAGTCCGATGCGCTTGCCGAGGAACAGGAGACCGATCAGACCGATGCCTAGCATTAGGAGCGAGCTGGGCTCGGGGGTCGGAACGACCGATAGCGATACGTCGGTGAAGTCGGCTTGTTGCTTGGCATCGCCAAGCGAAATCGTCAAGTCGCCCGGTGTGACGATCGATCCTGTTGTAAACGAGTACGATTGCAATTCGAAGGTGCCGACAGGGATGTCGGCAGT
>JBOGMU010000044.1:0-7614 GCA_050746865.1 Candidatus Acidiferrales bacterium
CCACGATGGTGAACGGTCTCGGCGTTTTCGGCTGGGGCGTCGGCGGTATCGAAGCGGAGGCCGCGATGCTGGGCCAGCCGCTGTCGATGCTGATCCCGCCCGTCGTCGGATTCAAGCTGCATGGCCGTCTGGCAGAAGGTGCCACTGCCACGGATCTCGTTCTCACTGTGACGCAGATGCTTCGCAAGAAAGGAGTCGTCGGCAAATTTGTCGAATTCTACGGCCCCGGCCTTTCGAACCTCACTTTGCCGGACCGAGCCACAATCGCGAACATGGCGCCCGAGTACGGCGCAACAATGGGCTTCTTTCCGGTCGATTCGGAGACTCTTGCATATCTCCGCTTCACAAGCCGCGCCGAAGATCAGGTCCAGCTTGTCGAAGCCTACACAAAAGAACAGGGACTTTTCCGCACGGACCAGACGCCCGATCCGGTTTTCTCCGATACACTCGAGTTCGACCTCGCAACTGTCGTGCCGACCATCGCAGGACCGAAGCGTCCCCAAGACAGCGTGCCGCTCACACAAGCAAAAAGTTCGTTTGAAAAATCGCTCAGCGGTGCGCGGAAGAAGGTCTCCGTCCAGAATAATGGCGACAAATTCGATCTGGCAGATGGCTCCGTTGTAATTGCCGCAATCACGAGCTGCACGAATACGTCGAACCCATCGTTAATGCTCGGCGCCGGCCTGCTCGCGAAAAAGGCCGTCGAGCGCGGCCTGCAGACGAAGCCTTGGGTTAAGACGAGCTTTGCGCCCGGCTCAAAAGTTGTGACGGATTACATCGAGAAAGCCGGACTATGGCCCTATCTGGAGGCGTTGAAATTTCATCTGGTCGGCTACGGATGCACCACTTGCATTGGCAATAGCGGCCCTCTGCCCGAGCACATCGGGAAAGCCGTAAAGGAAAATGATCTTTCGGCGGTCTCTGTATTGAGCGGCAATCGGAACTTCGAAGGCCGCATCAATCCGCTCTGCCGCGCAAACTATCTTGCGTCTCCTCCTCTCGTCGTCGCGTATGCCATTGCAGGACGCATGGATTTTGACATTGTTAACGAGCCCCTCGGCAACGATAAGGCAGGAAAGCCTGTCTATCTGCGTGACATTTGGCCGTCTCCGCAGGAGGTGGAGACGACGATGCGCAATTCTATATCTAGCGAAATGTTCCGCAAGGAATATGCAGATGTTTTCACCGGCGACGAACATTGGCGCGCACTTCCTGTCCCCGAGGGCGATATTTATTCCTGGGACGAAAATTCGACGTACATCAAAGATCCGCCGTACTTCGAGAACATGCCGGTCAAGCCCGCTCCGCTGCCTGAGCTTCACGGTTTGCGCGCTCTGGCAATGCTCGGCGACAGCGTGACCACAGATCACATTTCGCCCGCCGGCTCTATTCCTGCCGATAGCCCGGCCGGAAAATATCTGATCTCCCACGGCGTCCTGGCCAAAGACTTCAACTCCTACGGCGCTCGCCGTGGGAACCACGAAGTAATGATGCGCGGCACGTTTGCCAACATCCGCTTGCGCAACATGCTCGCGCCAGGCACCGAAGGAGGCTGGACCACCCATCAGCCAAGCGGCGAAAAAATGACGATCTACGATGCCGCCATGAAATATCGCGATGAAAAGGCCGCTTTGATCGTGATCGCGGGTAAGGAATACGGTTCAGGCTCGTCGCGCGATTGGGCTGCAAAAGGTACGATTCTGCTCGGCGTGCGTGCGGTGCTTGCGGAGAGCTTCGAACGAATCCATCGCAGCAATCTCGTCGGGATGGGCGTGTTGCCGTTAGAGTTCCTGCCCGGCGAGAATCCGAAATCGCTGGGCCTCACAGGCTTCGAGACATTCGACGTCGAAAGCCTCGCCAAAGATTTTCATCCTCGCAAGAAGCTGAAGATTGTCGCTCGCGGTCAGAACGGAAGGAAAATCGAGTTTAGCGCGATGGCGCGCATCGATACGCCGTTCGAAGTCGCGTATTACGAACACGGCGGGATACTGCAGTACGTTCTGCGCCAAATGCTCTGAGATCGGGCAGTGCTAAATCTTATTCCGCTCGTTAAACGAATGGGGAGGCTCATCTTCGATGCGTCCGCGCGCCGGGACTTCCCTTTCGTCGGGCGCGTCTTCCACGCCGCTGATGACTTCTGCTTCCAGCGCCTGTCCATCTTCCAGAAGCTCTTCCACGCTTTCCGGATCGGCTTCTGCGATGTTGGAGATACCCTGCACGTCTCCGGCCTGCCCTGCACTCGAGGAACTGTCGTCCATTGAGGGGGCAAGCCCCACGTCGCTCGTAAGCGAAGATTGCAGCGACTGATCCGAGCCCACTTCGTTCTGCTTCCTTCGAGGGGGCGCGTGCTTCGCATTCGTATCGCTGGTAGCAGTCTTTTTTCGTTTGGAAGTTTTTGTCTTTTTCATATTTCTCACTCTATAGCCCGACAAGTTCCGCACAATAAGGCCTTTGCTGTAGAAAGTTTCGGTCGCACGAGGCGGTTGGCGGCATGATTGGGAAGCGCGCAGGCTTCCGCACGCAAAAGATGAGGCAAGTTCGATAAGGAACGCGAAGAACTGAAAATTTCAAAGCGCTGCCGCGACTTGCGGCAGCGCTCCGTTGGTATCCTTAGCGGCGGCCTGCCGTACCGGCAGCTACGCGACCTGCTCCATCAGGCCTGCTCGCAGGTGCTGCGGCAGGAGGCGCACTAGGCCGAGCCATAGGCGCGCTCGACGCGGCGTTAGGCGAAGGCGAATTTGTCATACCAGGAGACGACATGGCGGAGGGATTCCGTTCCGCGGAAATTCCGCCCCGAGCATCCACAGACGGCCCCGCAGGACCTGCCGCACCGCCTCCGTGTGCCATCATCACGGGCACACGCGCGGGACCCGGTCTCGCCCCGCCCCTGCGCTCACCGTTAAGATTCGGGCCACCGCCTGCGACTGCCGAAGGCTGCGGGCCGTGGTACCGAGAGTCAATCGATATCTCCCCGTTGTGGCTCATCACGGTGGGCACCGTTCCGCCCATCGTACGACCAAGAGGCGCATGGATCACTTGCGGTCCGGAGAAGAATCCGTGGTGGTTCAGAAAAGTATCTGCCCTTACTTCGCGCCCCATCACAACGCTCGAAGGCGCAACGTGCGCAGACGCATCTGCCGGAGCTGTCGTACGCATGCTGATCCGTGGTCCGAGCACGGTCACCGGACGAGCGGTCACGCTACTATGCAATTCTGGCGCGGCTGTGTGCGTGAGGCCCTTGTTGATCCCTCCCGGATGAACAATCACAGGACTTCCCGGCCGCAGGGGCGTGCCTTGTTCCAAAGTCCCGGGTGCCACCGCCGTAAGGCAGCCCGCCGCGGTAATCGAACACGCGCCGTTCCCGCTCCCGATAGGTGACCAGCCCACCCAGCCTGGGCCGTCATACCAATTCACGAGCGCCGGGCTCCATGCATCCAGAGATCCCGGCATCCAAAACCACCCCATGGATGCGTCGTAATTCCACGAGCCATTGTGAAAAGGCAGCCAGCCCCACGGTTCCGCCGAGATCCAAGTGAAGCCCCACCCGGGGTAATAGCCCCACATTCCCGCCGAGTAGGGCGACCAGCCTGCCGGTTCATAAGGCGCCCAACCATACCCATGGCCGGGAAATAAACTCCACGCGCCGTACGTGTCAAGATCGGACCAGCCATAAAGCGAATGATTTAGCGAAACCGACTCGTCATCCGTCGCTAGCACCGCCTGCTTGTCCCTGGCCTGCGTCCATTTGTCCCATTCGTCTTTTTCAAATCCGTTTGTGACGTTCAGCGCCTCCACAGCATGCGGATCGTAGGTCAGCACGCGATTCTTGCCCACATCTTCCGTCTTGCCGTCATGTTCGGCCTGCACTTCGCCATCGAACACTTCAACGCGTAGCGCGCCATTGTCGAAATTCGTCCGAAATTCCGCTTTGCCGTGCGCCGTAAACGTCACACCGGACGCGTCCACTTCATACTGATCGTGGTGCTCGGGAATGAAGTGAAATGTTGCGTAGCCTTTGCTGAGCGTGAGCTTATTGATCCTGTCTCCCTGCTGCGTCAGCGCCAGCTCTGTAAAATCAATCTCCGAACCTTGTCCCAAACGCGCGGTAGATCCGTTCTCGAACTCAATCTCGGCGAAGCTGTTCGGCGAAGTCGCGACCGAAAATCCCTCTTGCAGCGGCGTGTTCACGGCCCCGGCGCTCCAATCGGTTTCGCCCGCGTGTCGAACGGCGACCTCGCCTTGCACGAAACTCAAGCGCACGATTCGCACGTGCAGCAGAGACACTGATCCCGCATTCGGCCCAGTGTCGGCGGCCGCGGCACGCGTCGCAGCTACGGGCATCAGAGCCAGCAAAATCGGCAAAAGCCATCGCGTATATTTCATAAACACCTCGCGGCGCACTGCTTCTTTCTGGAAAGGCGATCCAACCGGGACAGGCCCTTTAAAATGCTCGGCGTGAGAAGTCTTTAACCGCCAACCCCTGTTCAGCGGGACTTCCATTTGTCGGTACTCAACTGCCCCTAACATACACCCTTCACATGCTGCATACAATGATGCGCCAGTAGCCTTCGCGGTTACCTGTGGCGGAATTTACCGCCCCAGCATGGAATAGAGGATCGTTCGGGCCGGTTCGCTCAGCTTGCTCTCAACTGGTTGCTCTTCTGGTTGCTTTTCGTCCAGCTTCTCTTGTGCCACGGGAGATGCTGGCGCAGGGGCTGCGCTCTTGGCTTGCTGAAAGGCCGGTTTTTGAGGCGCGCGTTCGGCCGATACATTCTCAATCGTGGTACGCGACGCCGGGGGCATCCCACGACCTGGAATCGCCCATTCTGGCAGGAATCGATCCCGCTTCTGTACCGGTGCGGCTTCGTTCGCAACCCGCGCTGCGTTCTGCGTGACGAGCCGGTCGAGTGCATCCCCGATTCGCTCCAGTTGCACCACCAGAATGTCCGTCGCTTCGGATGTCTTGCGCTCGATCCGCCGCGAACTGCTAATCGCTACGATAAACCCGATGAGTCCCAGAACGATGAGGCACCCGACTAGCAGGTACAAGCCGGGAAATGTAACCGATTGGCTTCCAATGGAAATCGTAATATCCGAGAGCATAGTTCCCCCCGGGCTGGGAGTTCCGGCGATCATACGCACTCGCCCTCGCGAACTCAACCAGGCATTTCCCTTACGAACGCCGGATTATTCCTAACTTTTAGGGGACCGAATGTAGGCCACGCCGTAGCGAAACACCTTGCCGCCCGGCAACTCAAACACATTCGCAATTTGAGCCGACACGAAAATACTCATGCCGGGTTCGTAAGGCACCGCCGCTTCGATCATAGCTTCCGCCGAATACTGGCGCTTGCTGCGAAAGCTGAATCCGCCACGGGACATGTCTTCGCACGGCACAATTTCCTCACCCCAACCCGAGATCCGTATGCACGCGTTGAACTTCACCTTCGTGCGCCGATCGCGTCGGCGATTCGGTTGTGCAGGCTTTACGGACGGCATGATCGGCGGCGGTATAGGCGCGGCGGGTGCGGACGCCGCTTCGGACCCTGCTGCCGCTGTCGGCGCCGGATCGACGGACAATCGGATTTCCGCATGGCTCGTTGCGGGTGCCGCATTTACGGCGGACGGTGCCGTTTGCAGACGTGATGCGGCCGGCGTGCCCATCGGCCGCCCTTGTTCTGCTTTCGGCGTAGCGATTTTCCAGACAGTGGACAAGCTGCACCGTGAGCAATATCGCAGCATTCCCTCATTCACCGCGTAAACATCCATCTCGGTCGCATCAAATTGCAGGGCAACCTGCCGGTGGCATCCCGAGCATTCCAGCGTCACAGGTATTAGGTCGCTCGGCAAAGCTTCTGCTGAAGGAAATTCGATCCGCCAAAAATCGATGTCAGGGTCGGTGAACGCAACTCCGTATATATAGCCGTCATCGCGCTCGCCGATCTGCCCGCAGATTCGGACCTCCGCCTCCCGATTGTTCGAAATCACGCGCAGGTATGCCTCCTGCTCAGGAATAAGCTTATGGTGGCAGATCACGCTGGCGCCATGCAGACTCAGCACGAGTGTTCTCGTCTGTTCGGAGAATTGTCGGCCTGCCGCATCCCCGCCTGACAAAATAATCGGGATCTCCTTGGATATACGCCCGCTCCGGCGCACCGCAGCGGATGTCTGGGTCGGTTCAGTGCTCACAGCGCTCATTGAGGTGCTTCCCAGCTCAAAACGTTTTCACTGAGTCTTATCGGCGCACGGACGGAAAACGTCAGTCGCGAGTAGAAAAGGTGCAGGGCGAATCAGTGCGGCGCAGCGTGGAAAAACAATCAAAAATGACAAAAATTGTCACTTTAACGTACTAAGGGCCCATAGACCGGAGCGCCCATTGCCCCGAGCGCTCTTATCCCGTCAAATTGGGATCGAAGGCACGGCCGAGTTCAAGAGGGGAGTTAGCGCCATGTCCGGCCGGGCAACTTCAATCGATTCAAAAGATTAAGAAACTGAGCGTCCAACGATGCCTATCATCAACGACGATACGACCATTCTTTCGTCTGGCCCACGGTTGGAAGACGTTTGTGCAAACGGCTCGGGAGGCCTGAGGGCTTCGCTTGATGCGCTACAGGCCCGCCTTGCGATACCCGCACGCTTCGAGGTGATTGAAGAACTGGGCCGCGGTGGCATGGGTATCGTTTACAGGGTCCGGGATATAGAGACCTGCGAGGTCGTCGCAATCAAAATTCTCAAACCGGAGATCGCAGCCGATCCGGCCATGCGAGAGAGCCTGCGCAAAGAAGTCTGCCTGGCGCGCAAAGTCACTCACAAGAATGTCTGCCGCATCCACGAATTCACACGTTCGGAAACTACCGCCTGCATTTCGATGGAATACGTTTCCGGCGAGACGCTGCTCTCAAAATTGCAACGCCGTGGCGCGATCCCGCCCGTCGATGCCGTGGAAATTGCCGTGCAAATTTGCGCCGGTCTTGGTGAGGCCCACGCGCAGGGAATCATTCACCGCGATCTAAAGCCGGCCAATGTGGTCATTGCGCATGACAAGACCGTGAAAATCATGGACTTTGGAGTTGCGCGAAAATCGGTTGACGCCGCCTCCGCAACCGAGGATCTGGCCGGAACTCCCGCGTATATGTCTCCCGAGCAGTTAGAAATGAAACCGGTCACATTCCAGACCGACATTTATTCGCTGGGCATGATTCTCTTCGAAATGGTCACGGGGACGCAGGCGTTCACTGCCGAGAATGCAGTCGAGCTCGCTCTCCTGCAGTTAAGGCAGGAGCCGCCGCGGCCCTCGTCCATCGTTCCAGCTATCCCAACTCGTCTAGATAGCGCAATTCTGCGATGCCTCAGAAAGGACCCGACAGAACGCTTCCCATCCGTCGGCGAACTCAGCGCCGCGCTAGAGAAAGCTGTCGCACCCGTAACAGCGCCGGCGCGGCCTCCAATGGAATACAAGTACTTCCAGGCGGCCAGCGTGGTGCTTCAAAGGGTAGTCAACGCGGCGCTCCCTGAAGTCGGCATCAACCCAGCGCGCTCAGGCCGCCATGTTCGGAACCGCGATCCTCACCGCGTCGGCTCTCTTGGGCTTCGTTATGCGCAAAGAAACGCACG
>JBOGMU010000045.1:0-38451 GCA_050746865.1 Candidatus Acidiferrales bacterium
GCTTTGCGACGGGCATATTTCCGATGCGTAAACGCTAGCAAATAAGTGTTCACATTGAGCGCGCGTTTACCTATTATATGCTGCCGAACGTATCTAAAAATACATATGCCCATCGCTTGTCTTGACCCTACCGTATGTGTGGATTCGAAGCGAGCTGACGTCGGCTGGGGCATGGATAAAACGCGGGCAGAGTCCATTGGCAAGCCTGAGTTCGAAACCAAAAGGGGAGAAATCTATTGCTGCAGCGCCGAGAACTTCTTCCGGTCAAAATTTGCCAGGCGGCGAGCAGGAAAGGTGCAGCTAATCTTCACGTCGCCCCCGTTCCCTCTCAATACGAAGAAAGCGTACGGAAACTTGCAAGGCAGTAAGTACACTGACTGGCTGGCGAGTTTTGCGCCGCTCTTCAGAGAAATGCTGACGGCAACTGGGTCCGTTGTTCTTGAGATGGGCAACGCTTGGGAGCCCGGCGAACCGGTAATGTCGACGCTTGCCCTGGAAGGTCTCCTCAAGTTTCTTAAGGCGGGCCATCTCAAGTTGGCGCAACAGTTTATTTGCCACAATCCGGCTCGCTTGCCTAGCCCAGCCCAGTGGGTGAACGTCGAACGTATTCGTCTTAAAGATTCGTACACACATTTGTGGTGGATGGCTGCAACGGAACGACCGTATGCGGACAATAGGAATGTGCTGAAGCCGTACAGCCCCTCGATGCTAAGGCTGTTGAAGCGCCGAACGTACAATTCTGGGAAACGTCCGTCCGAGCACAACATCGGTGAAAAGTCGTTTCTCACCGACAACAAGGGCGCTATACCTTCGAACGTCCTAAGTTTCTCGAACACTGGCAACGGGGATTCGTACCATCGATACTGCAGAAAACATCGACTTAAATTGCATCCGGCTCGCATGCATGCGAGGCTCCCGGAGTTTTTCATTAAGCTGCTTACCAAGCCTGGAGACATCGTGTTGGACCCGTTTGCCGGCAGCAATACGACTGGTGCTGCTGCGGACAGGCTAAAGAGGCGCTGGATTTCCGTGGAAGCAAAGCACGATTACGTGGCTGCATCGGTGGGCCGGTTTGTCGGAGATGACAATGACGACGGCTGATTTCTACCACGCAGTCCGAAGTGCTTCCACTGTCAGTGATCTTGAGAATGCTGTGCGGCAATTCCAGCGAGAGGAGGCCATTCGTTGGCTAGCTGTCGGGCGCGAAAACAACCGTGGAACGATCGAGGTGTCTTCCGACCCTGCGCGATCTGCAGTCGAGCGACTTACTAACGGTATCGATGGGATCCTGGAGCTCGAACATCATCGACACGCCGGAATACCTGAGTGCCGGTCACCCAAGGAGGCCGCCGTCGCGTGGCTAAACGTGCCTGAAGGCGGAATCAGCGCGATGAGTCGTCAGGAGCGCCGGACACTCGCACAAAAGGTCACAATTCGGATGGAGGAGGGCGAGGGCCGCGAGAGCCGCATCCTCGAGGTACGCGACCGCGGCATCGGCATTGCCGCTGAAAATATCGCCCGGACCATTCTCAGCCTCAATGAGAGCAACAAGCTCCAGAAACACTATCTCGCAGGTGCCTACGGCCAAGGTGGATCAAGCACGTTTGCGTTCAGCAGGTACACGCTTATCGTGTGCAGGGCAGCTGATCAGCTTGCGGCTTTCACGGTTGTGAAGTTCCTTGATCTTCCGGCCGAGCGGTACAAAACCGGTCACTACGTCTATCTTGCTCTTCAGAGCGGCGTCATACCCACCTGTGACGCATCCGCCGATGATTTTCCGCAGGGTGTTCTCGTTAGGCATTTTGGTTACGACTTGGGACGCTATCCGTCACCACTAGGACCCAGCAGCTTATATGGCAGTTTGAACTGTATTCTGTTTGATCCGATCATGCCTGTTTGGCTGGATGATCGGGTTCACGGCTACCGCCGCGTGATCAAGGGATCTAGGAATGCTCTAAATGGGGCCGTTGACGAAGGGGATGAACGGACGGGGCCGCCACTCTCACATAATCTTCCTATGTTTAATGTTTCGCTTGGTGACTTCGGTCGAATTGGGATCGAATACTGGGTCTTAGAGCAACCTACCAAAGAAAACAAGAGACCGAGCGCGGCGTTCGTCAATCCAGCTAAGCCGATTGTGCTTACTCTCAACGGCCAGAATCAGGGCGAGATGTCACACGTGCTAATCCGGCGAGATGCGGAGCTGCCGTTTCTCAGCCAGCGGCTAATTTGCCATATCGATTGCAACTATCTAAGTGCGACTTCAAAGCGGCTACTGTTCGTGTCGAACCGGGAGGGACAGAGAAACGTCAAGGTAAGGGATCTGATACAGCAGGAACTTTTGAAGGCGCTGAAATCCGATGACATTCTCAGGAAACTTAATGATGAGGCGCGGCGGCAAGGCGCCCAGGAACAGGATGAGGATGCGATTCAGCAGATGCGCAATGAGGTCGCACGCCTGCTTAGGATTCATGGCGTTGAGATGGGACAGGCAGGAGGTGGCTCAAGTGCTAATGGGCAGCAAAACGTTCGTCCGGTGCGGCCGCCGAAGCCCAGGCCTATCCCTGAGCCGATTGAGCTTCACGAACCGCCTACCTTTATCCGGTTCGTTTGGGATGAAGAAGATGAGATTACATTTTATCCTGAGCAGCGACGTTATCTGCGAATGGTGACAGATGCAAATAGCACGTATCACAATCCGAGTTCTCCTGGAACCTCAAAGATCAACCTCGTCGTTGGCGATCAGCTCATTGCGAGGGGCTCAACGCCTCTTCAGGGGGGGCGGATGAGAGTGATCGTCGAAGCCAGCAGTAGTGCACAACCAGGGCACACTGGGCTGCTACGGGTAGAGCTCGCGCGTCCTGGGCTTCCTGTGCTAGTGGATGAGCGACCCTATGAAATTGTGAAAGCTCCCGACTCGCGGCCTGCAGATCGCCGTGCCTCATTACCGGCCTTTAAAACGGTGCCTGTCGGTGGCCCGGATGATCCGAAATGGCCCCAGCTTGGATGGCCTGACAACGCCGCAATGATTGCGTCTCAAGCGGAGATGGAGGACGGCGTACTCGTCATTTATTATTCAACTGTTTTTCCAAAATTCGAGAACCAGCGGCATACATTGGAAAACAAAGATCCGGTCCTCGCGACGTCGTTCACGAGACGTTATGAAATCTGGCTCGCTGTCCACTCATTACTCCACTACCAGGACCAGCAGCTCGCAGCGGTCGATTCGTCCTCTGCTCTTGCGGCAGAGGGCGATGACCGCGAGTCGAGCGAAGACGCGGCGGAGGAACGGGAACGCCAAGAGCGCTGCCGCGTTGCTATTCTTTCGGCCCTATTCGCTGCTCGCGAATCGCAGCTTGAAACGCCCGATTCTATCGCCATAGCTGAGTAAACCTATGAAAGCCGCCACGCGAATCACGGGCCGTAAACTAAATTCCACATACAATGTCGGCGCGATGGAGGCCCGTTATCGCGAAGATGGGACGTGGTATCACCCTCTGCGTGCATTTCCCGGTGCGCTATTTGATGGGCACGGCTATGTCCTCTTCGAGACACGGAATGAATACGACGCGTGCCTGAAGGTGCGAAAGGGTCCCGATCCAAATCACATACACATCGACGAGGGAATCTCGTCAATTCCCGGATACGTGCCCCTAGATCCACCACCCCTCAGAGAGAAGTAGCACAATTCGGTGCCCTAAAGATGCGAGCATGCCACGAACGGCAGAGCGCACGATAGACACCCCCGGTCGTCGCAAGGCAGCGCTCACCGCAGAAGGAAGATGCGCGTTGATGGAGTCGATCGCAGGCATTTGTGGCGCCACCGTTTCGACGGCGAAAGGGGTGCGTCAAAAGAATAGAAAATGAACTTGACTGCAAAATCGCCGGCGAGACGCCGGCGCTACAAAATCGTCGGCTCTTCCGGCCACTTCCGGGACAGGACACGAATCCACGGCCAGTTGTCGAGCTGTGATTTCGAGGGATTCTTCTCCACGTAAGACACGATGTTTTGAAAAGAACTCTCATTGCGGATTAAGCGATCGAAATACTCACGCTGCCAAAAACCGCCGGTACCGCCCAAGATACGATTGGCCTCATGCGCGGAGAATGACTTCCACGTGTGCACAATGTCTTTGAGCCGACGTTGGCCAACAGGCGAGAATACGACGTGGACGTGATTGGGCATGACGCACCATGCGAACAAACGATAACGGTTCCCCTCGAAACTCGTGATCGCGTTCTCGACGATTTGGGCAATGCGCGGATCGCGCATATAGCAGGCCCCATGGCCTTCGTCGAGGCATCTCTCGGCCTTTTTAATGAGGGCTTGCATCTCGCGAAGCGCGACTTCGTCCGCCTTAACGGTTGTGCCAGCGCGCTTGGCTTTATCGAGGACTTTGCGGTGATTGCGGATTCGTGTAAGCAGCCCCAGCGGGAGAGTATCGTGGAGACGAAAAGTCACAAAATAGCATCCGCCCGGCCTCTCCCAGTGCGGCAAATAGCCGCGAGAGCGAATTGAAATAGCCGCATTTTGGGCCGATCGAATTGAGAGACCTCCTTTGAAAAGCGGAAGTCAAAAGCACAGCCACCAGCGAGACGCTGGCGCTACGAAACCTGAATCTTATTGTGCGGCGCAGGGAAAAGCCAGATGAGTTGCGAAGGTGCTTGCGCGGCGAACAGTACGGGTGTATTAAGTGCGGCGTGCGTTTTTGCGAAAAAGGCATTTTACATAGTGAAAATGATGGAAGTGAGATTCTTGGGCTGGGCTACGAAGCGGAGTGAGTTTCCGGAGGTGAGTGATGAAGAGGCGTGAGTTTATCGCGGGGGGGTTGGCGGGCGGATTGGCGTTTGCGGTGGGGAGCAGGGCGCTGGCGGGCGGGCAGGCGCAGACGGGCGGGGCTTCGGAGGCGGAGAAGCTGGCGCGGCTTTCGGTAATGACCTATTGCTTCGACCGCATCGTGAAAGGACTGGGGAAGCCGGACGATCCGGACCGGACGCTCGATATTCTGGATGCGCCGCAGATGATTGCGGATCATTACGGAATTCATCACGTGGAAATGCAGCACACGCATTTTCAGGCGACGGACAAGCCGTATTTTCAGGAGATGAAAGGCCGGCTGAAAAAGGCGAATTCGCAACTGACGCAGATCTGCCTGGAATTCGATTTCGTCGATTTATCGTCAAAGCAAAAATATCAGCAATTGGAAATGATCGCGCTGAGCAAGGACTGGATCGATTACTGCGTGCAGCTGGGATGTCCGCGCGTGCTGCTGAATCAGGGGCCGCTCACGCCGGACGTGGTGGAGGACGCGAAATGGACGCTGAAGCAGATCACCGATTACGCGAAGACGCAAAAAGTGTTTTGCGACATAGAGAACCGCGGCGGCGGGCGTCCGGCGCCAAATGCGCCTCCGAATGCGCCGGTGCGAGGCGGTTGGGAAGTGCTGGTGGAAGTGCTCAAGGCCGGCGGAGGTTACGCGAATCCGGACATCGGAAATTTCCCGGATGAAGAGTCGCGCGCCGCCGGGTTGCGCGTGATGTATGCGATGACTTCGGGCAACAGCCACGCGCACTATGCGCCGGATCGTTATGACGAGGCGAAAGCGATCGGTATCGCGAAAGAGGTGGGATACAAGGGACTCTTTTCGATCGAAACAAGCAGCAGAAATAACGGTCCCGATCCGTATGCGGCGGTGCAGAGCGTTCGGGATGCATTGTTGAAATTGATTTAGGGGTGCGGATAGTTTGCGAAAAATGCGAAAGCCGGTACCTCAGGGGCTAAAGCCCATTATGAGTGGGCGTTTTATGTCGGAGCTGAAGCTCCGACCCCCTGAAAACCCTTCTTTTTCCGCAAGCTGACAGAAGCGATAAAGACTGGCTATCGAGAAACGCGCGCAAAAGACGCGCGCACCCTTCGCGTGCTCAGGGCACGACGGTGGCCGCTACGAAGGCAAATTCAAAAGCGAAGCAAAAAGAGAATCAGAGTCAAAAGCGCCCGACCACAAGGCATGTCGGCCGCTACAAAAGATAAAGTCAAAATCGAGTTCAGAAGCGAAAGCAAGATAGAGGCAAAGGAAAAACAGACGCACGAAACATGGCGAGGTGGTGGTCGATGAGTGTGCGAAAGATGGTTGGGACATTTGGCAAAATTGTCTTGCCGGTTGCGTGCGTGGTGCTGTGTCTGACGTTGCTTGGCGCGCAGGAGAGTTCGACAAAGCCAACTGCTAATGCCGCAGGGAGCGGTGCGACTGCTCACGGGCCGGATCATCACGCGAGTGCTACGACGAGCCATGAGAAGAGTGGGGCGGCGCGAATGAGCGATGGGTCGCTAGCGGAGCCCGCGCACGCGACGTGGAGCGACGATGGCGGCGGGCCGGATAATTCGCACTACGTGGACTTCAAGCAGATCACGAAGGCGAACGTGGGCAAGCTGCAGGTGGCGTGGGCGTATCCGAGCAACGACACGATTTCGTATGTATGGAATCCGCTGATCGTAGGCAACGTGATGTACGTGCTGGCGCGGAACGATTCTCTTGTGGCGCTGGATGCGACGACGGGAAAAGAAATCTGGGTGCACGAGGAGCTGCAAGGGATCGAGCCGCGAGGAATTAACTATTGGGAGAGCAAAGATCATACGGACAAGCGGCTGATCTTCGCGCGAGCGGGCTTTTTGGAAGAGATCGACGCTGCGACTGGAAAGTCGATATTGACGTTTGGAACAGACGGAATTGTCGATTTGCATGTTGGGCTGGGGCGATATTCGACGGGTGGGCCGCTGGGAAGAATTCAGTCGAACAATCCGGGGAAAATTTTCGAGAACCTGCTGATCGAGGGTTCGGCGACGGGCGAAGGGTTTATGTCTCCGCCGGGAGATTTTCGCGCGTACAACGTGATTACGGGCGCGCTCGTGTGGCAATTTCACACGATTCCGCATCCGGGCGAGTATGGCTATGACCAATGGCCGAAGGGTGCGTGGAAATACGCGGGCGGCGCGAATACATGGGGAGAGATCACGATCGACGCGAAGCGCGGAATCGCGTATTTCCCGACGGGTTCGGCGACGTATGATTTTTATGGAGCGGACCGGGCCGGGAACGACCTTTATGGCGATTGCCTGATCGCGTTGGACGCGCGCACGGGAAAAAGATTGTGGTACTACCAGACGGTGCATCACGACTTGTGGGATTACGACAATACGGCCGCGCCGCAACTGATCACGATCGAGCACAACGGAAGAAAAATAGATGCGGTGGCCATGGCGGGCAAAACCGGATTCCTTTATGTGTTTGATCGCGTGACGGGCAAACCGATCTGGCCGATCGTGGAACGGCCAGTGGCGAAGAGCGACATGCCGGGCGAGCACGCGTCACCGACGCAGCCTTTTCCGACGGCGCCGCCTCCCTTTGGCGTGCAGAAATTTACGGCGGCGGATATTGATCCGTATATTTTGACGCCGGAAGAACGGCAACATTGGACCGACGTGGTGAGCGAGGCGCGAAACGAGGGCCTCTTTACGCCGCCTTCAATGCGCGACACCGTTCAGATGCCGGGAAACGAGGGCGGAGCGAATTGGGGAACGACGGCGGCGGACCCGGCGAAGGGAATGGTGTTTGTGATGACGCTGAATCAGCCGGCGATTTTGAAGATGTCTGACAAAGTGCCGGGAAGAGCCGGGGCTGCTGCACGGCCCGTGGCGGGTTCGGCGGTCCAGGGACGCGCGATCTACGTTGCGAATTGCCAGGGATGCCATGGAGCGGACTTAAAAGGGAACACGACGTATCCTTCGCTAGTCGGGATCACGGATCGCATGGATTTGGACACGGTGCGCTCGACGGTGAATGGCGGGCGCGGACCGATGCCGGCGTTCAGTCCGGAGATCAATGAAGCGGATATGAATGCGCTGCTGGCATATCTGGCGAATCCGGCGGCGGCGGGTGCAGGTCGCGGCGGACGCGCTGCGGCAGCAGAAGCTCCTGCAAAGGATTTGGGCGGGCCAGTGGTTGCGTCAGGAGGAGCGCCCGCTGGAAAAATCATGGTGGCTGCAGCTGCGGCAACGCGCGGGATGACGCCGTATGGCGGAATGTCCGGGCCGCCGTACCCGGATGGAGTGGATGCGCCAGCGGAACGCTATTACACCGGCTACAACATTCAAGGGAACATCATCAAGCCACCGTATGCGACCTTGACGGCGTATGACTTGAACAAAGGAACGATCAAGTGGCAAGTGCCCGTGGGCGACGATTTGCGCGCGGTGCGCGATGGGGCGCACAACACGGGCGCAATCGATATTCGCGTCGGAATGGTGACCACGTCGACTGGTTTGATTTTTATGGCGGGCGGCGATATGAAAATTCGCGCCTATGATGAAAATACCGGCGAAGTGTTGTGGACAGCGCAACTGCCGGGACAATCGCAAGGAATTCCTTCGATGTATGAGGCGGGCGGCAAGCAATATTTGATCGTGAATGCGACATCAGCGCCGGGTGGGCATGCGCAAGCTGTGGCGACAGGTTTGCCACGGGGATATGTCGCGTTTGCGCTGCCGGATGTGACTCAGTAGCACGGTGCTCATCGAAAGACCGAAAATTTCAAATGCAAAAGCAAGAGAGGTCCTTCAGGTCGCTTCGCGCCCTTCAGGATGACGGCAGGTTCAAATTCCTCGAATAACGCCTAACTTTGTTTAGGCGCGGGCGGTGAGTTCGTCCTTTTCGATTTTGCCGTCGCGGACGCGGATGACGCGGTGGGCGTGACTGGCGATATCCGGTTCGTGGGTGACGAGGATGATGGTGTTGCCTCCGGCGTGAAGGCGCGCGAACAGCGCCATGATTTCTTCGCCGGTTGCGGAGTCAAGGTTGCCGGTGGGCTCATCGGCAAGCAGGATGGCGGGATTGTTGACGAGCGCGCGAGCGATGGCGACGCGCTGACGCTGACCGCCGGAAAGCTCGTTGGGCTTGTGCATCATGCGGTCTTTCAGATCAACCTGCGAGAGGGTGCTTTTGGCGCGCTCGATGCGTTCGGCGGCGGGAGTGCCATTGTAAATCATCGGCAGTTCGACGTTGTGTAGCGCCGTGGCGCGCGCGAGCAGATTGAACGTCTGGAAGACGAAGCCGATTTCTTTGTTGCGGATGTACGCGAGTTCGTCGTCGTTAAGTTGGCTGACGAGGCGTCCGGCTAGCCAGTAATTTCCCTTTGAGGGCGAATCGAGGCAGCCGATCAGGTTCATCAGCGTGGACTTGCCCGAGCCGGAAGGGCCCATGATGGCGACATATTCGCCCTTGCGAATCTGCATGTTGACGCCGCGCAATGCGTGCAACTGCTCGGCGCCCATTTCGTAAGTTTTCCAGAGGTCCTCAGTCTGGATGACGATGCCGGTGTCTATGAGATCCTGGCGGAAAGATTGAGTTTCGAGTTCTTGTTCTTGCACCGGCATGCGGCTATTCCCTCAATTCATATGATGCTGGCTAGAAGAGCGAAGAAGCTAAAACCAAAAAAGCAAGAGACGTCCTTCGCTTCGCTCAGGATGACGGCAAGTACAACAACAGCAAAGATCAAAAACAAAGGCAAACAGCAAATCCTAAAACCACCCGTCTAAAGCGCAAGGCGGCCGCTACAAAGGCAACTTCAACAACAAACCAAGGGCAAAGATCAAAACCAAATCGATTCGCGACTCTGGTGGCTGAGGCACGCAAGCTAGATCAGCTACCTGTTGCGGCGGCGCTGTTCGTAATGGTGTTGTCGATCTTGATCGAGGCGCCTGAGTGGAGCGAACGCAGGGCCTTGTAGCTGCCGATAACGATTTGGTCGCCGAGATTCAGGCCCTTCATGACTTCGATATCGGTGACGCCGCTGATGCCCGTTTGCACCGGAACAAACTGAACTTTGTTGCCGCCGATAATGAAAACGCCCTGAACATCAGCCTTGTTGCCTGGATTCGCGACGTCAGAGCTAGAAGCGGCCAGCGTGACGGAACTGCCAGAATCATGATTGGTGGCGAGATCCTTTTGCGAGCGCATGGCGAGCGCCTGAATCGGGATGCTGAGCGCGTCCCGTTTTTTGGCCGTCTCGATTTTGGCGGTGACTGAAAGACCCGGCCGCAGACCCGTGGGCGGATGGTCGAGCGTGACGACCACTTTGAAGTCGCGAGCTTCCTGCGTATTCGTGGTGGTTTGCGTCATCGAAGCGTCGCCGGTGCTGCGCAGGATGGCTTCGTCGCCGACGGCGGTGACTTTGCCCGTAAAAGTTTTGTTCGGGATGGCATCAATGGTGACTTCGGAGGGCTCGCCATTGCGAACGTTCGTGATATCCGTTTCGTCGACTTTGACTTCGGCGGTGACGACGCTCATATCGGAGAGCGTGAGCAAAAAGCTGCCTTGTGAATTCTGAATGCCCGGGACGACGTTTTCGCCGACGCGGACGGCAATATAGCTGACGAGGCCGCTAATCGGAGCGAAGTAAGTGGTCTTGTGAAGAATGTCCGTGGTGCGAACGAGCGAGGCCTGTGATTGCTCGAGATTCGATTGGGCCTGCTCTCGAGAGGCGGCCATTTGGCTGACTTGAGCTTTGGCGGCTTCGAGAGCGCCGGCGGCACTATCGTAGGCGGCCTTGCTGGCGTCATAATCGGCCTTCGAGATGAGCTGATTCTGATACATCGCCTGCTGGCGGCCCCAGTCGAGCTTCGCCTTTTCGAGGTCGGCCTGGCGCTGAACAACGGTGGCGTTGGCGGCGGCGTAATTGGCCTCGGCGGCAAGGACGGCGGCCCTTCCAGAATCGATGGTGGCCTGCTGGGCCTTTACGTCGGCTGCGGGCTGGACATTGTCTACGTGGAGGAGGACATCGCCCTTTTTGACATAATCGCCTTCATGGACGTTGATCGAGGTGATGATGCCGACGCCCTGGCCGACGACGTTTGTATAGTTGTTCGGGCGGATTTCGCCGGAACCGGTAACGAGGGTGCGCAGGTCCTCACGGACAACAGTGCCCGTCTGAACGGTAACGACGTCTTTATTCGCCTCGTACACGCTCACGAGGGTGATCACGGCGATGGCGACGATCACGCCCAGGCCAATTACAGCTTTTTGCCAAGTCTTCATCAATTTTGGTCCTTCAAAGGCAAATTCAAAGTCGCCCACCCAAAGGCGGCCGCTGCAAAAACCACTGCGAAAACCAAATTCAAAACCCTTCAAGAGCCGAATTCAAGACCAGGGTAAAGGGTGAAGCCCCAGAGCGCCGAAGCGCTCGCTTCCCAGCTCTAAATACGCAGGGGCTCAGGAAATGTTTCGCGACAAGTGGGGGTTACAAAGCTAGATTTTAGCGCTGCGGGAAGACGCGGGCAACCCAATTTACTGAACGTTATTCAAATGATTTCAGGGGAAGGGGTAGCGTCGCGGAGTTGACCTGTACGGAAGGACAGGGTAACATTCCTCCCCGCATCCGGTGGCCCATGATTAGAAGCCGTAGGCTTAGTACGTTCTTATTCGCCTCTTTGGCGGTTGGGGCCGTGGGTGTGTCAGCATTGACCGTAGCCGCCCGGCAAGACTCTCCGCAGACCTCAAACGACCAGAAAAAAGCCGCAAAAGAGAAGAAAAAGAGCAATTCGTCGCTCTATAAGGAGCTCGATACTCCTTATAAGAAGTGGCTCGATGAGGACGTGGCGTACATCATTACGCCTGAAGAGCGGGATACCTTCCTGCACCTGCAAACGAACGAAGAGCGCGAGACTTTCATCGAGGCGTTCTGGCAAAGGCGCAATCCCAATCCGGATTCGCCGGATAATACCTATAAAGACGAGATTTACCGCCGAATCGCCTATGCGGACGAGCATTTCGCGTCCGGGATTCCCGGATGGAAGACCGATCGCGGGCGCATCTACATCAGTTGGGGCAAGCCAGATGAGGATGATTCTCATACTGCCGGGGAACAGTGGGACCGGCCGATGGATCAGGGCGGCGGCACCACAACCACCTACGCCTATGAGGTCTGGCGTTATCGCTATCTGGCAGGTTTCGAGGGTGACCATCAAGAGAACGTAGAATTTGAGTTTGTCGATCCGACCGGAACCGGCGAATTCCATCTAACCATGGATCCCAGCGAGAAGGATGCGCTGCTGAATGTGCCCGGGGCGGGCTTGACCATGCCGGAGCAAATGGGCATTGCAGACAAGTCGATGCGCTTCTCGAACCCGGATGGCACGCACTTGGCGGGACAAGGCGAGGGCGTTTCTCAGGGATCTGAGTTGAATGAGTTTTCGCGGCTTGAGAACTATGCTGCCGCCTTCCGGCCGCCGCCCGTGAAGTTACCGGAAGAGTTGGTGACCCACAATCTGATCCGCAACACTCTGAAGTTCGATTACATGGAAGATTTTTTGCGGATCACGTCAGACACGGTGATGGTGCCGATCACGATTCAGATCCCGCGCACGCAGTTGACGTATGTGGAGAAGGATGGCGTCGACCGAGCCCATGCGGACGTTTTCGGGCGCATTACGACGCTGACGGGACGGACGATCACCACATTTGACGATCCGATTGAGGATAACGTGCCGTCGTCGACGATTCAGGCGACGAAGAGCGTGCAAGAGATTTATCAGAAGCAGGTACCGTTGAGCCCGGGCCTATATGCGCTGGATCTGGTGATAAAGGATACGAATAGCGGCAACGTAGGTGTGGTCGATACGCGGCTCGCGGTCCCGCAGTTCAAGGAAGACGAACTGAATGCGAGTTCGCTGATTCTGGCGCGGCAGATAACGCCGGTTTCGTATAAGGACATCGGACTAGGACAGTTCGTGCTGGGCGACGTAAAAGTCGTGCCGCAGATGAGCCGGAGATTCTATCAAAGCGAACAAATGGGAATCTTCCTGCAGGTCTATAATCTGAAGGTGGACGAGAAGACGAACAAGCCGGATGTCTCGGTGCAATACCGAGTAATTAAGGATAAAGATCCGAATCCGGTATTGAAATTTGACCTCGGTGCGGATAAGCTGCCAGCGCACGGCGAAGAGATGACGCTGCAAGACGCTCTCACACTAGGCTCTCTGCCGCCGGGCGAATATAAGCTAGAAGTTGTAGTCACCGATAACCTAGCGAAGCAATCCATTACCCCGGCCCAGAATTTTACGGTTGTAGCGGCTCCCGCGAACGCGAATACGACTCAGGGGAGGTAATCTTGTGAGTCTCCGAGCGGTTCGTCTCACCCTTCTTGCATGTTTCGTGTGTCTGATTGCAGTTCCCGCCGAGTGCGCCCCCAATGGAGGCAAAATCACCGGAGTTGTAGTTGATGCGAGCGGGACTCCGCAGATGGGCGCGACTGTCGTAATATCCCCGGAAAAACTGCTCACGGGATCCGCAATGAAATTGCATACGAATGGGCGCGGGGATTTCGCTTCGGAGGCTCTTCCGAGCGGGCTGTATTCGGTGCAAGTGACTCTTGCGGGCTTTCTGCCGACGATTGAACAGCACATTGAAGTGAGCGGTAGCCACGCCACACTTTTACAAGTAGTGATGGGGTCCGTATTTTCATCCCTTGGACAATTGCGGCAACAGCCCGAACAGCGCGGCGCTGCGGACGATTGGGTTTGGGTGCTGCGTTCGACGGCGGACGGGCGGTCCGTGCTTCGGTGGGACGACTCCCCAAATGTGGCGCTTGCGAGAGCAGGCATTGGTGAAGATGCGGGACAAAAGGATGGTCGTGGGCTCGTGGAAGTATCGTCTGGAGGACAGAATCCGACATCGGTGGCGAACAGTCCCGTGGCACCGGGGACCGAGTTCGCGTACGACGTGCCGATGGGCGGGCAAGCGCGGTTTTTGCTGGCGGGGCAATTCAGTTATTTGAATCAGCAGTCCGCGACAGGCATAGCAGCCGAGTGGCTGCCCACGGGAGACTCACGCACCGGCCCGGTTACGACGCTTGTGGTGCGGCAATCCGAATTTGGGCCGGGGGGACCGGTTTTCCGCGGGATGCGGATGTCACACGACGGGGAGTTGCTGGTGGGCGATCGCGTGAGCGTGCGCTATGGCGGCGAATACGTGTACGCCGGATTCGGAAGCGGGACTTCGGCATTACGACCGCGCGCGGAGGTGGCTCTCGAGCTGTCTCCGGATTGGCAGCTTTCGATGATTGTAGCCACGCATCCGTGGCAGGACGCACTGGGCGATTCAACAGATGCGCTGCAATCGGCGGTAAATACATTCGACGCATTCCCCACGTTGATGGTGCGGCGTGGCAAGCCCGTCTTTGAAAACGGTGTGCACGAGGAAGTGGCTGTGAGGCACTCAATCGGAGACGACGCGGAGTTAACGGCTGCGATATTCCACGATCAATCGTCGCATACGGCGGTGATGGGAGTGGGGTCAGCTCCAAGCTCTGACTTTGTGCAGGGATTTTTTGGCGATGCGTTTGCGTACGATGGCGGCGGGACGAGTTCCGAGGGTACACGCATAGCGTATCAGCAACGGATTGCGCCAGGGCTTACTTCGACTGTGATTTACGACTATTCCGGGGCGCTGGTTGCGGATGATTTACTGGCTGGCCATCGGTTACGCGATCAGTTCGTGACGAAATATCGACACAGCGTGGCGACGCGGATGGCGGCGAAGATGCCGGGAACGCACACCAGCGTGGTGGTCGGATATAAGTGGCTCAGCGGCCGAATTGTCTCGCAGCAGGATTCCTTTGGCGAGGCGATGTATGGGGTCGATCCTTACCTGACGATTGGGCTGCGTCAGCCTCTGCCTAACTTTCTCCCCGGGCACATGGTCGTACAAGCCGACATGGGAAATATCCTTTCGCAAGGCGGTACGGCCGTCACGGCGCGTGGCCAATACGTCCTCTTGGTTCCGGCATATCGTTACTTCCGCGGCGGACTCAGCTTCCAATTCTAGATTTTCCGCGTTTTTGGCCTCATACCAAAATAGGGATCGCATACCAGAAACAGAATCAAGCGTTCCGGCGTGCGCTGGCTAGTAGCGCTAAGACATTGAAGGCAATTAGGTTAGTTTAACGTGCTCGCCTATGGCTTGCTGGAAGGGTACGTGCTAGGATTTGTGCAAGTACGGGTGGGTAGCGTGACCGCAGCATGAATAATAGCCTCCGCCTCCGGTTGGGAGCCGTCTCACTAGTGCTGCTGACGCTTGCAGCAGTGGTTTTTGCCGCGCTCAATTTCCAACAGCGTTACCGGTTTGTACCGCCGACGGACGGTGCCACGTGGGTTGACATGGCTCACGGCGTCACGGCGAAGGCGGTAATGCCCGGTTCGCCGGCAAGCACCGCTGGTATAAGGACGGGCGACGGCCTTGTGGCCGTTCAGGGTACAGTCGTTCGTCGCGCAACTGACGTCACCAGAGTTCTGTGGCGGGCGGGGACATGGTCAGAGCTTCGCTACCAGGTGAGCCGAAACGGCGAGACATTTTCCCTTCCCCTGATTACAGCTCCTACACCGGTCTCTCCGACCGAAAACTATCTGCGCGTGACCGGGTTGCTTTACCTGTTTATTGGCCTCTTTATCTTTGCGCGCCGCTGGAATGCGCCGCGGGCGGTGCATTTTTACGTTTTCTGCCTCGTGTCATTCATTCTTTACACGCTTCATTACACCGGCAAGTGGAACTCGTTTGACCAGACGATTTACTGGGGCAACGTGGCTGCGGGATTACTCCAGCCCGCGCTGCTGGTCCACTTTGCGCTGTTGTTTCCTGAACGTCGTAGAAAATTATGGGCCAAGCTGACGGCGGTGTACGGCGCGATGGTGGTGCTGCTTGCAATGCACGTTGCCGTTGCTACGGCGGGTTCCCTTGCGTTCCTGCGAACAACCGCAAACAGCGAGACCCTAGATACGCTTGAACTTGGTTACATGGGCGCTTGCTTTCTCGCGGCGGCAGCCATTTTCCTCGCCAGTTATTTCCGCGCACCCAGCGGCATTTTGCGGCAGCAACTGAAATGGGTCACGGCGGGAACATTTGCCGGGATCATGCCGTTTTTGGGCTTCTATATCGCGCCGCGATTTGAAAACGCGGTCCTGCCACATTGGATGGGGCTTTCCGTGTTCTCGCTCGTGCTGATTCCGCTTTCCTTTGGTTATGCCATCGTGCGCTATCGGCTGATGGACGTGGATATTATTTTTAAACGCGGCCTTGCTTATACGTTTGCCATGGCGGGCATTGGTGCAATTTATTTCGCTGCCATCGCGCTGATTGGCGAACTCTCGCACGCCGCATGGCCATCCGGGTCGGCCGGCGCAGTGATTGCGATTGTGGTGGCGGCATTTTTGTTCGCTCCACTGCGAGATTGGGTACAGGGAAGGCTCGATCACTTCTTCTATCGCGACCGGCTGGATTACCGGCGAACGTTGATTGAATTTGGCCGCGCGCTAACGAGCCAGGTTCATTTACAGACGCTGCTGGGCTCTGCACTGGATCGCATTTCGCAGACTCTGCTTGTGGATCGAGTGGCAATCTTTCTGGAAGATCAGGCGGCGCCCGTAAGTTTCACATTAGCGCGCTCGATGGGCATACGGCCTGAAGGCGACCTGGATTTGAGCTTTCTGGCCGCTGCGAAGGACCGGACTTGCCTGTTTTTCGAATCCGCTCGCACGGACCTGAGCGCGCCGGATTCCGCGAGAAATACGATCGAGCAACTTGATCTGAATTACTTTATCGCATGCCGATTGCGCGACCGGACCGTGGCTGTGCTCGGGCTCGGCAAGACGGTGGATGGCGACTATTTGTCTTCCGAGGATCTGGAGCTGCTCTCAACCATCGCCGGTTACGTTGCTATCGCCGTGGAAAATGCGCGTCTGTATCAATCGCTTGAACAAAAGGCGCTGCAGGTGGAGAGGTTGAAGGACTTCAGCGAGAACATCGTCGAGTCTCTCAAAATCGGCGTGCTAACGGCCGACCTCGAAAATCGCATTGAATCCTGGAATCCGCAGCTCGAGGAATTGCTCGGCATTGGGCGCGGAGAGGCTATTGGGCACAAGATCGGCGAGATCCTGCCGCAGGGTTTGGCCGAAGAAATTGCCGGTCACACGGAAGAGCACGTTTCCGGCATTTACAAGTTTCATGTGAATACGAAGAAAGGGCAGCACGTGGTGGTAAACGCGTCGATCGCACCGCTGATGGGCAAGACGGGCGCCCGATTGGGGCGACTGGTGCTGCTTGACGACATAACGCAGCGCGTCTCGCTGGAAGAACAGCTCGTGCAGAACGAGAAGCTGACTTCGCTGGGATTGCTGGCGGCAGGCGTGGCGCACGAGGTGAATACGCCGCTTGCCGTGATCTCGAATCACATCCAGATGCTCGCCAAGCAGATTCCGCCAGACGATCCACGGCAGAAGACGATCGACCGCATCGTGAAACAGACCTTCCGGGCGAGCGAGATCGTTAATAATTTGCTGAATTTCTCACGCACGGGCGGTGCGGAGCTGGCCGAGGTAGATCTGAACGACGTTCTCGAAGAAACTTTGACTCTGGTGCAACATCCATTTAAGACGGCGCAAGTGACGGTAATCAAGAACTACAAAAACGAATTACCGCCGGTGTTGGGATCGACAACGAGGCTGCAACAGGTGTTCCTGAATTTGCTGATGAACGCACGAGATGCGATGCCGGGCGGCGGCATGCTAGAAGTTCGCACAATGGCGCACAACGGCTCAGTGGAAGTGGAACTGACAGACAACGGCGCGGGAATCCCATCCGAACATCTGCACAAAATTTTCGATCCATTCTTCACGACTAAGCCAACTGGCAGGGGTACGGGGCTAGGCCTCTCCGTGAGCTATGGAATCATCAAAGAACATGCGGGAAAAGTCGACGTGAAGTCCACGCCCGGCAAGGGCACATCCTTCCGGCTGGAATTCCCTGCGGCCAGGAAAGCGGTTCATGCCTAGAGGCACGATTCTTGTAGTCGATGACGAAGTGGAGATCCGGGAAGGGCTCGACGCACTGCTGAGCTCGGAGGATTTTCGCGTGACGCTTGCCGAAACCGGCCAGGCGGGACTCGACCGGCTGGCGCAGAGCCCGTTTGACCTTTTGCTGCTGGACGTGAGCCTGCCGGACCGAAACGGGATCGAACTGCTGCGCGAAATTCGGGCGCGCGATCCACATCTGCCCGTGATCTTGATTACCGCTTACGGCTCGATCGAAATGGCGCGCGCGGCGTTCAAGAGCGGCGCGCAGGATTACATCACAAAGCCGTGGTCGAACGATGAGCTGGTGACGCAGGTCTCGCTGGCGATTGAGGGGCGGCGGCTGCGCGAAGAGAATGTCCACCTTAAGCGCGCGCTGAAACAGCGCTACAACTTTCCCAATATTGTCGGCAAGAGCGAGAAGATGCTCACGCTACTCGATCTGGTGGCGCAGGTTGCGCCGTCGCGGTCCACAGTGCTGATTTCGGGTGAAAGCGGAACCGGAAAAGAAGTGATCGCTAAGGCAATCCATGCGGCTTCGACGCGCACAGATAAAGCATTTATTCCCGTAAACACAGGCTCGATTCCCGTCGATCTGCTCGAATCGCAACTTTTCGGGCACGTGAAGGGTGCATTCACGAGCGCCATTGCCTCAAAAAAGGGACTTTTCGAAGTCGCCGATCAGGGAACGATCTTTTTTGACGAGATTTCCACTGTCAGCCCGGAGACACAGGCGAAATTGTTACGCGTGATTCAGGAACGCGAATTCATGCGGCTTGGCGGGACGGAGACGATCAAGGTTGACGTGCGCATTCTGGCAGCGTCAAACGAAGATTTGCAGCAGCTCGTTCGTGAAGGGCGCTTCCGGGAAGATTTGTTTCACCGGTTAAACGTGATCTCGCTGAAATTGCCGCCATTGCGCGAGCGCAAGGAAGATATTCCCCTGCTCGTCGAGCGCTTTCTGGGGCGATTCTGCCAGGAAAACGGCACGCCGCCGCGAGCGTTCACGAGCGCGGCGATGAAGATGATGATGGATTACGACTGGCCGGGCAACGTGCGCGAATTAGAGAATGCGGTCGAGCGCGCCGTGGTGCTTTCCACGCAAAACTCGATGGATGGCGACCTGCTACCGGAAAGTATTCGTAGCCGCGAAATTGTGCGTGGCGTTCGGCTGCAGCTTTCGGAATTTTTGCCGCCGCTGCCGGGTGAAGGACGCGGGCGAAGCGGCGGCTCGGCGCCGTCGCTCTTTGAGATATTGGAAGAGGTTGAGCGCCGATTGATTACAGACATGCTCGACCGAACCAATTGGAACCAGACGGAGGCAGCGGAGCGTTTCCAGGTGCCGCTTTCCACGCTGAACCAAAAGATCAAAAGGCTCGGAATCGAGACGCGGAGAAGGCCGGGCAGTTCGCGAGGTGGTGCGTCTTATGATTATCCCGGCGAAGAGACCGCCGCAGAATTTTCAGCCGGCAAGTAGAAAACCTTCCTTGCAATCCCTTGCTTAAACGGCAGCAGTGTGTGACGTCGCCTTCGCGCTGCTTTCCGCTTCGTGATGAAAATTCTTCATTTCGTACATGGAACGATCGGCGGCATTGAGGAGTCTATCGATCGTTTCGCCGCTTTTGGGATAGACGGCGGTGCCGATGCTGACAGAGATTGGCGGCTGCTCGGGATCGGCCGTGACACGCGCGCAAATCCTGGCAGCCACGTGCTGCGCTTCGCGCTCGGAAGTCTCCGGCATGATGAGGGCGAACTCGTCTCCGCCGTATCGGGCTGCTGTGTCTATGCTGCGGCTATAGACGCGAAGAACATCGGCAAGCCTGCACAAAGCGCGGCTGCCCGTTAGATGGCCGTGCCGATCATTGATCGACTTCAGGTGATCCATATCGATCAGAAGAACGGAGAAGGTGCGATTGGTCCGATTCGAGCGCTTTACTTCGGCGTCGAGAACGTCAACGAGCTTGCGATAATTCGCCAAGCCGGTGAGCGAGTCCGTTACGGCGAGGTTGCCGACCTCCGTCTCCATGCGCCGGCGGTGAGCGGATACCGCCGCCAAGGCCATTGTCATTGCGGAAATAATAGCTGTGAACGCTTGCAACAGGAGAAGTGAGTCATTTTTAGAAGGCGTGATGAAAGGGCCCGCACCGTGCAGCGTACCCCAGGTAGCAACGACCGAGAGGACCATTGTGACGGCGATCGCTTCTCGTTGGCCGAAACGAAGCGCAGCCCAAAGCAAGAAAGGAATGCAGAGATATTCGAGGGGATATGCGTGCGTCCCCGACACGAATAGCCTGCCAAAGACCGATTCCGCGGTAAGAAGCAGCGCGATCACTAAGGCGGAGATTTCCAGAATCTGGGCCTTGTTCCAGCGAATCCTAAAATGATCGGCCCACAGAATGATAAGCGGGGCGATCAAAAGAGCGCCTGTGCCGTCGCCGAGCCACCACGTTAGCCAAATGGGGCGGAAATTAGCCCAGGATGCAAAGTCAGATAAACAAAGCGTTGCTACCCCAATGGTTGCTGCAACAATCGGCGCAACCAGCCCAGCAACGAGATCGAATTTCAGCGTCGTCGATGCAGTTTCGAACGCCTTGCGGCCGGCCGCGAACCGGCTGACAAGATATGCGGCGAGCAAACCCTCTAACGAGTTTCCTATGGCAATCGCAAGAGAGGTTAAAGGCGTACCGAGCGTCGTCCAATTTACAAAAAACGCACCCAAGAAGACACCCGGCCAAACGCGATAGCCGAAAAGGAGAAAAGCGGCCAGAGCAATTCCGCTGGGAGCCCAAACGGCGGTAGAACTAGGATGAACAAAAGCCACGGCAAGACCAAGCTTGCCTGCGACGAAATACACTACAGCCAAAAGCAAAACTGCTGGGACTTCTTTCTTCCATTCGATCAAGGAGACCGCCCGCATGAAGTCGCTTTTTGAAAAAGCTTGCGCAAAGCATGCTTGGATGATCGCTGCTTAGCGACATGTTTTGGCGGACGCGTCGGCTGTTTGACGCGAATGAGTTATACAGGGAATCAACTATTTCGGTCCAAGGGCGAATATTCGCCTTTTGCACGGGGAAGAAAAGTCATACTAGGGGGCAACCGGCGATTGATTCGAGAACACGGAACGGCGCATGCTCTGGCGACACGAGAGCGTCGGCGGGAATCAGAAGCGTCTGCTCCAGCGCGTAACGACCTGACATTGCCGCGTGTGCAACGCCGTCCGTATAAACAAGCCAAGTGGAAAGCGGAGGAAAATCAACGCGTGACTTGGGAGCGCGCTCTTGAAATTCAACGTTTTCTTTCAAGTAATCGTGGAACCGTAGCATGAACATGTCATAGGGCGTGCGTCCCATGCCTCGAATGCCGATAGCGTGGCCGAGATTCTGTACCGTACGCTGCAGAAAGCCATCTTGCCCAGCAATGCGGCGCAGACCTGCGTTTTCTGCATGCTCGCGCGCGATGGCGCCAAAGTCGTCCAGGGTGTTCCAGACGCGCGACGTGGTCGGATTGAGGTTCGTGAACACGCGCAATATGCGCCCGCCTCGAGTAGGGCGGCTCGGAAAAGCGTCCACATGGAGAAGGTCGTTGCGCTTGTGGAGCGGAAGGCCGCGACGCTCCTCCTCGAAGGGTCTAAAGCTCGCGAAATCTATGATCCACTTGCCGGCGTACGGCGCAAGAAATTGCTTTAGAAAATTAATTACGTTTGCGCTGTAACGCCGCATGATCTCATGAACTTTGGAGACCGTTTCAGCATTACCCTTAACGCCTTTTAGCAAGTCCTCGCCGGGACGGTAGGATATGTTTTTGTGCATACGCATCTCAGCCCATTCCTGCTGAAGCAGGAATTCGCGATCGGCGGCCGATAATTCAAAGGGGGGCTCGCGAAAGAAGAGAATCTGGCCGCGCTCAAGCAGGTCGCAATACGCGCGGGCCCGCTGTTCGTGCCGTCCAGGACCGCTCCAGCCTCCGCGCGATTTGTAATCTTCGACGACGATGCCTGGCAAGTTAGCCATTGCGACTTCAGTCCTTCCCCGCGCTGGCGGCCTTGTAACCCCGCGGCAGCAGGGCGGTGGAAAGATCGACGCCCGAGAGATCGACACCATCGAGGTTGGTTTCGCGAAGGATCGCCGTCTTCATGTTTGCACCCGAGAAATCGGCACCGCGAAGGTCGGCGCCGCGAAAATTCGTGGCTCCGAAATCCGCACCGCGTAGAATCGCCTTGCTTAATACGGCACGAAAAAGTTCGGCGCCGCCCATTTGTGCTTCGGTGAGGTCGGCTCCCTCGAATACAGTCTCCGTCAGATCAGCGCTGCGAAGATCCGCCTTTCGGAGCTTCGCATTGGAAAAATCGGCGGAAACGAGTCTGGCCTCGCGCAGACTGGCACCTTCGACATTTGCGCCTTGTAAATTCGCGAGGGAAAGATTTGCCTTTGACAGGTCGGCGCGCCTGAGATTTGCACCCGAAAGGTCAGCGCGAACGCCGCCTTCGGCTCCACGCGTGAAAAGCACGTGGTCCTCAATAATCTTGCTGAGGCGTTTGCCATTGTGGCGAATGCTTTCAGGCGATCGAAGGCCGCCCGGCCTTAATGCGCGCAGTAGTCCCATTGTTCGCTTTCCGTGAATAGATGATTTGCCCGACTTATTTTACTAGAATTCCGGTCTCGGCGGGTCCGCCTCATCGCTGGACATGCCGGATTGTGTTAACGTGATTCTAATATGAGCAGGGCCCCGCGATGCGTTGGCGTTCTAGCAATTAGTACGGCTTTGTGCGCCGTTCTGGCGCTTGCCAAGGGGCAGCAGGATAACTCGCAAGCCGTAGAAGAAGTGGTGGTGAATCAAGCCGCCGGACGCGTGGTAATCGCCGTTGTGAAACACGCAATTGTGATTGGTACCGTCGAAAGTGCGATCGAGCCCGGTACGCGAGTGCCGGTCCCTACGGCTCTCTCCAGCATCCGGGTTGGAATAGTTCTCGGCGCGGACGAATGGGCTTCGCCATCATTACAAAAGGATCTCGGCTGGCTGGATCAGGAGTTGCCGCACCTGCACAGCGGGGTCGCTGCTGACGCCCCGAGCCTAGGCGGGACCGCGACGAACACTCAGGCGAGCGATATCGAGGCGATCGGCAAGCCCGTACGAGAACGGTTGGGCGAGCTTGCCGGCGATATTCATTCGAATCTCGGCTGGCCCGCAAAGACGCCCGTGACCGAGTTGCTGCTCGTCGATTACCTGCCGGATTACGGCCCGGAAGTGTGGCAGCTTACCTATTCGCTCGAGCAGGAACAGCAGCAAGGCGACTACTGGGTGACGAACGTCGAGGGGCCTGTCTACCAACAGATATGGCCGCCCGTAAAGGGCCAACCCCACACGCTAATGGAATTCGATTACCCGCAGAAGGACGCGCCGCCGACGTTGCTCGATCTAATGAAGCAGAAAGACCCGCGGCTGGAAAGCGCAATCCAAGGCGACCAGACGCTGGCGACTACTGCAAACAACCTGCTGAGCGGCGACAGCACGAAAATATCGGCCGGTGACGCAACTCAATTTCTGCGCGCAGCCCTTGCTGCCATCACGCCGCCGAACGTGCCGCAAACGATGGCAATCATTCGCGACGAAAACGGTTTCGATTGGATTCTTCGACCGCCGGCCGAGCCTCGGAAGCCGAATTCGAATCAACCACCGGGTGCTCCGTCGCTCGCCAATCCTCACCAAGCTGAACCGGGAGCGCCTTCGCTGGCACATCCACCCCATTCGCAGTGACAGCTATTTTTTGCCTGCGGCGATCTGCTGCTGCAACCGTGCGTTCTTTTCAGCCACACCGCGCGCGAGGTCTTCTTTGTGGCCGACGATTTTCCGGGCGATTTCCGGATCGGATAGCGCCAAAATTTGCGCAGCAAAGATCGCCGCGTTCATGGCTCCGGCTTTGTCGATGGCCATTGTCGCCACGGGAATTCCGCCCGGCATCTGGACCGTGGAAAGCAATGCGTCAAAGCCGTTGAGCGAACTCGTTCCCATCGGGACGCCTATCACGGGCAAAGTGGTGTTTGCCGCCATGACGCCAGCCAGATGTGCCGCTGCCCCCGCCGCCGCGATTAAAATTTTTAAGCCGCGTTTTGCAGCAGTAGTCGCATATTCGTGCGCACGGGCGGGCGTTCGGTGCGCGGAAACAACTTCAATTTCATAGCCAATACCGAACTTCTCAAGCGTCTTGGCCGTCTCGCTCATCATGGGGTAATCGGAATCCGAACCCATCAGAATTCCAACAAGCGGCTGCCGGCTGTCAGATGACGTCACTAGAATGCTCTCCTCATTATTTAGTCTCAAACTGGGCGCTGGCGCTGCGGCTTTTCGTTCCCTTCACAGCACCGATATCGGTGCGGTAATGCGCGCCACGAATATCGATTTTTGTGACCGCCGTGTACGCGGTCGCGCACGCATCGGCAAGCGTGGAACCGTGAGCGCAAACGCACAGGACTCTCCCGCCTGTGGTGTAAAACACACCTTGATCCCTGCGCGTTCCAGCGTGCAGGATCACTGCGCCGGGGACTTTTGCAGCCTCTTCGAGGCCATCGATACGGACGCCGGTGATCGGATTCCCCGGATAGCCTTTCGACGCAATCACGACGCACGCACTAGCGCCAGGTAGCCAGCGAATGCGCACGTCGGCCAGATCGCTCGCTGCGGCCTTCATGCAAACTTCGCCGAAATCGAAATCGGCGCGTAAAAGGATCGCCTCCGTCTCGGGATCGCCCAGGCGGCAATTGTATTCGAGCACTTTTGGTCCGTCGGCCGTGATCATCAGTCCGAAATAGAGAAAGCCGCGATAAGAAATTCCCTCTTAGCGTAGTCCAGCGAGGGTCGGTTCGACGATGGCGCTGCGAATTTTGCGTTCGAGCGATGCCGGAAGAATATCATCCGTCGAGTATGCCCCCATTCCGCCGGTATTCGGGCCTTCGTCTTTGTCGAAGGCTCGCTTGTGATCGCGCGTAGGAGCGAGAGGAATGAAATTCGTGCCGTCCGTCAAAATAATATAGGAGAGTTCCTCGCCTAAGAGGCCTTGCTCGAGCAGCACGCGCCGGCCTGCTTCGCCATATTCGCCGAGTTCCATGAGGCGGGTCAGAAAAGCGGCAGCTTCGTCGGGCGACGAGGTCACAAGAACGCCTTTGCCAGCACAAAGGCCGTCCGCCTTGATCACTAGGGGCCATTCGACGGATCCGAGAACCATATGGGCATCGGCCGGCGCGTCACACATCCCGTACACCTCAGCCGTGGGAATCGAATGGCGCTGCATAAACTGCTTCGCGAAGATTTTGCTACCCTCAAGCCGCGCCGCCTGCATGGACGGAGCGACAATCGCTAATCCGCGCCGATGAAATTCGTCAGCAATGCCAACGACCAGAGGAACCTCCGGGCCGACGATGGTTAGGTCCGCGCCCAATTTTGCGGCAAGGTCGGCCGCAGCGACCGCGTCCAGCAAGTCGAGCGGAACACACTCGACGTCTTGAGCAATACCGCCGTTTCCCGGAGCACACCAAATCTTGTCAACCGAGGCGCTATGTGCGAGGCACCAGACAATCGCGTGCTCGCGCCCGCCGCCGCCAATGACAAGAACTTTCATCGCTGATAAACAAAGAACGATACGGCGTCGGATCAGGGGCTGTCAACAAGACTTCGGGATGCGAGTCCGCGCATTCGGCTTGTCGCATCGTGCTGAAAATGGTTTCATCACAAGATCGGTCTACAATGCATTGGGATTACGCCGTAATACTGATCTTCCTCGGCGCGGTCGTGCCGCTCGCCGGCAGATGGCGCGTTGCCCGCATTCTGCGTGGACCTGACACGAACCAGGGGGAGCGCCTGCGCCTTTACAGCTCCACGATCGCCTTTCAATGGCTCCTTACCGCCGCAATTGTCTGGCGCGCTGGAGCGCATGTTATGAGCCATGATGCCTTGGGGGTGACAGCGGGCCGAGCCATCTTCACGGCGGTTGTTGCCGTAGGATTGGTCGCCTTGGTCCTAACGAATCAGCTCGTAAGCCTCAGTCTTATTGGCAAGAGACCGGAGGAACTTCACAGCAAGCTGGCACAGGTGGCATTGCGGATTTTTCCGCAACATAATCTGGAGCGTTGGGCCTTCATTGGCGTCGTCTCAACGGTGGCCGTGTGTGAAGAGTTCATTTATCGAGGGTTCGTGCAGGGCCTCTTTACGAACATCTTTCGCAGTGCCTTGGCTGGCGTACTAATCTCCGCGGGCATGTTCTCGCTTGCGCACTTATATCAAGGAAAGCGCGGTCTTATTGCTACGTGTGTAGTAGGCTTCGTCTTCGGCGCCGCACGCGCGATAACGGGCTCGTTGATCCCTGGAATAGCTGCTCATTTTGTAGTGGATTTCGTGGCAGCGTTTCTGTTTCCCTCGAGGCTGCGAGCGGCACTCGCTGCCAAAAGCTCGCAAGAGAATCCCCTGTGAGTTGTCTTTCGGGAATATGAGCTCTCTACACCCAAGGCTGAATGATACAAACATCAAACGTGTTCTTCGTCTGTATGGCGTGGAGGCCAGTCCGGAGCTTTGCGACAGAATTCGCATTTATATTTCTACGTTGCTTCAGTGGAATGCCAAAATCTCGCTGACAACGGTCACCGATCCAGAAGAGGTCCTTCACGTTCATTTTGGAGAGAGTTTTTTCGCGGCCAGAGCGGCGGGGATTGCCTGTGGTCGGGTCGCCGACATCGGAACGGGCCCAGGGTTCCCTGGCATACCTATCCGTATGGTCGCACCAGCAGTCGCCCTGGTTTTGGTGGAGGCAGTCGCGAAAAAGGCGGCTTTTCTTGGTGAAGTGCTGCGCAAAATGGACATCCACGGCGTCGACATCATTCGGTGCCGTATGGAGGAGATAGAGGCCGATCTGGGAGCGTTGGACTTCATCACGGCTCGGGCACTAGGGAAATACGACGAGCTGCTTCGCTGGTCCAAAACGAGATTTTCCCACTCTGGAAAGATTGTCCTGCTGCTGGGGCAAACAGAGGCCGAGAACTTGTCAAGAGACGCCCAGTGGCTCTGGCATGAGCAAGTAAGCGTTCCGGAAAGCTCGTCGAGAGTGATTCTTGTAGGCTTTCCCAAGCCAGCTCCCTGATTTTGCGGATCTACGCACGTTTCACGTGGAACACAGGCCGGGAACACGCGCAAAAACTTGTTTCACGTGGAACAGTATGCCCACGTTTCGTGACATATCCACAAGCATTGGCGTTCCACGTGAAACATATTGCTTCTGCCCAAAAAGTTCTGGTACATTTCCGTACGTTCGGGGGAAGAATTTGGCGCGCATAATTGCGATAGCTAACCAAAAGGGGGGAGTCGGAAAGACGACGACCACCGTAAACCTTGGCGCCTCGTTCGCAGCTTCTGAGAAGAAGACTCTCATCATTGACTCCGATCCTCAGGCAAACACGACAAGCTCCCTCGGATTCGCTAAAGATCCAGCCCGCCGGACGCTCTACCAGGGGCTGATTTTGGGCGAGGCCCTTGAACGGATTGCGATAGATGCCCAGATCGACGGACTCGAGCTTATACCTTCGGACAAGAACCTTGTCGGCGCCGCCGTCGAGCTCGTCTCAATGGACAATCGGGAATACCGGCTGCGGGAAGCTATACGACCTCTTCGCGAGAGATACGAATATATTCTGATAGACTGCCCACCCTCGCTTGACCTTCTCACGCTGAACGCCTTGGCAGCGGCAGATGCCGTGATGGTCCCAATACAGTGCGAGTACTTGGCGATCGAAGGGGTTTCGGAGCTCCTGGATACGCTGATGAGGCTTCGCCGCACGATTAACCCGTCTTTAGAGATCGAAGGCATCCTTCTGACGATGTACGACGACCGAACGACTCTCTCGAAGCAGGTTGCGGCCGATCTGAGGAGCTTTTTCGGTGATAAAGTCTTCGAAACCGTAATTCCGCGCAATGTTCGGCTAGCGGAAGCACCGAGCCACGGAATGCCAGTGATCTTCTACGACATACATAGTAAAGGCGCAGAAAGCTATATTCAACTCGCTAAGGAGGTTGTTATCAATGTCCAGAAACGCGCTGGGCAGGGGATTGAGCGCGCTGATTCGGGAGCCCGAAGCGGAGCCGCAGCTTCCGCCGCCAGCGCCGGTGCCGGGTCCGGCGGCATCGGGAACAGCGACAGCAGCAGCTCCGGCCCGGACACCCAATGAAGGTTTGCTTCAGGTCGATATTGACCTAATCGATCCCAGTCCCTACCAACCGCGGACTCATTTCCGTGAGCAGGCGCTAGAGGAGCTGGCGCAGTCAATACGCGCGAGCGGAATCATCCAGCCGCTTGTTGTGCGACGTATCGGCGATCGCTATCAATTGATCGCAGGCGAACGCCGTTGGCGTGCGGCGCAGCGCGCACCGATCGGGCGCGTACCCGTCGTGCTGCGGGATGTTCCCGAAGAAACTGCTTTGGAAATGGCCCTCGTTGAGAACCTTCAGCGCGAGGACCTGAACGCCATCGAACAAGCGCGCGCATTTGAACGGCTGATCGAGGAATTCAGCTTCACGCAGGAGGAAGTGGCGGAAAGAACCGGCAAGGACCGGGCGACAATTGCGAATTCGTTGCGCTTGCTCAAGCTGGAGGAAACGATTCAGGACATGCTGGAAGAAGGGCGTCTCTCGGCCGGCCATGCGCGCGCGCTGCTCGCGATCGACGATCCGAAAGAGCGCTACGATCTGGCGCGGCGGATTGCACGTGGTGGAATGACGGTTCGGCAGGTGGAACGGCTGGCCGCGCGCTCTTCGCGGACGCGTCCCGCGCCAACCGTCACCGTTGTCGATCCCAACACGAAAGCGGCTATCGACGAGATGCAGCGAAAGTTCGGCACAAAAGTGTTCGTTATGCCGCTGCGTCCCGGGCGGCCAGGCCAGTTAATCCTTGAGTACTACGATCCGTCTGACCTCACGCGCCTGTACGACCAGCTCATGAGAGAATAGCTCCACTGACGATGGCTTGGAGCTGGATCGAACGAAAGAAGCACGAAGCGGGCGAGTGGACCGGCTTTCTAGAGAAAGGTGTGCGTCTCGAGGGAAAGCTCGAAGCAGGGGGAACATTTCGTCTCGATTCGGAAGTGAAGGCTGCGATTGTTTCGCATGATACGCTGATTCTTGGCGAGCACGCATTGGTCGAAGGGGACATCGAAGGCAACATCGTCCTGATCGCCGGCCGATTCTCGGGAAAGATACAGGCACGAGGGCGCGTGGAAATTCAGGCACGGGCGATTGTTACGGGCGAGATCCAAACGCCGTGCCTGATGGTCGAGCCGGGTGGCGCCTTCGATGGCCAGTGTCTCGTGCCGGCTGCGACACCAGACGTGCCGCCGCTCAGCATTCCTGTACGTTACATTCCAACGACGGCTGAAGTCCCTGCCCAAAGTGCAACAACCTGAAGGCTCCGAAACCCGCCATTTCCGCCTCGCACGGCAATTGAGTCGAAAAACATTGCAAAATGAATGCGACAATAGGCGCATGCCGAGTTTAGCCTTCTACTTCTATCTCGCCTAGCAGCCATGGATCCCATTACGCACGGAGTCGCCGGTTCGCTGCTTGGTAAAAGCTTCTTTTCCAAGCGCAACAGCCGGGTAGCGATCTTTGCGGCAACTCTCGGCGCCGTTTTCCCAGACGTCGATACGGTGGCGGACCTTGTGACACGCGATCCGCTGGCCATCGTTAAGTACCATCGTGGGATCACGCATTCATTTTTTGGTCTGCCGTTTTTCGCAGCGGGCTTGGCATGGCTTACGCGGCGCGTCGGCAAGAAATTCGGCATCGAAACGCCTTCCTGGGCGATGCTCACCTTGATTTACGGGGTCGGCATCCTAAGCCATATTCTGATGGACGGCACTACTTCCTTCGGAACACGGATGTGGACACCGTTTTCGCAGCAGCGTGTGGCGTGGGACCTGATTTTCATCATTGATCTGGTCTTCACATCGATTCTGCTGGTCCCGCAACTCGTCGCGTGGGCTTATAGCACGCGCGAGAAAAGCAGATCCCGCGCGTTATGGATGTGGATCGCTCTTACGGCGGGCGCAACGTTCGGATGGGCGGTCGCGCGAGCTGCCGGGTTTTCGTTTCACGCGTGGATCATCGCGATCGCAAGCACCGCCTTTGCGGCCGTTTTCTTTCTGCCCGGAATGCTTGCCGACGGCTGGGCATACCGTGTCTCGCGCAGGGCGTGGTGCAGGGCAGGCGTATGTGCTGCGCTGCTGTATGTCTGCGCGTGCGGCGTTGCACATCACACGGCGATGCAAAGCATCGTGACGTTTGCGAATACTCATCGCATCGATGTGGATCGCATTGGCGCTTTGCCGCTCGCTCCTTCGATACTGGATTGGGGCGTCGGAATTCGTTCCAGAGACGGCGTTTACGAATCGCAGTTTGACTTACGGCAAGCGGGGAACGTCCTCGTGGTTTTCACCGCCGATTCTCCATCGAACGCATACACCAAAAGGGCGCTGATGTTGCCAAGCGTGAAACTCTTCTGGGGATTTTCTCGCTTTCCCACGATTCGCAGTCATTCGGAAAACGGCGACCAAATAGTAGATCTCGGCGAAAACAGATTCATGAATCAGCGGCGGGGCCCGCAGCCATTTACCTATCGCGTCGTCTTCGATGCGACTGGCCAGGTGATCGAAGAGGGTCTATTGACCGATGGCATGCTGCTGCGCCGCATGCAGCCAGTTCATGAGACCCCGGCACAAGGCGCGCGCGGACGGTAGCATGAAGATTCTTGTATTCAGCGACATCCACAATAGCCGGAAAGCCCTGGAAGCGGTCGTAGCGCGAGAAGCGGATGTTTACATCGACGCAGGCGACCTGGTGAGCTTTCAAAAAGGCTTGCCAGAATGCGGAGAGATACTCAAGCCGTTAGGCGAGCGGCTATGGGTATTGCCTGGCAATCACGAGAGCCATGATGACACGCGTTCGCTGTGTGCGCGTTACGGTTTCGTCGACTTTCATCGCCAGCTGCGCACGCTTTCGTCCTCGAATGGGCCCACATATTGGGCCGGTCTCGGCTACAGCAACATCACGCCGTTTAAAACGCCCGGTGAATATTCCGAAGAGCAGATTGCCGCGGCCCTTGCGGCGTTCGAGGGGCGCGCACCGCTTTATCTCGTGATCCACGTGCCGCCGTACGAATCGAAGCTCGATGCCTTCGCGCCTGGCAAACATGCCGGCAGCACGGCATTGCGGGCCTGGGTCGAAAGAGTGCAACCCGTTTATTTATTTTGCGGGCACATTCACGAGACTGCCGGTTTTTCCGACGCTATCGGTGCAACGAAATGCGTGAACGTAGGCAAGCAAGGCGTGTTGTTTGAGGTTTGATTTGCCCTGAAGCGGCGTTCGCTAGCCGCAAGCGTGAATCGCAGAAACGAAATTCTGGATCGAAGCAGCGTCACTTCGGTTCTGAAAGGAGCGGATCGCCGCGATGCCTTTCGCTCCGGCGCGGATGCAATCCGATGCATTTGTCTCGTCAACTCCGCCAATGGCGATGACCGGCACCCTCGCGAAGCGGCACACATCGCTGAGGCGATTGGTTCCTTGCGGCGTGCCAAAAAGTCGCTTTGACGGCGTGTCGAATATCGGGCCAAAAAAGACATAGTCCACACCGCCTGACTCGGCAGCCCGTACTTCTTCGAGAGAATGACAGGAAACCCCGACCAAAAACCCCTTCGGAGCCGCTCCTGCCCGGCACCAATAAACAGTTGGCTCAGCCGGAAAAGATTCGCGACCCAAGTGAACGCCCGAAGCGTCAGCCGCCAACGCTACGTCCAGCCTGTCATTTACAAGGATTCGGGACGCCGACGCGATGGTGGAGGCGTCCCGCACCGACTGGCGCACTAAACCCACTAGGCTGCGAGAGCAAATGTTCTTTTCACGAATTTGGATCCAATCCGCGCCAGCCGTGAGAGCCGTTCGTATTCGCTCGGAAAGAAAATGCTCGCGACTCGTGCTGGGGGATTCTTGTCCGTCGGTTACGTAGCAAACGATGGGGCGATCACGGACGCTTGGCAATGGCGGCTCTGTGGCGGAAGGATTCAAGAGCGAGGAACACATTCATAACGCCAAGGCCCGAAACGGCGCCCCGCAGATAGGCGCTACGAAGGAACGCCCCTAAATCGGGAAACTGGATCACAAAATAGTTCGCCTGCCAAAACTCAGACCATGGCACAAGGATCAGCATGAGCCCGAGCTCGAGCCAAAGAAGCAAAAGAAGAATGCGAGCGAGACGATTTGTCATGAAAGGAGAATTATGGGAGATTCGAGGCGGAACAGCAACCCTTAGCGCCGTTGGAGGGTGGCGATGCGGTCGGCTACGTCGCGATAATCGATATTCATTGCGTAGACTTGGCGGAAGCTATCGAGTGCCGCATTGGATTCGCCCGCCTGCTCAAGCGAAACACCCAAGTCGTACCGCAACGCGAGCGTGGCCTCCTGATCGAGTCCTGGAGTCTCAAGTGCTCGCTGGTACCACAGCGCGGCGATCTTGGGCTCTCCTTTATCGGCAAACGACACCGCCAGCAGCGTGGAGCAATTCATCGCGTAAGTGAACGGTTTGCCTTTTTGGATCGCCTTCGCAACCTTCTGAAATTCTCCGATGGCCTCGTCAAGCAGGCCCATCTCGCGGTAAGCGATGCCCAGGTTATAGTGGGTCTCGAGGTCCTCGTTTTCGTCCGAGCCCTCTTCCCCAAATTCATTCCGGAATTCCTGAAAGACTTCAGATAATTGATTGAGTGCTTCGGCGGTGACCTGTGGTACCGAGGACGCAGGTGCGGCCGGAGGCGGCGGAGGCGCTCCGGGCGGAATACTCCCTACCACCATCACTTCGGAGACAGGGCGCGGCGGCTTCTGCGACGCGCCATTGGCGGACGATCGCGCGGGACGGGGTTCCGGCGGAGCGGGAGGCGCCATGTCATCCAGCTCTGCCACAAGCTCGTTAATCAGGTCGTCGGTGCTTTTTGCACCTGCCTTGCCCGGCTTTGCCTCTTCCACAAGTTCGAAATCAAACTCTTCAGCTGGCGTCGCGGCCGGCTGAGTCTCTTCCGGCATCTCAGTGCTAGGCGTAACGATCGGGTCCAGGGCGTCCTGGGCCGCTGGCGCAACTGTGAATTCGTGCTCAGCTTCGGGCTGCACGTCCGCATCAATGACGAACTCCGCCGCATCTCCCTGTTCTAAGGCGGAACCCGGAGCCGCTTGCTCCTGCGCGGATGTGGTGTCGGCAGGCATCCCTTCCGCCGCGTCCCCAGTGGGCGCGTCGGAATCCTTGAGCATCGCTTCCCACTCATCCGAAAGATCCACCTCTTCGGCGAATTCTGCTGGTTGAGCAACTGATGCCGGCGCAGCTGGAGCAGTTGCTGCTGCCATGGGAGCGGGCGAAGCCGGTTCCGCCAGGGCTTCGTGTTCGTCGTCAAGAGAAACGACGGGAATTTCGAACTCCGCCGGGCTCGCTTGCAATATAGGTGCAGGAGCAGGCGCTTTTCGCTGCGCGGGAGCCGGTGCGGAAGGCGTTTCAACAGCGGCGCTTGCGGGCGCAGTAGGCTGCGAAGGCAAGGCCGGCGCGGCGGGCAACTCTTCTTCCGTCATTCCGGCGGCTGTTTGGAAGCGCACCCGAAGCTCGGAAAAGCGTTCGGCATTCTGAGTATCGCCGCGCTGCGTGTAAATCTGTTCGAGTTGTGACGCGAGCTCGGCGGTGCGGCGTGCGTTCCCCGCGCCGAGATAGAAATCCAGCAACCGCTCCAAAGTTGGCGTGTGTCGGGGCGCACGCTCCAGCACGGTTTCAAGCAGATGCGTCGCTTTTTGCGTGAGACCGTAACTCGAAAAGAGGTCGACGTCGGTAAGAGCCTGCGAGATAAACTTCTGCGTTTCTTCGTCGAGCACCTCTTCCGTCACCGCTGGAGTGGGCGCTTCCTCTGCGACGGGAGTCGCCGATTCCTTTTTGGGCTCAGGCTCCGCATGAAGATCAACGAACGGGACGGCTGGGGAGCTCGCTGCCGGCTTTTGCTGCGGGCCATGCCCGGCGCGTGCGCGGAGATTGTTGAGCTTTTCGATAAGCCGCTCGTCGCCTTTATTCCGGTCGATCAGCTCCTGCATGGCCGTTTCGGCGCGAGCGTAATCGCCCGTAGAGGAATACAAGTCGACCAATTGCGTCAGCGCGGAGCTCAAGCGGAAGGGATCGCTGGTTGTACGGCAGAAATCGGCAAGTGTTTCGAGAGGCTGGGGATTGCCTGGCAGACGCTCCGCCGCGCTCGATAGCGACTTCACATACTTATCCTGCTCGCCTGCCTCAATCATCGGATCGCGCAGTTCGGCAAGCAGCGGCAGTGCCTGCGCCGCATGGCCGTTTTCGATCAATGCCTCAGCCACACGATGCAGCAGGCTGCAGTGCGAACTGCCGCGCAACAGCTGATTCCGGGCGCGGTCGGCCGCCTTTTCGATTTGCCCCGCCTTCAGCTCGAGGTCGACGATCAAGTTCGTAACTTCACCGCCGGCATCCGCGTCCGGGTGCTGCTCAAACGCTGCGATCGCTTGTTCATTTTTGTGAAGAGCAACAAGGCTTCTGGCCTTCAATAAAAGCGCAGCTGTGTTAGTTCCATCGACAGCGATGGCGCGCTCCGCCAGCTTCTCTGCTTCGTCGGCTTCGCCACGGTCAAGCAGGCGTTGCCCGTAGTTCAAATATGTCTCCGCCGCTTCCTTCTTCTGCCCAAGAACGCCATAAAGTTCCGCAAGCCGCATCTGCACCCGCGGGCTTTCCGGCTCGACTTCCAGTAGGCGGTGCAATGCCTCGACAGCCTTCGGCGCCCGATTGGCCTTGAGATGGGCTTCGGCTATTTGCAGATAGAGCGGCCTGGCTTCGCTGAGCACACCCTGTTGAACGTAAAGATCGGCGAGTCTTTCCAGCGGCGCAAGCTCATTGGGAGCCAGCTTGGCGATCTTCTTGTAAATCGCGATAGCTTTGCTGTTGAAACCGTCGGTGAGGTAGACCTGCGCGAGCCGCTCAAAATACTCGATGGCGTTGGGCATATCGCCCTGGCGCGCATAAAGATCGCCGACGGTCATCAACGTCGCCTGGTCCTTCGGATCGTGCCGAAGGATCTGGCGATATTCGCTGATGGCCTGAGCCACCTTGCCCTGGTTCAGATATTTCAGAGCGCTTTCGAGCGCCTTGTTCTTGTTAAATGCCATGGACCTTGACGAACCAACTCCCCCAAGCGGCAAACCTGCACACGCAAAGCGGCTGAAATTGAAGGTTAGCACGCGTCAAGAGCAAGTCAACGCAGCCCGCGAGGGGAGTTGAGGAAGGGGATAACAGGGCGAAACCGACGGCCGGGCCTGCGGAGCTAGCTTAATCGCCGGTAAGCAATTCAGTTTCGGGTAATGGGAGGGGCAAAGGATCCTGTTTGGCGGTCGCAGCCCAGCAACCCGCCTCCCGTACGGGAGCGTACGAAAAGCGATGTATTGGCGTGGGGCCGTGACGGCGAAGCGCATCCAAATGCTCAGGCGTCGCATAGCCCTTGTGCTGGGCAAATCCGTATTGCGGATACAGATCGTCCAATCCGGCCATAATTTCGTCTCGAAACACTTTGGCGAGTATCGAGGCGGCCGCAATGGAGACAGATCTGGCGTCTCCGTGAATCAGGGCCCTCTGTTCAACCGGCAGATCGAGCTCGATCGCATCGAGCAGCAAATAATCGGGGGAGGGATGCAGTTGAGAAACGGCAGCAACCATCGCCTGGCGGCTGGCCTGATAGATGTTCCACGCGTCTATGCGCGTGGAATCGATCTCGGCGACGGCCCATGACAGTGCATGCTGGCGAACGCGCACGGCAAGTTCGATGCGGCGATCTGCGGTGAGCTTTTTCGAGTCATCGAGGCCGACAATGCGCCGACGTGGGTTGAGCATGACTGCGGCGGCGACCACGGGACCGCAGAGCGAGCCGCGGCCCGCTTCATCGAGTCCGGCGATGCGCATCCAACCGAGTTGGCGAGCCTCGCGTTCGTATCGAGCCGAGCAGAGACGCCCCATCGGCGGGGATTCTAACATATGCTCTCTTGGATGCATTTCGTTTCGTGCCGTTTTTCGCGGCGGCCTGTGGAAAATCGCTCTAAAAAAGCAAAGGCCCGCGGCGGAAATTCCGAAGCGGGCCTCTAATCCCCTTAAGTATTGCGGTTATTACTCCGCGGACTTTCCTGCGGCCGCCGCGTCCACTCTTTCTACACGCTTGATGCGAGCGGCTTTGCCCTTCAGATTGCGCAAATAGTTCAATTTTGCCCGGCGAACGCGTCCCTGCCGAACTACTTCGATCAAGCTGATCATCGGGGAATGAACTGGAAAAATTCTCTCGACGCCGATTCCAAAGCTGACACGGCGCACCGTGAAGCTTTCGCCCAGCAATTCCCCTCGGCGCGACATCACGACGCCTTCGAACGGCTGGATGCGTTCCTTGTCTCCTTCGCCTTCCTTCAGGCGAACGTGAACGCGGATCGTGTCGCCCGGTCGGAACGCGGGATGGTCCTTGCGAAGTTGGGACTCCTGCACCTTCGCGATTATCGGTTTCATGGCTATTTATTCCCTGCAGACCCGCTTAGGTGGGGCCAGCACGCAACGCACAATCGCCGATTATAGCGAATCCCTGGCACTACGCCTACTGAAATTGCATAGAATTCCGCCTCGTTGCAAATGACCTACGCTGAGTGCAAATCCGGTATGTGCGCGAGCAGGTCGGGACGATTGCGGCGCGTTTTCTCCAGGGCCTTTTCGCAGCGCCAGCGTCGGATCTCTTCATGATTGCCCCCTACCAGCACTTCCGGCACATCCCATCCGCGAAACGATTGCGGCCGCGTGTAATGCGGAAAATCGAGAAGCGTCCGGCTCGCAGATGGGCTGGCAGTCCCACCTTCGCCATTTCGCTCAGGCACGCCATCCAATCTCTCGGTGAACGATTCATTGACGGCTGAATCTTCGTTGCCAAGCGCACCCGGAATCAGCCGCGTCACGGCATCGATCACCATCGCCGCCGGCAATTCCCCGCCTGACAGCACAAAATCCCCAATCGAGAGTTCGTCTGTCGCGAGATGTTCAGCCACGCGCTCGTCCACGCCTTCATAGCGCCCGCAAATCAAAACAATGCGATCTAGCGACGCAAAACGTCGCGCCGTCTTCTGCCGAAAAAGCTTGCCGGCCGCAGAAAGCAGCACAATCGCAGTTCCCTGCGGAGCCGTTGCGCCTTCACCACCAAACAGAGATTCCACCGCATCGAAAATTGGTCCCGGCTTCATTACCATGCCTTCGCCCCCGCCAAATGGCCGGTCGTCGACGGTACGATGGCGATCATGCGTGAAATTCCGCAAGTCATGGATGTGCGTCTCGATCAAACGTGCTTCTCGCGCGCGCCGCACAATCCCGTAATCGAGCGGTCCAGCAAAAAAGTCCGGGAAAATTGTGATGAGATCAAAACGCATCAGCGTGCGACAACGAACTCTTCCCCCAAATAGCTGCGGAGAGCGAGTCGTCCAGTCTACGACATCCCTTGCGCTTTAGGAATTCGCGTTCAGATCGAGAAGGCCTTCCGGCAAGGCCACTGTGATTCGTCGCGCGGCGATATCAACGCTCGTGCAAATATCCTGCGCGAGCGGGATCAACAATTCACCGGATGCCGAATCAATCACAAGGTTCGGCGTCCCCGCCACATCTTCGCCGATGAAGTCCACTTCGCGCACGCGTCCCAATACACGTCCGTCAGCCTCAATCACTTCGCAACCAGCTAAATCGCTAGCGTAGTACCTTCCCTGCGGAAGAGGAACGCGCTCAGCAAGCGGAATCTGCACTTCGAGTCCCACAAGGCTTTTCGCGTGGTCAATGGACTCGCTTCCCTGAAAATGAAAGATCGCCTGCCCGCCGCGGCTCTGGCTAAGCCAGCATGATCGGACACGGACGCTGCGTGCACCATCCTCGGCGGCACACGATGTGGGATTAAACAATTCGACGGAGGTAAGGCGCTTAAGACGCTCAGGAAAGTCCGTGAGGATTTCAGCGGCCACCTCACCTCTCAGGCCATGTGGTCTGAGGATTCGCGCGATGGTGACGTAGGCCGCTCTGGTGTTCACGCTATTCGAGAATTTCTAGCGTATATCTCTTCTTCAGCTTCATCCCCGCGGCTCCAAGAAGAGTGCGGATCGATTTGGCCGTTCGTCCTTGCTTCCCTATCACCTTGCCCAGATCTTCCGGATGGACCCTTAATTCAAGGACGGTTACTTGCTCCCCTTCAATTGCCTTAACTTGGACTTGTTCTGGATGGTCTACGAGTGCCTTAGCAATGGATTCGACCAGCTCCCTCATCACACTTCCTCCGAGCTTGACGCGCGCAGGAGAGAAGTACCTACTCGAGCGTGTGTACGAGCGACGATATCACTACAATTGTAAGATGTTGTCAGGCAGGCTTACGGTTGCGCAAGAAGCTCCGCACCGTATCGCTGGGCTGGGCGCCTTTGCTCAACCAGTATTGCACACG
>JBOGMU010000046.1:0-3978 GCA_050746865.1 Candidatus Acidiferrales bacterium
ATCGTCAATCTATCCGTCGTTGCGCAGAGTCCGCACCACGGCGATCGACTCTTGCAAGCGATATTAGGCAATTGGCAGGGGTCGGGCATATTTACAGCTTCGTCCGGTTCTCCTCTGAACATAACAACCGGTCAAGATGCCTCCCTGACCGCTGTGGGAGCTGACCGTCCAGTTGAGATTGCAAATCCATTCGTGGCTGGGTCCGTGGCTGCGAATCCCAATCCTGGTTGCCAGATTCCCTTGGGTACCAAAGTTGGAAACGTAAACGGATTGGCGCCGACGGCGGTACACACGCTCAAGGATTGGTTCAATCCCTGCGCGTTTGTAATGGCGCCCATGGGAAGTTACGGAAGGCTCGGAAGAAATGCCCTACAAGGGCCGGGCAGCTGGAACTTTGACGCGGCTGTCTGGCGGACCTTTCCCATCGGTGAACGGTTTAAAGTGGATTTCCGGGCTGAGGCGTTCAATGCCTTCAACCACAATCGAATCGGGAATCCCGGTACCGGTTTATTTACCGGCAATCTGAGCGTAGCAAATCCAAACGGAGCGACCGCCCGCAACCAGGGTGCTGGATTTATCGCATCCGGTGGAGGCGACCAGCGCATTATGCAGCTGGCGCTGAAGTTGACGTTCTGATGTGAAGATCGGCAATTCAAGTCGCGTATTACGAGAGAGATGATCTCGTGATCCGCGAGCCTCATTTTGGACCCGCCGCGGAACGCTCTGATAAGAGTGAGTCTGCCACGGAACAATCCGAGAAGGATGGCCCTGTCAGTGGCAGCGCTGGCGAGCTGCATGCATCCGAAACGGGTTTGCATTATGATGTGCGCATGCCCCTCCACAGTACCGGCGAGCCTCTGACGGAAATTACCGAGGCACAGGTCCGTCAGCAGCTCGACAAAATCCTGAACAGCAAAACTTTCCAGCACGTACAGCGCCTTAAACGCTTCGTAAGCTTCGTTGTTCTCGAGACAAAGGCCGGACGCGGCGACCAACTGAAGGAATTTGTAGTGGGCGTACAAGTTTTCGATAAAGAGGCGTCGTTCGATCCGCGAAACGATCCCATCGTACGCGTGCAGGCGCGGCGGCTGAGAACGCGGCTTGCGACGTACTACGTGGAGGAAGGTCAAAACGACGAACTTTTGATCGAGCTGCCGAAGGGTGGCTACGCGGCTGTCTTCCGACGCCGGGAAGCTCACACCGCGCGCAAACAAGTTCCAGCTGCGCTGGCGCGGCGGAATACGGTGGTCGTGATGCCCTTCGCAGATCATAGCGCGGGGCACGAGCTGGATTATTTCTGCCAGGGCATCAGTGAGGAAATTGTTCACGCCCTTTCGAAATTGGATTCGCTGCGGGTAGTGTCGCGGGATTGGCCGCGACTTTCGGCGAACGAGAATTCGTCTATGGGCGAAGGCGGCTCGAACGCTGGCGTGATCGTAGCGGGAAGCGTGCGCAAAGCTGGCGACGATTTGCGCGTTACGGCGCAATTGGTTGACGGGACAAGCGGGAATTATTTATGGTCGGAGTCGTTTGACCGGAAGAATTCGAATGTCTTCGCGATTCAGGAAGAGGTCGCGAAGGCAGTCTTCAGTCGCTTGCAGGCCGGGCTTAGCCGCTCGGGTGTGGCGGAGAAGTTTAAGAATCCCACGGAAAATCTGGCCGCATACAATTTTTATTTGCAGGGACGCTACCACCTAAGCCAGCGGACCGAAGAGGGATTGCGAAAGGCGATCGAGTTTTTTGACAAAGTGATCGCCGAGGACCCGCGTTACGCAGAGGCGTATTCGGGATTGGCGGACGCGTATGAATTGCTGGGACACTACGGCGTGCTTGCGCCTGCGGAGGTTTGGACGAAGGCTGCGTCGAACGCTGCATGGGCCGTGCTGCAAGATGAAAATTCCGCGGAGGCGCATACCTCGCTCGCGCACGTCAAGGCCACGCAGGATTGGGATTGGCTCGGTGCGGAGCAGGAGTTCAAGCGCGCGATCGAGCTGAATCCACGATACTCCACGGTCCATCATTGGTACGCCGTGTCTTATCTGGCGCCGCTCGGACGGTTATCGCAGGCGCTTGAGGAAGTTCTTTTGGCGCAGGCGCTTGATCCGATCTCGCTGATCATCGCGCGCGATGTGGCTGTGATTTACTACTATGGCCGTGATTTCGAGGCGGCACTCGACCAGTGCGATCACGCCATCGAGCTAAATCCTCATTTCGCGCCGGCGTATTGGACGCTCGGACTGATTCAGGAGCAGATGAGCGACTTCGAGGAGTCGCTTGCGGCGTTCCAGCGTGCGATTCAACTGACGCCGAACAGCCCCCGGATGCGCGCGGGCCTGGCTCGCTCCCTAGCTATGTCAGGCAAGAACAAAGAAGCGCAGCAGATTCTACAGGATCTACAGGGGCTTTCCGAGAAGCGTTACGTTTCGCCTTTTGAGCTAGCGTCCGTTCATTTCGCGCTTGGACAGCGCGATATAGGTTTCGAATGGCTAAAGAAAGCCTTCCAAGACCGGTGTTTTGAGCTGATTTCGATTAACGTCGACCCGCGTTTTGATTCGATTAAGTCCGACGCGCGCTTCGTGCCTCTACACCGCCAGTTAGGCCTCCAACTGTAGCAAACGTGAAGCTATTTAGCGCCTTTGAGCCTCTTTATGCACTTATAGGTGTCCGAGAAGCGTCATTTTGGGCCTTCTAATCGCAATTCCGAAAAATTAAAACTCCGCGTAAGTCTATGAAAATAAACGAAAGTTGCGTTTCTAATCGCAATTGCTAAGCGGTTTTTCAATCAACTTGGAAGCGCAGCTAAGAGCTATTTCTTCGGCAGAGCGAACGCCGTTATCGCGTCCGAAGTCGGCGGCTCGGCTGCAAAGGGATTGCCGGTGGACGTCACAACAATGTACTGACGTCCATCCTTGCCCTGGTATGTGCTGGGAACGGAGCCGGCAGCAGCATCGAGCTTGTAAGACCACAGTTCCTTGCCGGTCTTCGCATCAAATGCCCGGAAGCGGTTATCATCCGTGGCACCGACGAACACCAGCCCGCCAGCCGTAGCGATCGGTCCGCCGATCCCCGGTCTCCCCGTGTTCTGCTTGCCTGCGGGCAGACTATCGGTGATGCCTAGCGGCACCCTCCATGCAATATCTCCTGTGTTTACGTTCACGGCCACGAGCTCACCCCATGGCGGCTGCTGGCACGGCATATTCAATGTGTTGTCTTTGAAGCGCCCACCAGGCTGCAGCGATGCGTAGGTTCCAGAGCGGCCAGTGAGTTCATTCGTTCCGACCACGTTTGGGCTCAGCGCGCCGCTTCTCGGATCGGTATAGCCTTGCATCTGCCCCAAGTCCTGGACGTTGATGAAGAAATATCCCAGCGCCGGATTGAATGCGCCGCCCGGCCAATTCACGCCGCCGATCTCGCTCGGGAAATTGACGCGCACGTGGCCGTAGGTGACCGGAAGAAACGGCCCGCCCAACTGGAGATGATTGTCCTCGACTAACTTTTTGCATGCTGCCTCCAACTCCGGCGTGACCGAGGCAATGTCGTCCATCGTCATGGTCTGGCGCGCCAACGCGGGCGGCTTCACCGGGAACGGCTGCGTGGGCGAGGTCTTCTCGAGCGGCACATCGCTCTGCGGCACGGGGCGCTCTTCCACACCATAGATCGGCTTGCCATTCGTGCGGTCCAGCAAATAGAGCAGCGAATCCTTGGCAATCACAGCCACTGCTGGAATCACCTTGCCGTTATGCTTCACATCCATTAGCACCGGCGGCGTTTCGGCGTCGAAATCCCAGATGTCGTGGTGGACGAGCTGGAAATGCCAGATGTACGTGCCCGTGCGCGCATTTACCGCCACGATGCTTGACCCATAGAGGTCATCGCCTGGCCGGTCGCCGCCGAAGGCGTCACCCGAGGGCGCGCCGAACGGCAGATAGACAATACCGCGCTTCGAGTCCACAGTCATTAATCCCCACACATTGACGC
>JBOGMU010000047.1:0-35155 GCA_050746865.1 Candidatus Acidiferrales bacterium
GAATTGTCCCGATCATCGGGACGCGCGACGCGGCCTTCCCATCCGAACCTGAATCCTTTCGCAAGGAATTCCTGGCTCGGTCAGTGGCACGCGCCGAAAAACTTTTTCGCCTTACAGTCGCGCGGCGGCGACGGATTTGCACCGTCTTCCCGGGCACGGAGTCTCTGGTGATTGTGGACAGCGCCTTTTCAGCGCTGCTCGTGGCACGGATCTTCCCATGCCACTTTTATGCGTCACAAAAAATCGGCGCGGTCAGTAATTCGATCGCAACGACACTCTCGGCCGCCCATTTGGCCTTAATTCAATTTCGAGCGGCACGTCGAAAATCTCTTCCAAAAGTTCACGATCGTACACTTCGGCAGGCGTCCCGGTACGCAGGCATTTGCCTTTGTGCAGCAGCACGATTTGATCGGAAAATTCCGCCGCCAAGTCAAGTTCATGCGTCACGACGAGCACGGTGTGCCGGTTTTCATCGGCCAGCCGCCGCAACCGCCTAAGCAATTCGATTTTTCCTCCGATATCGAGATGCTGCGTCGGTTCATCTAGTAACAACAATGACGGCTGCTGTGCCATTGCACGCGCCAAAATCACTCTCTGTTTTTGCCCGCCGGACAACTCCTCCATCCAGTAATCCCGAAACGATGCCGCGCCAACCTGCGCCAGTGCGTTCGTGGCCATCACACAATCCTGCTCAGATTCGAAACGCAACCGACGGCCGTATGGATAACGTCCCTGTAAGACGAATTCCCATACCCGCAATGGAAATAGGAGTTGGCTCTCCTGCTGCACGAGCGCTACTTTCTGCGCGCGGACTTTCGCATCGAGTGACGTGATTTCCGATCCATCCACTTCAACGCGACCTGCCAGCGGTCTCATAATGCCCGCAAGCAGGCGCAGTAACGTCGACTTCCCGCTAGCGTTGGGGCCAAGAACGGCAACGAGATGATGCCGTCCGGCTTCAAAGCTCACCGGACCAAGCATAAATTCCGGCGCCGATCGGTCTGTCACGGAATATGCATAGCTCACCTGCTCTACGCGAAGACGAACGGTGGCCTCGGCGTCAGGCGCAGATGTGCCCATGGAAGAAGTGCTCAACGCACCCTCCGCCGCATCAGGTAGATAAACACCGGCGCGCCCGCGAGGGCCGTCATCGCGCCCACGGGAATTTCCGTCGTACCAAGCACGGTGCGTGCAAGCATGTCCGCAACTACAATCAAAATCGCGCCGCCAATCGCGGACGTTGGCAAAAGCAGGCGATAATCCGTCCCGAAGAGCATTCGCATCACGTGCGGCACAAGCAGGCCCACGTAACCAATCGAACCGCTTACCGAAACCGCGAGTCCCGTAAGTATCGATGACGCCACATAGACAACGACCTTCACCCGGCGAACGTTTACGCCAAGATGACGCGCTTCCTGCTCGCCAGTCAAAATTAAATTCAAGTCAGACGTTGTCGTATAAATGCATCCCGCTGCGATGATCAGCACAAGGAACAGCCATTTCAGGCCCATTACCGGGGGTGTTTGCAGATCGCCCATCACCCAGAAGGCAATCCCTCGCAAATCGCGCCCGCTAAGCGTCGTCATCAGAAACATGATCACAGCTGAAAGGAACGAAGTCGTGATGATTCCCGCTAGCAGCAGCGTTCCTGCGTCGAGCTGCCCTCCGCGCCGTCCAAGCAAAAATACGATCGCGATGGTGATGCCCGCGCCCACAAACGATGCGATTTGAATCGCACCAGCGACATGTGGGGTGAAAATCAGGCTCATGATCGCGCCTAAAGCTGCGCCGCTCGAAACGCCGAGTACGTAGGGATCGGCCAGAGGATTGCGCAGCAATGCCTGAAATCCGGCACCGGCCGTGGACAGGGCCGCTCCTACGATGATTCCGAGCGCGATGCGCGGAAGTCGCAATCCAAATACCACAAGCAGAAAAGCAGAAGGAATTTGTTCCGTTCGCCCGGCCACCCGATCGAAAAGCGTGGTTACGATTTCCGGAACCGTGATTGGATACGCGCCCATGCGCAGCGAGATCACCACCGCAATGAAAAGCAGCACGAGCAGCGTGCCACAAATCGCGAGCACACGGCGCGGCGTAAGCGGCTTCATTGATTCACCGCGGGCAGAAACGCTTCGGGATGCACCGCGTGTGCAAGCTGTTCGATTGCATCTACTAATCCCGGCGAAGGCCGATCAAATTTATCGCTTACAGTCACGATGCGGCCCAGCTTCACCGCCATCAGATTGTTCCATTGCGGACTCGACCGCAGATCATCCGACTGGCTCGTATCTCCGGGATAATCGGCCGTTATCACGATGTAATCCGGCTGGATTCTGAGAATCTCCTCGAAGCTCGGCTGCGGCCAATTCTGGTCTGTAACAAGCACCGATTCGGTTCCAGCCCAACGCAACGCGTCGGCGATAAACGTGTTAATGCCAATTGAATATGGTGGCGACACCGATACGAGAAAGAGCACATGAGAGAGTGGCCGGTCGCCGAGCTTCACTTGTAACGTATCGAGCCGAGCGCGCAAACTCGCCTTCAGCGCCTCACCCTTTGCACTTGCTCCAATCAGGGCACCAATTTCCGTAATCGAGTCTAACATTTGCCGAACTGTGCGCGGATACGTGGTGTAGACCGGGACGCCGACTTTTAGCAATGTATCGGCCGTTTCCGGAACATTAATGGAGCCGCTCGCGAGAACAACATCCGGATGCAGGCCGACAATCGCTTCAAGGCTCGGGTCCTGTGGATTCCCCACGTGCGGCTTCGACTTGGCTTCTGGCGGTGTGTCACACAGGTTCGTGTCGCCGACGAGCCGATCGCCTGCGCCCAGCGCATAGACAATCTCAGTCAAGTTCGGCGCGAGCGAGACGATTCGGCGAACGTCGGTTGGCACAGTCATGTGCCGCCCCACCTTGTCCGTTACCTGCCGTTCGCCCTGCGTGCTAGAGGTTTGAGTGATGGGAATTGCAAAAGCTGTACGCACGCTCAACCCGAGGGCCAGGGTCGCCAGCACGATTACCCGTTTCCGCATCGAAAAAAACTCTCCAAAAATGCAAAAGCCTCGCGGAATGGTGGCGAGGCTTCAGCGCACTCTCTCTCGCGAAGAGTGGGCTCGCTCCGGCTAGGCAGTTATCCTGACTTTCGGCCCCTCGGATTGCGCAAACTGCCGCAAGCCGAAAGATATAAGCGCCGCGCCCAATTATCGGGTCCTTCCCAGCCGCCTTAGCGCGGTCAGTGGATTCGCAGCGCTGGCCGATCACAGTGGCGGGACCGTGGCCGATTTACACGGCCTTCCTTATCTCGGACGTACCCACACATTCCGAGGGGTCTCTGCCTTTAGCCAGCTAAATTGTTCACGCCGAGTGTATGATGCGCGCCCGAAGGGTGTCAAACGCGGAGTCGAACTGGAAGAGCCTACTCACATCATATCCCCCTGGCGGGATTGAAATGTGTGAACGAGAGCATGTGTCATGCGTCGGCGCGTTGCACAATCAGATCGCGGTTCGCCGACGTGGAGGTGGGGTTGGTGTTTGCTTCTCGGGCCGCCAGGAAACTTTTGAAAAAATGGTACCAGTAGACGACTGGAATCGAACGCGTGAAAAGGTCCATCACCGTCTCGGCAGCATTCTTGCCGTCGAGCTCTTTGGAGAAGAACGGAAGGAAATCGATCGAGTCGAATTTTGCGAGGCTCTCCATGGCAGCGGGAATTTCGGCCTCATGCTCGGCAATGAAGGAATCGATCTTGCTGAGCGATTTCGCATCCAGCGTTCCGAGCACTCCTTTGCCGTCTGCAAGCAGATCGGGATACTTCTTGAAAAGCTTTACTAACACTTTTCCGTAAGCTTCAGCCCGACTGATGAGGTCGCCCAGCCTAAAATCTAAGTGGTCGTGAATGGCTTCAATTTCCGGCGCGTAAATCACATTTAAGCCTTTTCGGGTGAGGCGGACGCCTAGCTCGGTGTCTTCGGCGACGCGGAAATTAGCGTCGAAACTACCGGCAGCGAGGACGAGGTTGCGGCGCACGGAAAGGTTGCAAGTGATGAAGAATGAGTGGTTTGTGTAAATTCCAGGCTTCAGGCCGACCTGAGGAAATAAAAATGGTTGGCTACTTAAAAACCACGTTAAAGCGCGCTTTTTGGCCGCTTCTGGATACTTAAAATGGCCTAAAATCGCTATTTTTTCGTTAGCGTGGGCCCGCTGCAATTCCAGGTGCTGCGCCAGCAGATCGCGGCCGGCTATCGTGTCGTCATTGATCAGGAGCAAATACTTGCTACGAGCACACTCAACTCCCAGCCGCCGGGCTGCCCCGGCGCCCCCATTTTTCTGTTGGAGATATTGAAATTTGTGGCGCGGTTTCTGCCTGGCGCAGAGCTCGCTGGTGCCGTCCACGCTGCCGTCATCGACCACGATCACCTCAAATCGGTGCGGCGAGAGCGATTGGCGATTGAGGGCGCCCAGGCAATCGGCTAGAACGTCCGCGCGGTTATAGGTGGGGATCACGACGGAAAAATCTAGCTTTGCGTTCTTCCGCCCCTTGCGGCTCACGGCCGGCTTGGCCGAAAGCTGCGGAACGGCGGCGGGTGCGACGGCCAATTCCGCCGATCGCGCCGGAGGAGCAGCAGCCTCGGCAAAGGCAGTCGCTGAGAATTGCCGGGCTTCCCGGCGGAACTCTTCCGCACCCATTTTTTCGCCAAGCGCTCGATACGCGCGTTCCATCGCTTCCGCAACGCTGGCCATGCTGCCGAAGAAGATGCCGCGTGACACAGTATGCGAAAAATAATTAAACACATGGCGCAGTTGCCGCCGCGCTTCGGCAGGATTCCCCTGGGCGAGCAATTGCTCAGCCGCGCGCGAATAGGCAAGCACACGGATGGCGTGGCGGTCGCGTCCAGGCTGATAATTGGAAACCTCCAGAAACATTTTTTCGACAAGGCGCATCGACCACACATGCGATGGATCGTAAGGCTGCGGTGTTAGCGTCTGTGCGCGATCGAGAATCGTTCGTAGAGCCCGATCCATCGCTGCCTTCGAGAAATACCTTTGGGCGTGTGCCCGACTATTCTCCGAGAGCTGCTCCCATAGATCGCGATCCGAGTAGAGTTTCACCACTGCTGCTGCAAATGCCCGCGGATCGTCGGCGATCAGCGCCGTCTCGCCGGAAACGAAATTCGCACCGTCAGCTCCTTTCGTGTTCGTCACAATCGGCAACCCAAGCGCAATGGCATGCAGATTTTTCGTCTTAATTCCCGTACCGAAGCGCACCGGCGAGACCAAAATGCGGTACTTGGCAAATTCGGCCGCGAGGTCCGGTTTGAAGCCCACGCGGATCACGTTGGGATCCGGTGTGGACCAGTTCTCGGGCAACTGCGCTCCGACAACGTAGAGTTTCAAATCCGGCAATTGTTTGCGAACGAGCGGGGCGACTTCGCGGATGTACCACTCGAGTCCGTCGAGAGTGGGCGGATTGTTAAAGTGTCCGAGATAGACGATGCCTTCACGCTGGTCGAAATTGGTCGCGCCGTCGCGACCGAAGGCTTGTGCCGCGCCTACAGCGCTCTCTTCCTTGTCGGCGGAATCCCCAGCGCTTCCGCGCTGGGCTAAGCTGTGCCGCGCCTCCGGCGCTGGCGGTAGTTGAGATGAGGCACCTTCACGTATAGCTGAACCATCCTGCGGGGCAGCAAAAGGCGAAGAGGGGTCTTTCGCTTCGCTCAGGATGACGGTATTTTTATTTTTCTCCGAGAGAGCGCCCTGCGGCGCTTCGTTCTCAATGGCGGCATTTGTGTTTTTCGGCGAGGGAGCGTCCTCGGTCGGTGGTTTCCCTTCAGGCTGGGTTTCGATCATCATTGGCAGCACTTCGATCGGGATGTTCCCGATCGCGCGCGCGATTTTCTTTCTGTCCGAATCGGAAATCGAAATCACGAGATCGGAACGCCGATAGGCCTCAAGTTCGCGCTCCGTAAAGTCGATTGCGCGCTCGCGGTCTGACCAGAGTCCGGATATTTCCGCGCCACCTTGTTCCCGGAGGCCGTGGTAATCATCGGTGAGAATGGCGATCCTTGTGGCAGGCGACATACGGCGAATCTCGTCCAAATAGTGTTCGGGGAGGTTGATGCCCATCCAGAACCAAAGGCTGATCATCGCAAGATGGAATTGACCTTCGCGCAAAACTTCCTGGAGGGTCCATTTGCCGACGACATCGATTCCCTCAAGGCGCAGAACCTCCGAATCCTCCAGTCGCAGTTCAACGCCCATTTCCGTCAGAACCGAACTGCGCATGTTATTCCCTGACGTTCGCGGCGCGAGAAACATAACGGTGTGGCCCTGTTCGCGGAGCAATCGGACGATCTGCAATAAGCGGTGGTCGGCGCCGCCGCCCTCCGGAAGCGGGAGCGTCTCGAAAATCAAGAGTATGCGCAAGGGCGCATTATTGTCGGGAGCCGCCATACTTAATTGGACGCTCGAAAGATCATACAGCTTCGCAGGGAAGCGGTCGCGAACAGCGGATTCCTTATGAGCCGTCAGAAAGATCGTATCGCCGCGCGCCGCTACGCTGAAACCCGATGCGGCGAGGCTTGCCATCAAGGCGTCCAGTGATTTCCAGACGATGTCGCGCGTCAAGATTCGAATTCGGCCAAAACCGCCCGCCCGCGCCAGAGTTTCCATCTCCGACGCCGTATATTCGCGATGATGTGCTGCCTCGCCGCCCGGTGAAAAACGGCCATCGACATAGGGCGTGCCGCCGCGCAAGAGTGTGTGCAGACTGCGCGCGCTGGCGATGTTCAATGCACTCAGCACCAGCATGCCGCCCGCTTTGAGCAGGCGATTGACGTAGGCGATTACCCGCATCGGATCGTCCGCGATGTTTTCAAGAATTTGCGAGAGAACGACGACGTCGAAAGATGCGGAAGGGAAGTCCTCGTTCGATTCTTGTGTCGCAGAAGGCGAAGAGGCGTCCTTCGCTTCGCTCAGGATGATGGCATTTTTACTTTCTTCTTTGGCATTGGCTGATGGAAACGAAAGTCCATCGAGTGTTAGCTGCGTGATTCGATCGAAGGAGTGGAAGCGCTTCAGGGCGGACGCAAGAAGGTCGCCGCGCGTACCGATGACGAGGATTCGCTGGCCCGGAGCGGCCTGGGGAATCTGTTTCAGGAGCGCTGCACAATAGGCGACTATCTCCGAGTTTGCCGCTCCGGTTATCGTGTGCGCAAATTGCGTCTGTAGAAACGCGGCGATGTCATCTTCCTTCAGCGGCGGAGTTGTGCTGAGGCCGGCGCGAGCGGCTTGCAGGATCTGTGTGAACGCGACGCGCTGGCTCTGATCCACTCCAGCCGCGCCCTTTTCGAGCAGGGGTATCGCCTCTTCGAGGCGGCCCGCAGCTGCGATGAGTGCACCCAAATTTGAGGCAACCTGTGCATGGTTTGGAGAAAGTGCTAGAGCGCGACGGAAGCCCTGCTCCGCATCTTGCGGATTGCCGAGTGCGGATTGGACCGCGGCCCAGTCGTTCCATCGTTCGGCCGTCTCGCGAGCCCCCAGCGACCGTGCAATAAATGTGAGTGCATCCGCGAGTTTCCCGGCTTGGAAGTGCTGGATGCCTTGCCTATGCAATTGCTCGTCAGGTTGAGCGGATGTTTGCCGGGCGGCACGCGCACCGGGTGCGGCGCTAGACCGCATTACGTGTACAAATGCGTCCGCAAATTTCGGCGCGATCGAATCCCAGCCGAATCCGGATTCCTGCGCCCTGGCAAACGTACCCAAAGCAGTACGCGCAGCGTCACCTTCGCTTGGATTCTCGAGCATTGCCTTCCAGCGAGATATTGCCGCGGCGGCTGCGCCCGGACGGCGCATCTCGATCAATGAAGCGGACGTGAACTTTTCAGGAAGGCGATGGAAGAGATGGCGTGTGACCACCGTTTCATGCGCCACCACCGGAAGGCCGGCCATCTGCGCTTCGAGATAGACGAGGCCGAAGGTTTCGTAAAGGCTAGCTGAGACAAACAAATCAGCAGAGGCATAAATGCGCGGCATGCGTTCGAACGGCACGTCCGTTAATGGAACGAAGCGCACACGCAGAGCGCGCCGCGCTTCTTCTTCCCATGCTGCGGGCGCGGAGCCGTGCGATCCGGCAACGATCCACCAGACTCTTTCGCCAGCCAGCTTTTGAATCTCCGCCAGCACGTAGTCATGGCGCTTCGCCGCCAAATCGAAGGTGCCGACGCTGAGAATGACGAATGCATCCGCGGGAATGCCGAGTTCCGCACGCGCGGATTGGCGCTGCTTCCGCGCCGCGCGGTAGGGAGCAGCATCGACGCACATCGGCAACTCGACAATGGCTTCCGGGGCGATACCCTGCTGGCGCAAAGGACCGGTGAGCCACGGCCCGAGCGAATGAAAGCACGCTCCGGCGTTCCAAAGCATAGCGTCGATGGGAGGATAGAAGTAGTCGGTGTGAACAAACAGCGCGGCTTTTCCCTGGCGAATGCCGGCGGCCAGCACCTTGAGCAGTTCGGTGGAATCCCCGCTGGGATCGATCAGGCCGCCTTGCCAGCGGGCATAAACGAGTACCGATTCGCCGCTTTCGAGCAGTTGCTGCACTCGCATTGCTGCCGGGATGGCGAAGAGTTGATCCTCGGTGTAGAGGGCCCAGGTTTGCACCACCTGCGTTGGAGCAGGCGGCAGACTCGGCACGCGTTGCAAATGGCGTTTCGCAAATTCTTCGAGTTCGAGCCGCGATGGAACCGGAATCGCCTCCACGCCGGGCGCTTCTGAGGTGCCCCAACAGGTTGCGTCAAGTCCGGATTTGCGGAGCTCGCCTGCAAGCTCGAGAAAAAAGCGTTCCATGCCGCGATTGACGCGGGCTAAACCGGGCGCTAGAAAAATGATCTTCATGGCTGGCGGTGCGAGAAACGGCAATCCGCGGACCAACCTACGGGCCGACGAGCAGCCCTGCATTAATGCTTGCTAATTTTCGCGAGAGCAACGCTTTCGGAGGGCGCCGGAGGCCCTATGGCAATCGCTCGTACAGTTAACTCTTTCGCCCGCAGGGCGCTATTACAGAACTATTACAGAACGCTTATGTTCCCCTTGTTATGCTGAATTGGGGCAGTAATCTACAGGGCAGCAGGAACCAAGGGACAACGAATGGAACTCACCGAACTCGAGCGCACCCATCACGACGACAACAGCGTCAACTGGGTGACATCAATCGCAATGTTTATCTTCCACGCGGGCGCAATTGCCGCGCTGTTTTTCTTCAGCTGGACAAATTTTTTCGTAGCACTCTTTCTTTACTGGGTTGCGGGCAGCCTCGGCATAGGTATGGCGTATCATCGGCTTCTAACGCATCGCGGCTATAAGACGCCAAAATGGGTCGAGTATTTCCTCACCACTTGCGCGACGCTCGCACTCGAAGGCGGCCCGATCTTCTGGGTCGCCACGCACCGCATTCACCACAAGCACTCGGACAAAGAGGGCGATCCGCACTCGCCGATCGACGGGAAATGGTGGGCGCACATGGGCTGGATTTTGATGGGCAAGTCCATGCATCACGACACGGAAACGCTGGCGCGTTATGTTCCCGACCTGGCAAAGGACAAATTCCACGTTTGGATTACGAAATATCACTACGTGCCAAACATCATTTTAGGCGTGCTGCTGCTGGCCATCGGCGGCTGGAAGATGCTGCTTTGGGGCATGTTCTTCCGCGTTGTGGTGGGACTCCACTCGACGTGGCTAGTGAACTCCGCGACGCACTCCTGGGGCTCGCGGCGTTATCAGACACGCGATCTTTCGACGAATAGCTGGTGGGTGGCGCTTTTCTCGTTTGGTGAAGGATGGCACAACAATCACCACGCGAATCCGACTTCGGCGCGCCACGGACTGGCTTGGTACGAGTTCGATCTCAACTGGTACGGAATTTGGACGCTTAAGAAGCTCGGCTTGGCGAAAAGCGTCTATTGCGTGAAGCTCCCCGCAAAAACGAGTGCGGAAGTTGAACCGCAGCACGCCGCAGCGGCAGAAGTTGCAGCGAGCGGCGACTGAGGTAGCGGTTTCCGAATAGGTTGGACGAAAGAACTTCTGGCCGCGGGCGCCCTATGGCGTTCGCGGCTTTTTCTTTTGTGTCGAAAGCCTGCGAAGCCTGAAAGTGCCGTACGCGGCCAATAGAAACGCAGCCGCGGACGGGCCTACCAAGTTACAATCAGCGCATAGGGCCATGCGCGTCACCGTAACTGCTCGCCGCAGAATCATCGCGTTCATCGTACTCGTGGTGTGCCTGACGGTAGCGGTGACGCTGAGTTTTAGCTGGATCATCCTGCACTGGCGGCAGGGAGTACTGCTTTTCTTCGGCACGGTCTTCTTTCTGGCCATCATCGTGGGGCTAATACTGAACACGAGCTTTTTGCTACGCGAAATCCGCCGCAACGAGCAGCACGACAGTTTCCTGAATGCCGTAACGCATGAACTGAAGACGCCGATCGCCTCGATCCGGCTGTATCTGGAGACGCTGCAACGCCGGGACGTGGGCGAGACGCAGCGCCAGGAATTTTATCGGTCGATGCTCGACGATACTTCGCGCCTGCTCGGCACGGTAAATCAAGTGTTGAAAGCGGGCGAAGTGGGCTACGGGCGAACCGCCCAGCATCGCGCGGACGTGAACTTAGCGGATCTGGCGCGGGAATGCGTCGACCTGGCGCGAACGAGACACCGCCTTGACGCAGCTGCCATCAAAATGGAACCGGTGAACGGCCAGCCGGTAACCGTGAATGCCGATCCGGAGGATCTGCGGATCGCGCTGGGCAACCTTCTGGATAATGCGGTGAAGTATTCGAGCGGGCGCGTGAGAGTGGACGTAAAGATTGCCGCGCTCGACGAAAAGCACATCGCGCTGCGAGTGCGCGATGAAGGGGTGGGAATTCCTCCACAGGAGGTGAAGCGCGTATTCAGGCGTTTTTACCGGGTTCCGGGCCGCACGCAGGTGAAGGGCACGGGGCTCGGGCTTTTTATCGTGCGCTCGATCGCCCGCGCGCATGGCGGCCGCGTGTCTATCGAAAGCGAAGGCGAAGGGCGCGGCACGACGGTAGTGTTGGAATTGCCGCGGAGCGCCGCATGAGCCGGGTGCTGCTGGTGGAGGACGAGACGCATCTGGCGGACGGCTTGCGCTTCAATCTCGAGGCCGAAGGTCACTCCGTGGATATCGTGGGCGACGGCGAAGCGGCGATCCAGCGGCTCGCGCGCGACTGCGAGCAGTTCGATGCCGTGGTGCTTGACGTAATGCTGCCTTTCCGCGACGGATTCGAAGTAGTGGCAGCGATGCGCGCCGCGAAAAATTTTGCGCCCGTGCTGATGCTCACGGCGCGCAGCCGCCCGGAAGACGTCTTGAAAGGATTTGCTGCAGGGGCGGACGATTATTTGCCGAAACCGTTTGAGCTGCCGATTTTCCTCGCACGATTGCAGGGCCTGCTGCGACGCAGCGCTTGGCTGCGCGACAGCGGCGTCCCGCCTGCACAGGAGAACGGCACACTTGCGGCTAACGGGAACGTTTACACATTCGACGGCAAGAAAATCGATTTCTCGGCGCTGGAACTGCAATCCGGCGATACGACGATTCAGCTCACCCTAATGGAAGCGAAGCTCCTGCGGCACCTGATCGAAAACAAAGGCAAGGTGGTGACGCGAAAATCGATCCTGGAAGACGTGTGGGGACTGCATGAGGACACCGATACACGCGCAATCGATAACTTCGTCGTCCGGCTACGGCGATATATCGAAGACGATCCGACGAATCCGCAGCGGCTGCTGACCGTGCGAGGCGTCGGATATCGTTTTGTCGAGCCAGAAAAAAGCGCCAAGCGAAAACGCTGAGCGTTTATTGGTTGGCCGGATTTGCCGGAGCGGGTTGCGTTTGCGTTGTTGCCACGGGAGCAGGCGCGGAAACCTGCGCCACTGCGCGTGGCGATGGAAGCTGGCTTACATCCCATCCGCCGCCGAGCGCTTCGATCAAATCCACAGAGGAAGTCATCTGTTGCGTGCGGAGATCGACAGCTGTCCGCTGGTTAGTTAGCAGAGTTGCCTCAGCAGTGATCACATCAAGGTACGGATCGATGCCGAGGCGGTAGCGCTCCGTCGCGAGGCTCAAAAAGCGTTGGGCAGATTGGACTGCGGCGTCCTGCTGCTGCACCTGCTCGGAGAGAATGCGTTCGGCCGAAAGATCGTCTTCCACCTGCTGGAATGCGGATAGTACAGTTTGGCGGTAGGTGGCCACGTCTTCGTCGTAAACTCCGCGAAATTGTTGCACGGTTGCCTTGCGCAAGCCTGCGTCAAAGACGGTCTGCGCGAGCGAAGCTCCTACCGACCAGACGCGGCTCGACCACGTGAACCAGTCTGCAATCGAAGTGGCCTGCAGGCCGGCGCTTGCGCTTAGCGTCACCGAGGGATAGTACGCTGCGGTGGCGATGCCGATCTGCGCGTTTGCCTGAGCCATGCCGCGTTCGGCTGCGGCGATGTCCGGGCGGCGTTCCAGCAAAAACGAAGGCGCTGCCACCGGAACTTGTGGCGGCTCGAGTTGCTGGGCAGCGGGCGGAACAGCAAATGTGGAAGGCGGCTGTCCTACGAGAACCGCTATGGCGTGCTCAAGCTGGGAGCGCAGGATGCCGACGTTCGTGTCGGCCGCCTGCGCGGATTGGAGTTGCGTCTCGGCTTGAGCGACGGCTTCGTCGCTATCGATGCCGGTCTGATAGAGCACGTTGGTGAGGTCGAGCGATTGTTGATACGCGGTGACCGTGGAATCGAGGAGCTGCTTGAGATTGTCCTGGCCGCGGAGCATGAAGTAATCGGCGGCGAGCTCGGCGTGCATGCTGAGGCGCGTGTTTTCGAGATCGGCGGCGCTGATTTGCGCGGCGGCGGCGTTCGCGGTGACGGTGTTGCGCACGCGGCCCCAAAGATCGGGCACCCAGCTTGCGTTGCCAGATAGACCAAAGTTGGCGAGAGAGCCCTTGCTGCCGAGTGTGGATGACGCGCGTCCGCGGTTGGTCGAAAGAGAAGCGGTGCCGAGGGGCCAGTAGTCCGAGCGCGCTTCGCGGACGAGCGCGCGGGCGGAAAAATAAGCGGCCATCGCGCGGGCGATATTTTGGTTGGAGACGTTTACCTGGGCTTCGAGAGCGTTCAGCTCGGGATCGTTGAACAATTCCCACCAGTCGCCGCGGAGGGCGTTGTCATTTGGCTGCGCGACGCGAAATGGCGGATTGGTCGGAGCGGGAGCCGGCTGCGCTGGCGGTTGATTGGCTGCGTTGGATGGTGGTGCGCTAGGCGCGTTGGCGTTTGCCGCGACGGATGATTGGGGCGCGGCATTCGTTTGGGGCGGAGCGGGCGCCGGTGGCGTAGGAGGCGTGGCTTCCTTGTAAGATGGGGGAACCTGCACGGCGGGCGTGTGATACTTCGGCCCTACCGCGCATCCTGCGGCAAACATCGCAATCGTCACGCTCGCGCCTAGCGCAGTCAGTCTTCTAGCCATGCCCTCGTTTTCGTCTCCCTTGGATTGATTAGTCGGCCGCCTGCGGAGCGGGCGCCACGTGCCCGTGCCGATGACCGCGATGCCACCAGAGGCTCAAGCGGTCCATATAGAGGTAAACCACAGGCGTCGTGTAAAGAGTCAGCATCTGGCTCAGGATGAGGCCGCCGACAATCGTGATTCCCAGAGGGCGCCGCAGTTCGGAGCCGGCACCGCCGCCCAGTGCGAGCGGCAGCGCGCCAAAAAGCGCGGCCATGGTCGTCATCATGATTGGACGGAAGCGAAGCATGCAGGCCTGGAAGATGGCTTCCCTCGGATTCGTGCCTTCCGTGCGTTCCACGGTGATGGCGAAATCGATCATCAAGATTGCGTTTTTCTTCACGATGCCGATCAGCAGCAGCATGCCGATCATCGCCACGATGCTCAAGTCCGTGCGAAAGACGAATAACGCGAGGACTGCTCCGACGCCGGCCGACGGAATCGTGGAAAGAATCGTGATCGGGTGAATCAGGCTCTCGTAGAGCATTCCGAGCACGATATAAACGGCCGCCAGAGCGGTGAGAATCAGGAAAGGTTCTGTCGAGAGCGACGTTTGAAACGCCTGCAGCGCACCGGAAAACATTCCGCGAATAGTGGATGGCATTCCCAATTTGCGTTGCACTTCATTCACAAGCGCTGCGCCGTCGCCCAATGCGACACCCGGCGCCAGGTTGAAGGAAACCGTCACGGAAGGGAATTGACCCTGGTGATTTACCGAAAGCGCAGCCGTCTTGGTCTGGTATTGCGCCACGGCATTCAGCGGAACTTCCGCGCCCTGCTTTGGATTGAGATAGACATTTTTGAGGCCCGCAGGAGACTGCCAGAACTGCGGCGCGACCTCCATCACAACGTAATACTGGTTAAGGGCCGTGTACATCGTCGAAGCGATGGATTGCCCGAATGCCTGATAGAGCGTGTTATCGATTGCCTGCGGCGTGATTCCCAATCGCGCGGCGTTCATTCGATTGTAGGTGAGGGTTGCTTGCAACCCACTGTTCTGCTGGTCCGAGTTTACATCGGTGAATTCAGGGACTTTCTTAAGCCCTTGCACCAGCAGCGGGCCCCACTTCACCAAGTCATCCACATTGTCACTCTGAATCGTGTATTGGAATTGCGCATTGCTCATCCTTCCGCCGATGCGCAGGTCCTGCCCGGGTTGCAGGAAGACGGTCGCTCCCGGAACGGCATTTAGCTTGGGGCGCAACCGGTTCACCACCTGCAACGCGCTCATTTTTCGTTCGCTCAAGGGTTTCAAGCCCATATAGACGAACCCGTGATTCGTGGCGCCCTGTCCACCCGTAAACGCGAATACATTCTCGACCGCAGGATCGGCTTTGATAATTCTGACGAACTGCTGCGTCAGTTTATTCATGGCGACGAATGAACTGTCTTGCGATCCTTCGATGCCGCCGCCGATCGTGCCGTTATCCTGCTCCGGGAAGAATCCTTTCGGAACGATATCCAGGAGGTAGACATTCACGCCAATCGTGGCGATCAGGATGCCCAGAGTAAACGCCGGATGTTGCAGAACGACGGTGAGCGTGCGCTCGTACACTCGCAGCAGCCAATTGAATGTTCGCTCGCTGGCCCGATAAAAGATGTTGTGGCCTTCCTGGCTCTCGTGCCTCAGCAGGCGTGAACACATCATCGGAGTCGCTGTGAGCGAGATACACATCGACATGAAGATCGCGCCCGAGAGCGTGATTGCGAATTCGCGGAACAGGCGGCCGATAATCCCGCCCATGAGCAAAATCGGAATAAACACGGCTATGAGCGATGTACTCATAGCCACAACGGTAAAGGATATTTCCTGCGCGCCCTTGAAGGCGGCTTCCAGCGGGCGATATCCCATTTCGATGTAACGCGTGATGTTCTCGATCACGACAATCGCGTCGTCCACCACGAAGCCAGTCGAAATCGTCAGCGCCATGAGCGAAAGATTGTCGATCGTGTAGCCGCCCAGGTACATGATGCCAAACGTCCCTAGCAATGAGACCGGCACCACGATGCTTGGAATAAACGTCGCCCGCGCATTCCTGAGGAAGACGAAAACCACCATAATGACCAGCACTATGGAGATAACGAGTGTCAGCTCCACGTCGTCCACGGAGGCGCGAATCGTGGTCGTCCGATCTACCACCGTCGTCAGGTTAATCCCAGCCGGAATAGAAGCCTTTAAAGCCGGCATCGCCGCTCGAACGGCGTCGACAGTGTCAATGATATTCGCGCCGGGCTGGCGGAAGACAATGATGGACACGCTGGGTTCGCCGTTTACGTACCCTCCGGCGCGGATGTTCTCCACCGAATCCGTAACGTTCGCCACATCGGACAATTTGATGGCCGCGCCTTTATGAAAGCCCACGATCAGCGGCTTGTACTGGTTGGCCTTCAAGAGTTGGTCGTTGGCCAGAATGTCGGCCGTCATCTGGTCATTTGCGATCTGGCCCTTTGGCAGATTCGCGTTTTGCGCCCGGAGCATGGTGGCAATCGTTGCGAGGCCGAGTCCGTAGCTATTCAACTGCGTGGGATTCACATCCACGCGAACCGCCGGCAACGAAGCTCCACCGACGCTGACCTGTCCCACACCGTCCACCTGCGAAAGGCCTTGGGCGAGCACCGTCGAGGCGGCGTCATACATAGCGGCCGTGTCATAGATTTTCGAGGTGAGCGCAAGAATCAGGATGGGTGAGTCGCTGGGATTGACCTTGCGATAACGCGGGTTCGAGGGCAGATTGGCCGGCAGGTAGCTACGGGCCGCATTGATTGCGGCCTGCACGTCGCGCGCCGCTCCATCAATGTTGCGGTTCAGATCAAACTGCATCGTGATATTCGTCGATCCCAAGCCGCTCGACGAAGTCATCTCGGTGATGCCCGCGATGCGCCCAAACTGGCGCTCGAGGGGCGTTGCCACCGACGACGCCATAATCTCCGGGCTTGCGCCGGGCAGGCTCGCCCCTACCGAGACCGTCGGATAATCCACCTGGGGCAGCGGAGCCATGGGTAAGAACAGGAACGAAACGACTCCAGCGAGCGCGATTGCAATCGTGAGAAGCGTCGTTCCGGCAGGGCGTCGTATGAATGGAGACGATAGGCTCATGAGCTAATCCGCTGGATAGGGCTCCGTGTGGGCGTGGCGAACGCGCGAACGCGAGAACTTTTGAGCGAGCTTATCAAAGAAGATGTAAATGACCGGAGTGGTATAAAGCGTCAGCACCTGGCTGACAATGAGACCGCCGACCACCGAAATACCCAACGGCTTGCGCAATTCCGATCCGATGCCGGTGCCAAGAGCGAGCGGCACCCCGCCCAGCATCGCAGCCATTGTGGTCATTAGAATTGGACGAAAACGCAGCAAGCAGGCTTGATAAATCGCATCAGTCGCCTCTCTGCCCTCTTTCCGTTCCATTTCCAGGGCAAAGTCGATCATCATGATGCCGTTTTTCTCCACGATACCGATCAGCAGGATGATGCCAATCAACGCCACGACGCTCAATTCCTGCTTGCAGAGAAGTAACGCAAGAATCGCTCCCATACCGGCCGAAGGCAGCGTCGAAAGAATCGTCAGTGGATGGATATAGCTTTCGTAAAGCACGCCGAGCACGATGTAAACCGTGATCAAAGCGGCCAGAATCAAAAGCGGTTCATTCTTGAGCGAAGCCTCGAACGATGCCGCCGTGCCTTGAAATGCCGATTGAACGCTCAACGGCATGTTCAAATCCTGGCGGACTCTTTCGATTGCTGAAGTCGCATCGCCCAAGGAGGCGCCGGGCGCAAGGTTGAAAGAAACCGTCACGACAGGGAACTGGCCCTGCCGGTTGATCGAGAGCGGCGAGCTTACTTCCTCAAAATGAGCGAAAGCGCTCAATGGCACCGCGCCGCCATTTGCCGCAGCCACGGGGGCTGGATTTGAAGTGCCCGCCGCAACTCCGCCAGCCGCTCCATTTCCCGCTCCGCCCGCAGGCGTACCTGCCGTTCCCCCACCGCCTGAACCGGCAACCGTGCCGGAACGGACGAAAATACTGTTCAGATCTTTCGGATTATTCTGGAAATTCGGCATCGTTTCCAGAATCACGTGATATTGGTTCAGTTGCGTATAGAGCGTATCGACTTGCCGTTGGCCGAACGCGTCGTAAAGCGTCTGGTCGATCATATTGGGCGTAATGCCCATACGCGAAGCGGTCACGCGGTCGATCACCAGTTTCTCGGCAAGGCCGCCCAACTGCTGGTCCGTGGCGACGTCCGTCAACTGCGGCAACTGCTTTAATTGATCGACGAAGCGCTTCGACCACTGGTTCAATTCGTCCTGATTCGGATCTTCCAGCGTGTATTGGTATTGCGTGCGGCTCACGCGGTCTTCCACCGTCAGATCCTGCACAGGCTGCATGTAAAGCGTGATGCCTTCCACCTTCGCCACTTCGGGTTCGAGGCGGCGGATCACGTCTGTTGCGCTGGTGCGGCGGTCCTCAAGCGGCTTGAGGTTGATGAGAATCCTGCCGCTGTTCATCGTCGTGTTCGTTCCGTCAATTCCGATAAACGATGAAAGCGATTCGACCGCGGGATCCTGCGAAATCACGCGCGCCACATCGCGCTGCTTTTGGGACATAGCTGTGAAGGAGATCGAATCCGGAGCCTGCGTAAAGCCCTGGATGATGCCCGTGTCCTGAATGGGGAAGAAACCTTTCGGAATCACGATGTAAAGAAAGACGGTAAACACAAGCGTTCCGACGGCAACCACGAGTGTTTCTACCTGGTGCCGCAGCACCCATTGCAGCGTGCGGCCGTAGAACGCAATGATCCGATTGAAAATATCCTCGGATTTGCGGAAGAACGTACTCTGCTGAGATTCCGGCGTATGCCGCAAAAGGCGCGAACACATCATGGGCGTCAACGTCAGCGAAACGACCGCAGAAACGAAAATCGTGACGCTCAACGTAACCGCGAACTCGCGGAACAGCCGTCCGACGATGTCTCCCATGAAAAGCAGTGGAATCAAGACTGCGATCAGCGAAACCGTGAGCGAAACGATCGTGAATCCGATCTGCTCAGCTCCCTCGAGCGCGGCCTCCATCGGAGATTTACCGGCTTCGATGTAACGCACGATGTTTTCGATCATCACGATGGCGTCGTCCACCACGAATCCGGTGGAAATAGTTAACGCCATCAATGTGAGGTTATTGAGGCTGTAGCCCGTCAAATACATCGCGCCCAGAGTGCCGACCAGCGAAATCGGTACAGCAACGGCTGGAATGATCGTCGCGTAGACGTTGCGCAAGAAAAGGAAGATCACCATCACAACGAGCGCGACGGTGAGCATCAATTCGAACTCCACATCTCGCACCGAAGCACGAATCGTTACGGTTCGGTCCGTAAGTGTCGAGACGTGAATCGAAGCCGGCAGGCTCTGCTGCAGGACCGGCAGCAAGTTCTGAATGCTATTGACCACCTGAATGATGTTCGCGCCGGGTTGTCGTTGGATATTGACGATCACGGCCGGCGTGTCGTTCATCCAAGCCGCTTGTCGTTCGTTCTCAATACCCTCTTCCAGGCCGACCACCTTTGCCACATCTGAAAGGAGAACGGGCGCGCCGTTGCGGTAAGCCACTACAAGACCCTTGAAATCGTCCCCGTTCGTAAGTTGATCGTTCGCATCGATCTGATAATCCTGGTGCGGCCCGTCAAAGTTTCCTTTCGCCGCATCAAGGCTGGTCTGAGCGATGGCCGTGCGCACATCTTCCAAATTGATACCGTTGGAGGAGAGCGCGACCGGATTCACCTCGATGCGCACCGCCGGCTTCTGGCCTCCACTGATGCTCACCAGACCGACACCGGGCAATTGCGAGATCTTCTGCACAATGCGCGTGTCGGCCATATCCTCCACTTGCGAAAGTGGAATCGAATTGGACGTAAGCGCCAGCGTCAGGATGGGTGCGTCCGCCGGGTTGGTCTTGCTGTAGATCGGCGGAGTGGGAAGGTTTGTCGGCAGGAAGTTGCCGGCCGCGTTGATTGCGGCCTGCACCTCTTGCTCCGCGACGTCAATATTCAGGGTAAGAGAGAACTGCAAGACAACGACCGAGCTGCCATCCGAACTGATCGACGTCATCTGGTTCAGCCCAGGCACTTGGCCGAACTGGCGCTCAAGCGGCGCCGTAATCGCCGTCGCCACGACATCCGGACTGGCGCCCGGATAGAACGTCACAATCTGAATCGTCGGATAATCGACTTCAGGCAGCGCGGAGATGGGCAACTGTGTAAACGCAACGATACCCGCCAGCAGAATCGCCGCCATGAAGAGCGACGTCGCAATGGGTCGCAGAATAAATGGGCGAGACGGGCTCAACGTGCGTTTTCTCCACGGGCAGGGTTGGTATCGGCCGTCCGATTGCCCCGTGCTCCGCGACTCTGGCCTGGGAGTGTCACTTTAATTCCGTCCTGCAACTGATTAAATCCGGTCGTCGCTACGACAGCGCCGGGTTCGATGCCCTGAACCGCGGTCCTGTTGTCGTCGGAGACGCCTGCGGTCACGTTCTGGACCTTCGCCGTTTCATCGGAGCCGATCACATACACAAACGCTCCTTGAGCATTGCGCTGGATTGCATTCGTAGGAACCACTGTGTCTCCGCGCTGCGTATTGAGCAGAAGGCGGGCATTCACAAACGCGTTCGGAAACAGTTTCCCATCCGCATTGGTGAATGAAGCGCGAAGTTTCACCGTATCCGTGCTCACATCCACCTGATTATCGAGTGTAAGCAGCTTGCCATCCGCAATCTTCGTTTCCTGATTGCGGTCCAGCGCTTCCACTCCCATTCTATGGCCTTGCCGCAATTGGTCCTGAATCTGGCCGAGATACCCCTGATCGACGCTGAATATCACCGTAATCGGCTGGAGCTGAGTGACCACAACGAGCGGCGTGGTGCTATTGGCTTGCACGATATTTCCCATGTCTACTAATCGCAGCCCGACGCGTCCATCAATGGGTGAGGTGATGTGCGTGTACGCCAGGTTCAACTTCGCGTTTTCAAGTTGGCCTTCGTCATTCTTTACGGTGCCTTCATCCTGATGAACGAGCTGCGTCTGGTCGTCCAACTGCTGCTTCGCGATCGCGTTTCTGCTGTAAGCCGTCTGATAGCGGTCCAGATCGAGTTGCGCCTCCGACTGCAGCGCCTGATCCTTGGCCAGCTGACCCTCCATTTGCGTTACCGTCGCTTGATACGGCCGCGGGTCGATGTCAATCAGAGGATCGCCCTTATGAACCATCTGCCCTTCGCGGTAATAGATGTTGACGATCTGCCCGGAGACACGGCTCGTGATTGTATCCGTATAAATCGGCGTTACGGTGCCCATCGCTTCCACGTATACATTCATGTCGCTTTTTTGTGCGCGTGCTGTGGTTACCGGAACGGATTGTGGCCGGCGGTTTCGGCGCTGCGCCTCCTGCTGCTGCATCGCCTGATACTGGTTGTACATGAAATAACCCGCCGCGAGGATCACCACGAGAATCACGAGCCAGATCCACGCTTTGCTCTTTTTGCCGCTCGTCGGTTGCGGTGTGTAATGTCCGTGTGCTGACGGGGAGGGATGGCGCGGCGTCTCCACCGCTACAGAGGATGTTTCCGTGTTGGTCGAAGGCGGCATCTTCTCAGGCATTGGATTACGTGTAGCTCCATTTCTGCTTTAGGGGTCGAATTATTATAGCGGACTGACGCTTCTTTATTGTCGACAGCGATGCACGGGGAGAATCCGCGAGCTGTTAACGTTCAATTCCTTTTCTTACGCGCGCCTCGCTGCAAAGTCGCGTGGGCACACCTCACCGGTGCATGCCAACGGGTATCTGTTCAGACTCAGACGCAGCAGCCCTCATATCGTTAGTTTCTCCACTTAGTCTCGTCGAAAAATGCGGGCTCATGGACTGCTTCGCTTCGCGGGCGCGCTGCACCAACGCTGCATCGCACCCACTCCCCTCAAAAATCCTCGCCATTGCCCGAGACACTTCCGGGCGGACTCCGCCAAGCCGGGAACAGCCGCTTTGGTCGGCAAGAAGCCTACATATCAGGACGCGCGGAAAGGTAGGTTGGTTTCCACTAACTCGCGTCCGGGGCCAGGAGTGCATATGGGCAAAAAACGACATGCCTGCGGTGGCAAGGAAGCCAGGGCCGAACTGGTCCTCTGAGACACTTTTCGAAAGAACTGCCCTACGTCATATAAGGCTTGCTCCTCGTTGACAGCGCCTGCGAGCCCCGTATAATACCTTCTCCGGCCTTCCGGTTCGCGCGTACCTGTGAACTCCTCGCTTTCGTTGAGAGGCTGACGCTCCTGTGAATGCTCTGATCGCGCCACACAATCTGGCCTTGATCTCTATCCAAAGCGGCGCCGTTTCCGCGTATTGGCGTCGCATTTGGAATCCCACGTTTCGCGGTTTGTACCACGCCAATGCCTTCGATATGAGCATCATGCTGCCCTATTTTTTCGTGATGACCGTCCTGGCATGCTATGGGATTCACCGTTACGCGCTCGTCTACAAGTATTTTAAATATCGCAAGAACGCCGCCGGCCCTGCGCCCAAACTGACAGAATGGCCGCGCGTTACGGTTCAGCTGCCGATTTACAACGAGCGATACGTCATCGATCGCCTGGTGGAATCCGTCGCGGCCTTCGATTACCCGCGCGAGCTGCTGGATATCCAGGTGCTCGACGATTCCACCGATGAGACTAAGGTTGTCGCGCGCGAGTGCGTCGAGCGATACCGGCAGTTGGGCGTGCCAATCGAATACATTCATCGCGATAATCGGGAAGGTTTCAAGGCGGGAGCTTTGCAGGAAGGGCTCAAATCGTCGAAGGGTGAATTCGTCGCCATTTTCGATGCGGATTTCATCCCGCCCGCCGACTTTCTCCGTCGCACGGTGCCGTATTTTGGCGATTCGAAAATTGCGATGGTGCAAACGCGCTGGAGCTACGTCAATCGCAATTATTCGGCTTTGACTGAATGCGAAGCGATCCTGCTCGACGGACATTTTGCGATCGAGCATTCGTCGCGTTTTCGCAGTAGGCTGTTTTTTAATTTTAATGGCACCGCTGGCATTTGGCGCCGTGCCGCAATCGAAGAGGCTGGCGGGTGGCAGCACGATACGTTGACCGAAGACACAGACCTTTCCTATCGCGCGCAGATGTGCGGATGGAATTTTGTCTATTTGCCGGAAATTGAGTGCCCGTCCGAGCTGCCGGTCGAAATGAACGCCTTTAAGTCTCAACAGGCGCGGTGGGCCAAAGGGCTCATGCAGACGGCCAAGAAGATTCTGCCGCGTGTGCTGCGCTCCGATCAACCGGCCGCGGTCAAGGCCGAAGCGATTTTTCATCTCACGGCCAACATCAGCTATCCGCTGATGGTGTTCATGTCGCTGATTCTGTTGCCGGCGATGATCGTCCGCTTCTATCAGGGATGGTTTCAGGTACTCACCATCGACCTGCCCTTGTTCCTCGCATCGACGTGCTCGATTTCGTCGTTTTATCTCGCAGCGCAGCGCGCTTTTTATCCGAAGACGTGGAAGCGCACCTTTTGGTATTTGCCTTTCGTCATGGCGCTCGGTATTGGCCTCTCGGTTCGCAACGCCGTTGCCGTGCTTGAGGCTCTGTTTGGGGTGAAGTCCGAGTTCGTTCGCACGCCCAAATATCGCGTCGAAGCGAATGCCGATTCGGCCGCATCGTGGGTCAAGAAGCGCACGTACCGCAAGCGCAGCGGGCTTTATCCCTACGTCGAGATCGCTCTCGGTCTCTACTTTGCCGCTGCTGCACTCTACGCCGGCCAGATGCAGAATTACGCCACGATCCCGTTCTTCCTTCTGTTCGTCTGGGGCTATCTCTATACGGGAGTGATGTCACTCGGCCAGGTGTATTTCGAACGCCTGCGCTTCGGCTCGGCTCGTGCCGAAATGGCCGCCGAAGCCCGCCCCGCCTCCACCGGCGCTCCCGGCTTCTAACGTCAACTCGAAAACGCTTTAACCCGCGCTCGCCACACCGTATAGTCTCCCAATACGCTCCTTCGGCTCGCAATCTGAACTTCAGAGGTGTCGCACAAGGGGGTAGCATGTACGCACGCATGTGGCGCTTCACCATTCTTCCCGGCAAGCTGGATGAATTCGTGGAAGCCGTCCGCACGTTTCTTCCCGAAGCAAAAAAGGAACGCGGCTTTCGCGGCTTTATCCTTCTCCGCACCCTGATCGAAGAACCGAAAGCTCAGTGCACGATGATCGGCCTTTGGCATTCGCGCGCCCACCTGCGCGCCAGCGATGAAGGCTTGTTTCTTCCCCGCGCCCTCGCGCACCTTATTACCTGTTGCGACGGATACCCAATCATTCAGGAACAGGATGTGCTCTTCAGCGAACTTTTCACGCCACGGCGCTCCGCCGATTTCCTGCTCATTTAAGCATTGCCTGCGCCAGCCCCTGCAAGGGTCGCATCAATCGAGCGCGGAACGGGGCGTCAAGCTTGAACCGCCTCACTAACTGGCCGGTTTTGCTCGCCGAGCCGTGCCGCCGAAACCTTCTTCTTCGCTTGGATCCACTCTGGTCCGGCATTGCGCTCGTCATCTGGCCGGTTCATGGCAAATAGCGCGATCAGCCGCTCGCCTTTCAGCCACCACACGCTGAAGCTCGAGCTGTTCAAGTCTCCGCGAACTACTGTTTGCGTGGATCCATCGGAGTCGCCCCAAAATTCGTAAGAGAGATCGAACACATCCGAGAAAAAGTACGGGACGTGAACGAATGGCTGCCGATCGCCCATCGCCACGCGCGCCCAATGCTGTCCCTGCGAAACGGCATTGTCCCAGTGCTCCACGCGCCGCCGCTTCTCGAAAATCGAGTCCGGATAATTGGCAACATCGCCCGCCGCATAGACTCCCGCCGCTCCAGTTTCAAGAAACTCATTCACTTGCACGCCGTCATGACCCAAAATTTCCGTTTTTGCGAAGAGGTCGGTTACCGGCAACGCTCCGACTCCGGCAATCGCGATATCGCAAGGAATTGTCCGTCCGCCTTCCAGTGTGACCGCACTCACATTGCCTTTGCCTTCGAAACCAGCCACATTCGTTTTCGATAGTATTTCGACCCCCAGCGCCGCGTAATACCGCTCAAAGAATTTTGACATCTCCGGCGTGAACATCCTTTTCCATACGCGCTCTTCCGGGAAAATCATCGTCGTATGAATCTTTTTCTGCGTGAGGACCGCCGCGACTTCCATTCCGATGAATCCGCCGCCAATCACGACGGCTCGCTTCGATTTCTCCGCCGCCGAACGAATCCTGCGTGAGTCGTCCATCGACCGCAGGTAAAAGACGTGGTCTAAATCATTCCCGGGCACGTTGAGCGTTCGCGCCCGGGCACCCGTCGCAATCAGCAGCTTCTCTGCGCCGAAAGTTTGCCCGGACGAAGTGCGAAGACTCTTCTTGGCAAGATCAACGTTTGTCACAATAGCTTTAAGTGCAACCTCTATTCCGTGCTGCCGGTACCAGTCAGCGGGACTAATCAGGATGCCAGTCTCATTGTCCTTGCCTGCGAGAAATCCTTTTGAGAGCGGCGGCCGTTCGTAGGGCAATGCGTCATCTGCCGAAACGATCGTCAACTCCCCAGGTTTCAAACCGCGTTCGACGATTTCCTTCGCGGCGTACCCCGCGACCATTCCGCCGCCCAAGATCACATAGTTGCTTTTCGCCATAGCCTCTCTCAGTCCAGCGCGGCCCAATTTCAAAGGCGCGCGCGGTTGATTGTACCCGTAACATCCGTGGTTCGGGCAGGCGCGTCTATGTTTAACGCTGCCGTTGGTTTGTATTTTGTAAGGCCGGCTTACAGCGAGGCACCGATTCTGCCTGGTTGCCTCGGCTTTGGAGCGGCCACATTCGGGGCGGGCGCTTTCAGCGAGCCCCTCCGATTACCTCGGCAATGTCCTCTGTCACGCGGACTGCTTCAACGTGCTTTTGTAATCGTCTACGAATTTCCGAATGCCTTTTGTAGTGAGTTTGTGCTCGATCGAAAAGCTCTGCCAAGGCTGTTTCAAATTAATTTCTCTATATGGAATTGGAGCAAGGCGCTTGCCATCCTTGCTCGTCCCTTCATAGGTGAAATCGCTCGACGGCAAAGGACAGCCCTTCGTCGCCCACTCTTCCCATAACTTGCTCGGCGCGGTAACAAGTTCAGTCTTCAACTGAAACGATCCCAGCAGGTGCTCGATGCTCCGAATGCTCGCCGCCAGCACATGTACGTGACCGTCTCCGCTTTCATACATTCGTTTAATATTTCGCACGAGGTCCATCCCGTTCTCGCCTTCGTCATCGAGCCGGCCAAGAAACGGTGAGACGTATACCGGCTCCGTGGTTCGTACTGTTGCCGCATAAACGGCTGCGGCTTGCTCCTGCGTGAAGCACAAAGTCATGTTGACGCGAATCGCTTGCTGCACTGAGAGTTCCGCGGCGCGCAGCCCTTCGTGCGTGCACGGATACTTGATATATGCATTTGGGATCCACGTAAACATTTCCTTTCCTTGGGCGAGCATCTCTTCTGCTTTCGTATCGAAATCGGCAAAGACCTCGATTGAGACGCCGCCCTCTCCTACCAACGGCGAAATTGCCTGGACGATTTTCTTGTATTCGTCCATTTCCTCTCGCTGAGTGAATTTCTGCCCGGACGCCACCCGCTGCCGCACCTCCGGATTCTTCGAAATCAGGGTTGGATTTGTCGTCTGGCCGTCGACGGCACCCACGGCCTTTTTCACGCGAAGAGTCTCTTCGGGATCGCCTCCGTCCACAAGGATCTTCGTCCTCGGCTTCGCTGAGGATTTGCTCATTGCAATCGCTCCTTCCGCTCATCTCTCTAGAGCGTCGTAACCGATAAAAGGTAACAACCGTACCACCTATAGTCTTGGCCAGTTCAGAAGAGTTAAAAATCGGTCGAATACCCTAGCGGAACGCCGTTGGTGCGGCGTCGAACGGATTGATGCAACTTGAGATTGGCAGATACGGCTGCCGTCGACTGGATCTTCGCTTGTTTAAGGGAGAATTACGCGGAGACTGGCACCCCGGTCTTCCGCCCGGGATGCCAGGTCGCACAAAGAGCTTCTGTGTCTTACTGGCCTAAATGCGCCACTCAATAGTTACGCTTCGAGCACTACCGGCTTTGCGGTCACTTCCACGTTGATCGCAGGCACAGTCACGGTTGCGCTCGCGCCAGCCAGCGATCCGGGCCATCCGGAGCCGCTTGCTGTGCACGACAGCGAAACGACCACGAAATACCAATGACTCGAACTGACGGGAGCCTCCAGTGCCCAAGTCGGCCCAGCTTCATTGACAACATCGAAGTCGAGGCTGTTCAATCCATCTTCGGACCACCCCAAAAACGCGCCGCGCTTCAACGCGGGCTGGACAAATGCTCCGTCGTACTGATAAAGCTGAATCAATCCCTGAGCTTCGGATATCGCTTCTTTATTTCGGATGGAATTCACGTACCAGGAAAATGCGATTTCCGATTCGAAGGTGACGCGGATAGTTGCTTCAGCGAAGAGGGGCTTGAAGTAAACGCCCATCAAATTTGAGGCGGTCCCAGCGCTGGCGCTCTCAAAGTTTGTCGAAACGCTGCAGCTCAGTTGACCCAGGGTATCAATCCCGGTGGCCGAGATCGTAGGGTCCCCGGTGACAGAACTGATTGTGCCGACGCTATAAGTCCCCATGTACCAATACCAGGGCGTGAACTTCAACGTATATGTGCCCCAGGCCGTTATCGGTGGCACAATCACTTTGCGCGGCGCTGCCAGCTTCTGCTGGGCCAATCGTTCCGTGATCCCGCGTAATCCCTCGATTGCGTGCGCCGCCTTCCCATCATCGGCGCTCACCGGTGGCTCCATCTCACTGAAGTATTTGGCGGCTTCCTGGCGCAGTGAGGCTCTTTCTTTTGCTGCCGCGGTAAGCTTCGTTCGTAGGTCCGTTAGGTGGCGCTCCACATCGTTCAGTGGCAGTTTCCCACCCTGTAAGGATTCAAACTCCGTTTGCTGCTTCGTGCCGCTTGCTGTGACCATTTCAATGTCCTTTCTGCCGGGAGTGAAACTTCGTGCCCGACCGTTCGAGTGTAAAATCGAACACTCTCTGCAATTTCGCTGAGAGGGTTATGTTTGTGAATCGCGCAGCGTTTCAGACGATCGCCGCTAGTCGCGTCCGTAGAGGGCAAAGCCTGAATATCCAGCCGCGAAGCGGCAAGGTCTCGGCGAAGCTGAGTTTGGCGCTCGCTTCCCAAATCGGAGAGCCGCATCGTCCTTCACGGAATAGTGTCGGCAGACGTCAATTCGTTTCACGAATCTGTGAATTTTGATGGCGTCGTGTCACGCCTGCTCCTCTGCGTAATTCCCTTTGAATCAGCCGTTTGTTTCCTCGCATGCACGTCTGTCAAGTTGTGCGGCCTGATAGAATATGCTTAGGCAAATGAGTCGCAGTCTAAAACGCCGCGCAACAGAAAATCCCGCAGATAGTAATCAAGAATCGCCGCGATTTCTAATCGACAGTGCCTCGATTACAAATCGATGTAAGTCCTTTGGCTGCAGCATGCGATCCGACTCTAATCGACAGCGAAAGGCGCTCTTTTCGAGCCCCAAATGGCGACCGGTTTTCGTTGCGGCGGTCACCCTCCTGCTCTTCGCGACAGCAGTTAGCGCCCGCTTCCGCCAGCCTGACGCCGAATACCAGTCGCGACGAGCCAAGCTCCGGGCGGCGCTCGACGCGCCCTTTATCCTTTACGGCTATACCGGCCACGAAGACACTTCCGAAGTCGCCCTCTTTTTCCAGGAGCCTTACTTCTACTATTTGACCGGCCACGATGAACCTGATGCGGTGGTCGTCATCATTCCGGACGTTCAAGGCAAATCGGTCCAAGGCCCGCACGAAATTCTTTATCTTCCGCCGCGCGATCGCGACGAAGAGCAATGGGAAGGCCCAAAGCTGGGCCCTGACGACCCGGGTATTGCGGAAACTACGGGCTTCGAAGCTGTCCGCTCAACAACAGACCTCGCCGGCGATCTCCAAAAACTTGCGAAAACCTACCCAAGCTCCTACACGGTAATGCCGCCGGCCCAAGAAGACGGATACCCGCACTTCACCAAATCGGTCGAAGCGATTCGCGAAATTGTTCCGCACGAAAACCTGAAAGATGCCACGAACCAGCTCGATGCGCAGCGCCTGATCAAATCGCCCGGTGAACTCGTCTTGATGCAGAAAGCCATCGATCTCTCGGTGGATGCGCATCTCGACGCAATGAAAACGATGCATCCCGGATTATTTGAATATCAGATTGCCGCCCGCATGAAACAAATCCATGAATGGGGAGGGTGCGAACGCGAAGCCTACGCACCCATCGTCGGCGCAGGCTTCGATTCCACGATTCTGCATTACAGTCCGCTTGACCACGAAATTAAAGACGGCGATGTGGTTGTGATCGACGTTGGCGGCGAATATGGCGGCTACGCAGCGGACATAACCCGAACGCTCCCGGCCAATGGAAAATTAACCCCGCGCCAGCTTGAAATTTACAATATCGTTCTCGGCGCGCAACAAGCGGTAATCGACGCAATCAAGACTGGCGCCACGATGTACGGCGGTCCACACAGCCTCCAACAGATTGCAACCGACTACATCAATCAGTCCACGGGCCGCGACAAAGAAGGACGCACGCTGGGGCGCTATTTCATTCACGGCATTAGCCATTACATCGGTCTCGATGTGCACGATCCCGGCGATCGCAATTTGCCGTTACAGCCGGGCATGGTCATCAGCGCCGAACCCGGTATTTATATTCCGGAAGAGAATCTTGGTGTTCGAATCGAAGACGACGTTCTCGTTACGCCGGATGGGCACACGGTGTTAAGCGAGCGCCTTCCACGCAGTGCCAGCGAAATCGAACAAATCATGTCGCAGGAGAAAAATTCAAACTGATGCAGCATTTTCGAGCAGCGCCAGTTGCCCGCATGCAGCCATGACGTCTTGCCCGCGTGAATAGCGAACGAACGTTCGCACGCGTTTGTCAGTCAGAATGCGGCGGAACTCTTCGATGCGTTCCGCTTCAGGCTTTTGATACGGCAGATCGCCCGGATTCCAGGGAATCAAATTTACTTTCGCGCGCAGATTCGACACAAGCCGGGCCACTCGCCGAGCATCCTCCGGCCCATCGTTGAATCCGCCGAGCAGCACATATTCGAACGTCAAGTGCTCCCACGTCCGTAGCGGATACCGCGCGCATGTTTCAAGGAGCGCCTCAATCGGATATTTCTTATTGATCGGCATGATTCGGTTGCGCTGCTCGTTCGTCGAGGCATTCAGCGAAATCGCCAGCTTCGGCCGCACCATTTCCTTCGCGAGCCGCTCGATTCCGGGCAAAATGCCACTCGTCGAGAGCGTCACGTGCTTCGGCGAAATCGATAGAGCATTCGGATCGAGCAAGATGCGCAGTGCAGCCATCACCGCGTCGTAATTGAGCAGCGGTTCGCCCTGGCCCATGAGCACTACATTTGTCTGCGGCTTCAGTGCGCTCGAATTGTCTGTGAGCGCAACGAGCACCTGGCCGATGATTTCGCCCGCCGTCAGATTGCGGACCAGGCCAAGTGTTGCCGTCAAGCAAAACTGGCAATCGACTGCGCATCCTGCTTGCGACGAAATGCAAATCGTCTGCCGGTTTTCCTCTGGCATAAAAACGGTTTCGATGGTCGCTGCCTTTCGTTGCAGTACGCCGGCGCCAAGCGCGAGGACATAGCGCAGCGTTCCGTCGTCCGAGACGTGACGCCTCAGGATGCGCGGCAAGTCAATCAGAGCGGTTTCCGCCAGGCGTTTGCGGAAGGCTGCCGGGAGATTCGTGAAAGTCTCCAGGTCAAAACGCCGCTCCGCATAGAGCGCATGATAGATTTGCGTGCCTCGATATGCTGGCTCGCCCAGCGATTGCGTGAAGGCGCGCAGCTCGTCAGCCGATTGACCGAGCAGATTCACGGCGGGAATGGAAGGCATTTCGCCCATATCCGCGATCATAGCACGCAGGTTCGATCTCGCTTCCCGCGCCGGTTTTCTTCACGCCGCTGCATCTCGGCGATGGAATTGTTCTTGGATAATTCACGTGCGGCTATATGAGTTTTCGGGAGTCCGTGCAAAAATGAATGCAGCTATGCCGAAGCGCGTTGCGAAAAAGACGCAAAAGATCTACAAAGACACTCTTCCGAATGGACTCGTTGTTATCAGCGAGCCGATGCCGCACGTACACTCCGTTTCAGTTGGAATCTGGGTGCGCTCCGGTTCTCGGCGCGAGCCGGCGGAACTCAACGGCATTTCGCATTTCATCGAGCACATGGTCTTCAAGGGAACGCGCCGACGCACCGCAGAGGACATCGCTCGCGAAGTGGATAGCGTTGGCGGAATGCTCGACGCATTCACCGCCAAGGAGATGGTCTGCTTCAATACCAAAGTGCTGGGCGAACACCTCCCGCGCGCGTTTGACATCATCGCGGATATGGCGCTCGAGCCGAAATTCGAGCAAGAAGACATCGCCCGCGAGCAATCCGTGATCCTCGAGGAAATTCGCATGACGCAGGACAATCCCGAGGACCTCGTGCATGAACTTTTCAGCCAGAATCTTTGGGCTTCGCACGCGATCGGCAGGCCGATTCTCGGTACGCCCGAAACCGTCTCGTCATTTACTCGCGATCATTTGCAGGACTGGTTTCGCGCCAGTTACGCGCCAAACAATCTCGTAATTACGGCCGCCGGTAACCTGACGCAGCAACAATTACTTGAACTTGTTACGGAGCGTTTTGCCGGTCTCGATTCTGTTGACGAAGGCGGGGCCGATCCGGCGCCTAAGCCGGCACCGCACGTTACTCTCCGCAGCAAGCAGGAACTGGAGCAGGTACACATCTGTGTCGGCCTGCCTGCCTTCCCGATGACGGATCGGCGGCGATTTGCAGTCTCGGTCCTTAACAATGTGCTCGGTGGCGGCATGTCGTCGCGATTGTTCCAAAACGTTCGGGAACGGCTCGGCCTTGCTTACGCGATTTTTAGCGAACTCAATTCTTATAAAGACGCAGGCGTGCTTTCCGTTTACGCGGGGACTTCGCTGGAAACGGCAGGTAAGCTGGTGGAATGCGTTCTTGCGGAATTTCGACGCATGCGAGATGAGAAAATGCCTGACGACGAACTGCGCCGCGCCAAGGATCACCTGAAGGGCGCGACGCTACTGGCGCTCGAAAGCAGCGGCCAACGAATGAACAGCCTCGCGCGCTATCACATCTACTTCAATCGTCATTTCACGCCGGACGAACTAATCACCATGCTGGAAGCTGTTACCGCCGAGGAAATCCAAGCCATCGCGCAGGAGTTTTTCCAGTCGGACCGCCTGGCGGCGAGCGTCGTCGGCTCTCTGAACGGCTTTTCCCTCACCCGCGACCAGCTAGTCGTGTAGCGCCACGCGCTTGTAACCTGCGGATTTCCTTTGACGCCTGCTTTGCGCCGTGTAATTATTTTGCGCGTCGCACGGAGAAACAGCGCATCTCTTTTTGCATCTCCATTCTGGCCTCCGGCAGCACGGGCAACTCCACATTGCTCGAAACAGAGCACACGACTCTCCTCATTGACGCTGGTCTAGGCCGCAAGGAAATCCTCCGCCGTTTTGAAGCCCTTGGCCGCGCCCGTCCCGAGCGAATCGACGCGATTCTCATCACGCACGAGCATTCCGACCATTCTACCGGCCTCGCGCAAATGGCACGCGAATGGCGCTGCCCGGCGTATCTTACCGAGCCGACGCATCGCGAAATCCTGAAGATGTTTCCGACTGGCCCATTCCAGAAGATGGAGCGCATCGAATATATTCGCCCGGGCGAGCGCTTTGAGATCGGGGACATCGAGGTGAATCCGTTCGTGATCCCTCACGATGCCATCGATCCGATTGGCTTTACGTTCCGTGCCAATGGAACGAAGGTTGCTCTAGCCACGGACCTCGGCTACATGCCCGAACATGTGAAGCAGCATCTGCGCGAGAGCGATTTTCTAATCCTGGAATCGAATCACGATCTCGAAATGCTCAAGGTCGGCCCATACCCCTGGTTCATCAAGCAGCGTGTGATGAGCCGCACCGGCCACCTTTCCAACACAGTCGTCAGTGAATTTCTCAGCGATTCCGAGGTATTCGACGGTCGCGCAAAACACCTCGTGCTCGCGCATCTCTCGGAGCAAAATAACACCCCGGACCTCGCGCAAATCACTGCCGAACAGGCGCTCGCTAGCCGTGCGACCGAGTTTGCATACGCAGGTTCGTTGCACGTCGCCTCCCAACACGTTCCCCTCGGCCCCTTTGAACTGTAGGTTTAAGTCTTCCGCTTTTTCTATCGATTTCCGCGCGTTAGCCTGCTAAGCATTTGTGTTGAGACGTATTGATAGCATATACAACCGTATTAAAGTGTATGCATCCTGTCTGGCTGACCGAAAGGAATCATAATGTTTTTTGTGTCTAGTAAGCCGTCTAGCTTGCCGTTATCGCAAGTGCGCCGTTGCTATAGTCTCCATTACACGCTGATCATTCTCGTTGCATGCTGCCTGTGCCTCTTGCCAGCTGCCTTCGCCCAGGATCTCGCCAGCATTTCTGGCGCGGTCATCGACCCATCGGGCGCCGTAGTTGCCGGGGCCGCAGTCGATGTGAAGAACGGTGATACCGGCGCGATGCGAAGCACAACCACCGATGGCGAGGGACGGTTTCGCGTGGCGTCAATTCCGGTCGGGAATTATGAGGTTCACGTTCGAAAGGACGGATTCAAAGAGGAGGTTAGGTCCGGTGTCCACGTTGTTTTGGGACAGGATGCGAATCTCTCCTTATCGCTGAGTCTCGGGAGCGTGAGCGAAATCGCGACCGTTATGGCCGATGCTCCGTCGGTGAGCGTGGAATCGGCGGACGTCTCGGGATTGGTGGGCGAGCAGCAGGTGAAGGACCTGCCGCTCAACGGGCGAAGCTACGACCTACTTGTGGCGCTGAATCCTGGTGTGGTGAACTTCACTTCCGAAAAGACGGGCGGTACGGGCGTTTCGAACTCGACGAACGGTAATAATTTTGCTGTTTCGGGCAACAGGCCACAACAGAATATCTTCCTCCTGAACGGCGTTGAATTTACGGGTGCTGCGGAAAACAACATGCAACCTGCCGGTACGAGCGGAATGGTGCTGGGTGTGGATGCGGTGCGGGAGTTCAACGTACTGCGCGATTCCTACGGCGCGGAATATGGAAAGCGCCCTGGAGCCCAGGTGAGCATTGTCACGCAGTCGGGCACGAACAGCTTCCATGGCAGCGGATACGAATTTCTGCGCAACAACGACCTCGATTCGCGCAACTATTTTGACGTCGGATCGGCGCCGCCTTTCCAGCGCAATCAATTCGGCGTATCTCAGGGTGGGCCGATCGCGAAAGACAAGACGTTCTTGTTCACGAACTACGAAGGTTTTCGGCAGAACCTCCATCAAACGTCGGTAACGTTCGTGCCGGCCGACGATGCGCGCAACGGCACGCTCGTACCGCTAGGTTCAAGTTGTCCGTCCGGGGCCCAGGCCGCCTGCGCCACAGTAGTGCAGCAACTGCTGAGCGCATGGCCGGTTGCCAATGGACCGGAACTTACGCTACCGAACGGCAATCCGAGCGGCATCGCCCAATTCGCCAGCAGCCCTCTGCAGAAGATCCGAGAAGATTTCGGCACGGCGCGCGTAGATCATATTTTCTCAACTCGCGATTCGCTTGCGGCGATTTATACGATTGACGACGGCGCGGACGTCACGGCGACGGTGGCCGATCCGTACAGCACAGATATCGCAAACTTGCGCGAACAGGTGCTGAGTCTAGCGGAAACGCACCTTTTCAGGCCTCAACTGGTGAATACTGCGCGATTCGGCTATTCACGCGGGGTCTACTATTTCCTCGGCGAGCCAACTCCCGGATCTCCTGCAGCAAGTATTACGAGTTTTGTCGGATCGCATCCAGTGGGAGCATTAGTCATTGGAGGGAGCACCGCCTCGAATCCCGCAACGCAGCTCGGCCTGGCAGGCAGTAACAACGGGACAAACCTGGACGTATTCCGAAACCTCTACACTTACGAGGATCAGGTAACGTGGTCGCGCGGGCGCAACGAATTCGGCTTCGGAGCCTGGCTGCAACAATTTCAGTCAAACGAAAACCTGGCGTTGAGCCAATACGGACAGGCCTCGTTTTCCAGTATCAACGCGTTGCTGGGCGGCGTGGCGGGTACGTTTACTTACGATCCTGCGTCGACGGAATTGAACTGGCGATCGCTTTTCAGCGCGGAATATGTGCAAGACAAGGTCCGTATCTCGCCACGATTAGTTGCTACGCTTGGATTGCGGATCGAATCGTCGACTGGATGGAATGAGACTCATGGCCGTGCGGCCAATTATTTCTACACTGGCGGAGTGATCAATTCGACGCCCCACATCGGCAGCTCGGCGTTTGCCACGAACAATCAGAAATTCTTGCCGCAACCCCGCATCGGAATTGCATGGAGCCCTGTGGCGAAAAGACGGTCATTCGCGCCGGATTCGGTATGTACAACGAA